>NZ_JAFIMU010000010.1:0-300000 GCF_017302985.1 Corallococcus macrosporus
CGCGCGCTGGCGTGCCTCAACCACGTGCTCGCGCTGGACGCGACGAACGAGCGGGCGCTGGGGTTGCTCAAGAGCATCCAGCGTCAGCAGCGGCGGCGCACGTGGCGCAGGCGCGGCATCCGCGCGGGCATCGGAGCCGGCGTGGCGCTCGCGTTGGGCCTGGGCGGCTGGCAGGTGTACCGGATGAACGCCGGTGCGCCCGAGACACCGAAGGTGGAGACGGCGGGCCCGCGAACCGACGGCACGAAGGCCACCGTCGGCACCCAACTTCCGACTGGCACCGCTGCCGCCACCGGCATGCAAGGCTCGCAGGTCGCCGGCGCGCCGAGCGGCACTCAAGGCACGGGTGGCACGCCCAACGGCACGCAGGGCACGGGTGGCACAAACGGCTCGCAGGGCGCGGGGGCTTCCAACGGCTCGCAGATCGCGGGCGCGCCCAATGGCTCGCAAGGCACGGGCGACGCCACGGGCACGCCTGGCGGTTCACGCTCCACGGGTGCGCAGGGCACGGGCGGCACGGGCACTCCCGTCCGCGACCCCGACACCAACCCTCGCCTCCCCTCCCCCACGGAGCGCACGGCGCGCCCCACGATGGTCGCCAGCCTCGACCCGCAGGACGACCCGAAGTCCTCTCGCGCTGGCCGGATCCCCGTGTCCATCCTCGTGCGCCCCTACGGCTCCATCCGCGTGGACGACGGCCCCGCCGGCACGCAGCAGCTCGCGCAGCACGACGTGCACCTGACGCCGGGCCCGCACACCATCACCGTCTCCTGCGGCTACTGCGAGGACGCCACGGAGACCATCGACGTGAAGCCCAACGGCGAGAACGTCTTCCGCCTGCGCGCCCTCCTCAAGTCCTCGCGGCTCGCCCTGGACTACCAGCCGCCGGACGCCACCGTGCGCGTGGGCGACGCGGAGCGCACCGCGCACGACAGCCTCCAGAACCCCTTCGACATCCGCTCCCCCCGGGGCCCCGCCAGCTTCCAGCACCGCGTGGAGGTGGAGATCTCCTCCCCCGGCTACAAGACCGAGAAGCGCGTCGTCCTGCTGGAGCCCGGCAAGCCCACCACCCTGCGCGGGAGCCTGGCCCCCGAATGAGCCGTGGCCCGCTGCTTCTCGTCGCCCTCCTCGTGGCCCTGCTGGGCCCCGCGTCCGCGCGCGCCCAGGTCCCCAACGGCGCGGATCCGGAGGTCGCGGCCCTGCGCTCGTCCTTCGAGTACGGCAAGTACGCCGAGGTGCTGGAGCGCGCCGGCCAGCGCATCGACCGCGGCGACCTGCCCGAGGACGACCTGGTGGAGCTGCATAAGCTGGCGGGCCTGTCCGCCTTCAACCTCAACAAGACCGACGAGGCCGAACGCCACCTGCGCGCCGTGCTCCGGCTGGACCCCGACTTCAGCCTGGACCCCTTCGTCGTCCCGCCCCCGGCCGTCGCCTACTTCGAGGACCTGAAGAACCAGATGTCCGGCGAGCGCGAGTTCCTCCGCCAGGAGCAGCGCCTGCGCCTGGAGCGCGAGAAGGCCGAACAGGAGCGCCGCGAACAGGAGCGCGTCGCCCTGGAGACGCAGCGCCGCCGCGCGGAGGAGCTGGCCCGCCAGGTCACCGTGCGCACCGTGGAGAAGCGCAACTTCCTGGTCAACTTCGTCCCCTTCGGCGCCGGCCAGTTCCAGCAGGGCCGCAACAGCATGGGCATCGTCTTCGCCGCCACCGAAGGCGCCCTGGCCGTCACCAGCATCATCGCGTTCTTCGCGTACGACTCGCTCTTCGAGGAGCGGTTCGTGAACCTCGACAACGTGCTGGACGAGGACGGCCGCGCGTCCATCCCGGTGCGCTTCATCCCCACGGATCGCGCGCGGCAGGCGGACACGTGGCAGCTCATCAAGCTCGCGTCCGCCACCGGCTTCTACACCGTCTACACCCTGGGCGTGGTGGACGCCGTCTACCACCACGAGGACCAGGTGGTGAGCAGCACCACCGTGGAGTCCCGCCCCGAACCGAAGCCTTCTCCCTCCGTCTCCCAGGCCGCGCCGCCGCGCATGCGGCTGTACTCCACCCGTGGTGGGCTGGGCGCCGGCTTCTCCCTCACGTTCTAGCCCCAGAAACTCCGCCCATGGCCAGCCTCACCGTCCGCACCCCCGATGGAAAGGTCCGCACGGTCTCCCTGCTCAAGCGCATCACCAGCCTGGGGCGGGGATCCGACAACGACGTGCCCCTGGAGGACGCCAGCGTTCCCGCCAGCGCCCTGCACGTCACCTTCGACGGCTCCCGCTATGAAGTGGGCAGCCTGGGCGCCACCTTCCACGTCAACGGCAAACGCCGTGACAACCACGCGCTGGCCACCGGCGACGTGGTCAAGGTCGGCGGCACCGAGCTGACCTTCTCCCGCGAGGACGCCCCCCGCGAGCCCGTGCGCCGCGAGGTGCCCGAGCGCGAGGTGTCCCTGCCCTCCGCCTCCACGGCCTCCTCCGACTCGCACACGGCGGAGCTGCCCGGCGTGGT
Source organism: Corallococcus macrosporus (assembly GCF_017302985.1). Classification (NCBI taxonomy): domain Bacteria; kingdom Pseudomonadati; phylum Myxococcota; class Myxococcia; order Myxococcales; family Myxococcaceae; genus Corallococcus; species Corallococcus macrosporus. The sequence goes on from NZ_JAFIMU010000010.1 coordinate 2,497, forward strand.
GGGCCGCGAGCTGGTCCTGCTCAAGCGGCTCACCGCGTTCAGCGAGCGGCTCTTCGGCAGCTACGACGTGGACCGCATCCTGGAGAGCCTGCTGGACGAGGCCATCGAGGTCACCCGCGCCGACAAGGGCTTCCTCATCCTGATGGAGAGCGGCGAGCCGCGCGTGAAGGCCGCGCGCAACGTGGCCCGGGAGAACATCGAGGACGCGGTGGAGAAGCTGTCGGACTCCATCATCTCCAAGGTGGTGAAGGACCAGAAGGCCATCATCGTCGCGGACGCGCTGGACGCGCCGGAGTTCAAGGCCAGCGAGTCCGTGGTGAACCTCAAGGTCCACTCCGTCATGTGCGTGCCCGTGATGCACAAGGGTGACCTGTTCGGCGTGCTCTACGTGGGCAACGACCGGCTGGTGAACCGCTTCGAGCCCAAGAGCCTGGACATGCTCACGGTGTTCGCGGCGCAGGCGTCGCTGCTCCTGCAGAACGCGCTGCTCGTGAACGACCTGAAGCTCGACAACACGGAGCTGCGCCGCAAGCTGGAGGACCAGCGCTACGGCGACATCGTGGGCTCGTGCCAGGGCATGCGGGACGTGTACAAGCGCCTGGACAAGATCGCCCCCACGGACATCTCCGTCCTGATTACCGGCGAGACGGGCACGGGCAAGGAGCTCATCGCCCGGGAGATCCACCGCCGCTCGCCGCGCACCAAGGGCCCGTTCATCACGGTGAACTGCGGCGCCATCCCGGAGAACCTGCTGGAGAGCGAGCTGTTCGGCCACGCCAAGGGCGCCTTCACCGGCGCGGTGGCCACGCGGCCCGGCAAGTTCCAGGCGGCCATCGGCGGCACACTCTTCCTGGACGAAATCGGCGAGATGCCGCTCCAGCTCCAGGTGAAGCTCTTGCGCGCGCTCCAGGACAAGGTCGTCTACAAGGTCGGCGAGAACCGCGGCGAGCCGGTGGACATCCGCGTGGTGGCCGCGACGAACAAGATCCTGGAAGAGGAGGTGAAGCGGAACACGTTCCGCGAGGACCTCTACTACCGGCTCAACGTCGTCACCGTGAAGCTGCCGCCCCTGCGCGAGCGCGGCGAGGACGTCATCGTCCTGGGCCGCTTCTTCCTGCAGAAGTACGCGCGCGAGTTCAACTCCAAGGCGCGCGGCTTCACGCCCGCGGCCGCCGTGTCCATGAAGAAGTACGGCTGGCCGGGCAACATCCGCGAGCTGGAGAACCGCTTGAAGAAGGCCGTCGTCCTCGCGGACAAGCCGCTGCTGGGCGCGGACGACCTGGACCTCAAGCCGGAGAACCTGGAGCCCATCATGCCGCTGCTCCAGGCGAAGGAGGAGTTCCAGAAGCGCTACATCAACGAGGTGCTGGCGCGGAACAACGGCAACCGCACCAAGACGGCCAAGGACCTGGGCGTGGACCCGCGCACCATCTTCCGCCATTTGGAGAAGCTGGAGGCGGAGAAGACGGGCGGTCCGCTGCCCCCCGACGACAACGAGGAACTGCTATAGGGTTGCCGTCAAGCCACGCCATGCACCACCACGCGACGCGACAGTCCCGGGGCATCCTCCAGCCGCTCGTGACGGCGCTGGGGCTGGCGGCGCTCGCGGCGGGTTCGGGCTGCCTCATCCCCCAGGATGAGGCGTTGCTGGAGAGCGTGCCGCAGTTCCGCAACCGCCCGCCGCGCATCCTGGAGGAGCAGGTGACGCCCTCGGAGCGCATCCTGCGCAGCTTCGGCGTGGGCAGCTGCGTCCAGGACTTCAAGGTGGTGGTGGAGGACCTGGACGTCGACGACCGCATCACCGTGGAGTGGTACGTGGACTACAACCCGTCCAACCCCACGGGCTTCTACCGGCAGTTCGTCCTGCCCAACACCGGCCAGCCCGCCCGTGGCGACCGCGGCGATCTGCGCATGGACCTGCGCTCGGCCAACAACCCGCTGGCCCCGCCGGGCATCCACCTGGTGGAGGCGCTCGTCACCGACCGGCACCTCACCAACCGCCAGCCGGATCCCCCGGAAGAGGTCCTGCTCGCGGACGGCGGCGTGGTGAAGGACCCGGGCTTCGTCACCTCGTACTCGTGGGTGGTGAACACGGTGGCGGGGGACTGCCAGTGACGCGCGCGCTCCGGGCCCTGGCGCTGGCGCTCGGGCTGACCGGGGCCGGGTGCGCGTTCCTGGAGGACGAGCCTCCGCCGGATCAGCTCGTGTGCCGCTCCGACGCGGAGTGCGCCGCGGGCCAGGTGTGCTTCGTGGACGGCTGCGGCAACCCCGGCGGCGACATCGTCGTGGAGGTGGAGCCCCACCCCAAGGCGGGCCTGCTCGCGCAGGACTTCCCGGTGGACCGGCTGCGGCCGGAGCAGAACCTGGAGCTGTTCAGCCCCGTGCGCCTGCGCGGCGAGGTGTCCCGGGGCGCCGCCGCCACGGCCGACGGCGGCACGTCCCCCGTCCCCTACCGGGCCCCCATCCACCTGCTGGCCACGGGCGAAAGCCGCCTCATCCCGGGCGTCGCGCGGCGCTACGAGACGACGCTCACGCCGGACGACGGCGCGTGGATGCTGCCGGTGGGCAGCGGCGACTACACGGTGACGCTCACGCCGCTGGACCCCGCGCTGCCGCCGCTGTCGCGCACGGCCTCCGTGGACCCCGCCACGGGCGGCATGGTGGCGTTCGACCTGCCCACCGCCCCGCGCGTCGTGACGATGACGGGGACGCTGGTGCTCCAGGGCTCGCGCAGGGTGGACGCGGACATGGAGGTGCAGGCGCTGGATGAGTCGCTGCGTCCGCTGTCCCAGCGCGCCCGCGTGGCCCGCGACACGGGCGCTTTCCAGCTGGCGCTCAGCGTGGAGGACGCCTCGCGCGACACGGTGCTGCTGCGCGCGACGCCCGTGGACGCCGGCAGCCTGATGCCCTGGAAGACCTTCGTGGTGGAGCCGTTCAGCGAGCTCCCCTCCGCGCTGGAGCTGGGCGACCCCGGCGCCGCCGTGCGCGTGGAGGGCCGCGTGCTGGAGTCCAACGGCCAGTCGCCCATGGCCGGCGCGCGCGTGTCGCTCCAGGGCCGCGTGGCCGGCGGCGGCACGTTCAAGGGCCTGCCGGTGCTCACGGACGCGCAGGGGCGTTACCAGCTCCAGTCCCGGCCCGGCGTCGCGGAGTCCCCGCTCACGCTCGTCGTCGTCCCGCCGCCTGGCTCGCCTTCGCGCCTGACGCTCCAGCCGGTGGCGGTGGGCGCGGCGGACACGGTGCTGCCGGACGTGACGTGCCCGGCGCGCAGGGTGGTGGTGGGCAGCGTGAACAACCCGGAGGGCACGGGCCCCGCGTCCGGCGTGCGCATCGTGGTGGAGCCGGTGGGCGCCCTCACGGGCTGGCCGCAGCCGCCCCTGGGCTTCGAGTCCCCCCTCACCACCAACGGCGAGGGCCGCTTCGAGCTGGCCCTGGACCCGGGCGAGTACCGCCTGGACTTCCTGCCCGGGGAGAACCTGCCGCGCGTCAGCCGCTTCGTCACCGTGGCGGCGGGTGCCGACGAGACGGGGCCGCTGGAGCTGGCGGCGTTCACGCTGTCGCGGGGCCGTTCGCTGAGCGGCCGCATCACCCTGCCCCCGGATCCGGCGCTGGCGCCGGACGGCATCGCGGCGAACGCGTCCGTGCGCTTCTTCCGCGTGGTGACGGTGGCGGGACGGCCGGACTCCATCCTGCTGGCGCAGACGGTGTCCGACAGCACGGGGCGCTACTCCACCGTGCTGCCCACGCGCTGAAGGCTAGCGGCCGCTGTCCTTGCGGCGCGCGGTGTCGAAGGCGGCGTGCAGCGCGTCCACCGCGCCGCCCACCTCACCCGCGTACTGCACCGCGTGGATGGTGTAGAGGTCCTGCACCCGCGTGAGGTGGCGGTACACCGAGCGCAGCTCCACGCGGGCGGGGTCTCTCGACTCCAGGGCGCACTCGGACTCCGACTTGCGCACGCGCGTCAGCCAGTCGGTGCGGAAGCGCATCCACTCCTGGTCGACCTTGCGCGCGGGGAGGACGTGCACGAGCTTCTCGCGCTCGGCCTCCAGGTCCTTCCAGTGCGCGTCCGCGGCGTCCAGGCACTCGCGCACGGTGAGGGGCGGAGTCACGGCCGGGGGCCGCTCGGGCGTCATCGCCGCGACGGAGTGCCCCACGTTCCAGATCATCCACAGCGAGAACAGCGTGGCCAGCGTGATGTGGACCCCGTACGCGGCGCCACGGTAGGTGCGGAAGCGGGGGTCTTTCCGGGGGTCGGGAGCGGACACGGGGCCCAGGTCTTACGACCCTGGACCCCGGGTGGCAATCCTTCCCTTGCACACCGTCCGGAGCTTTGCGCTTCCGGACGGCGGCGGGCTTCCGGGCCGGACTACTGGCCCGCGGGAGCGGTCTGCACGGCCGGCGTGGCCGTGGGCGCGGCGGCCGGGGCGGCGGCGGGCAGCGCGGCGGCGTCGGCACCACCGGAGGCGGCGCGCTTCGCGGAGCTCAGGCGGCCGCGGAACTGCGACAGGTACTGGGTGGCCGGGTACGTGGCCAGCGCGTCGCGCACCGTGTCCGCCGCCTTATCGAACGCGCCCGTCTCCTGGTACGACTGGGCGAGCAGCAGCATGGCGTAGTCGCGCGTCTTGGACTTCTTGTCGCCTTCCACGAAGCGGGCCAGCAGCGGCACGGCCTTGTCGTGCTGACGCAGCTGGTTGTAGGCGGTGCCCAGGAAGAAGGACGCGTCCAGCGCGTCGGCCTCCGGCGGGTTCATGGCCAGGAAGCGGGACAGGTCCTCCACCACGGCGGACATCTCGTTCTTGCGGAAGGCGATCTTGCCGCGCTCGAAGGCGGCGTCGCCCGTCTCACGGCGCAGGATGGCGGCGCGGTCGTTGAGGGCCTGGCGCTCCAGCGAGGACAGCTTCTGCGTGTCCAGCTTCACCAGCGCGTCGATGCCCTTGAGGCGCTCGTCGCCCGGCAGCGTGGTCATCATCTTGTAGACCTCGCCCGCGGCGCGCTGGGCCGTCAGGTGCGCGGTGGTGTCCGCGCGCTGCTTCTCCAGCTGCGCGGAGAGGTCCGACACCTGCTTCTCCAGCCGCTCGCGCTCGTTGGTGTTGCTGGAGCTGCGCGCGCCGTTCACCAGGACCGCGCCACCGACCGCCAGCACCGCGAAGAGCGCGTAGGCCACCGCCGAGGAGATCCACTGCCGCTTCTGGAAGTCCTCGTGACGCTTGCCAACCGCCTTCACCTCCGCATGGAGGTTCTTCAGCAGGTTGTCCGTCTTGATGACGAGGTTGCGCGACTCGATGACCTCGCGGCGGAGCTCGGAGAGTTCCTTCTCGACGTCGGTCTTCGGCTGTTCAGAGGGGGGCATGGACATCTTCCTGGGACCGGAAATGACTTCGGCCGACTCACGCATGCTAAGGGACTCTCCGGGATGAGGGGGCGGGTTCTTTTGTCGCTCCCCAACAGAGCCCTCCGTGCCCACCATTCCCCGGACTCCCCGCTTCGTACGCGCTCGCCTGCTCTCGCGTTGGAACTTTCCGCGCGCCTAGAACTTGGGCATCGGCCGGGACGGATCCGGCGGGAACGCATAGGTCACACCGAGCGCGAACCAGCTGCCGCCGTGGCTGAAGCTGAAGGGCCCGCCAAACTTCGCCGCGTCCGGTGACTCCACGGGACCGCGCAGGAACGTGAAGCGGTACTCGGCGGTGATGCCCCACTTCGCGGACAGGCGGAGCGTGGCGCCGAGCGAGCCCACCCAGGCCTGGGCGACCCGCTCCTGGACCGCCGAGCCCTCGCGCGTGGACGAGATGACGGTGGGCCCCGTGAGCAGGCCCACGTAAGGCACCAGCCCCTGAGGCCCCACGTCCAGCACGCCCTGGAAGCGCAGCCCCAGGAGGATGCCGTACGAAACGGTGCTGACCTTGCGGGACACGGCGCCGTCGCTGCCGGGCTCCGTGAGCCGCAGGTTCTGCGCGGTGCCGAACAGGTCGAAGCCCACCTCCACCAGGTCCGACATCGCGTACGCGAACGTGGCCACGCCCACGGGCGCTCCCGTGGACTCCGGCGCGCGCTCCAGGCCGTTGCCCGGCCCCTTGGCGCCATACCAGGCGTCGTACAGCGTGCCGTTGGACGTGAGCCGGTAGCCGGCCAGCACGGTGATGCGGCCCACCCCGTCCAGGTCGGTGGGGGCGCGCTCTGCGCCCGTGTCTTCGTCCTGGGCAAGGGCGGGAGCGGCGGCGAGGGCGAGGAGGAGCGGCAGACGGCGGAGCATCACGGCGCGGAAACCCGGGGCTTTCTGCCAGCACGGGCGCACACGGCCCCGGTGCTACAGGCGTGTCGCACACCGTAGCCGGGGGCCCTTCCGCGTCAACTTTCCGGTTCGTCCCCCGCCGTGTCGATTTCGCGCCCTACCATTCGTCGCGCTTTTGAACCCGACGTTGAACCCCACGTTCCAGGAGACCTCCCCATGCGCTTCATGATGCTCGTCAAGGCGACCCCCGACAGCGAGACCGGCCGGCTTCCCACGGAGGCGGAGCTGACCGAGATGGGCAAGTACAACGAGGAGCTGGTGAAGGCCGGCATCCTGCTCGCGGGCGAGGGGCTGCACCCCAGCTCCAAGGGCGCCCGCGTGACGTTCTCCAAGACGGGAAACACCGTGACGGATGGCCCGTTCTCGGAGACGAAGGAGCTGGTCTCCGGCTTCTGGATCATCGAGGTGAAGTCGCGCGAGGAGGCCATCGCCTGGGCCCGTCGCGTCCCCTTCAAGGACGGCCAGGTGGAGATCCGCCAGGTGGCCTCCGCGGAGGACTTCGCGCCCAGCGACCCCACCGGCGAGCTGCGCGCGAAGGAGGATGCACTGCGCGCCCAGGTCGAGGCGAAGGCCAAGGCCTGAGCCGTCAGCGGGCGCGCCGCTCCAGCTCCAGGAGCGGCATCTCCAGCACCACCACCGTGCCGTGCGTGCATGGGGGTGTGAAGTCCGCGCGGTCCAACTCGCCCAGGAGCGCGCGAAGCTGCGCGTCGGTGAGCGGCGAAGAGGACGCGCGCCGGGCCGCGTGACAGGCCATCACGCGCACGGCCTCCGCCAGGCTCGTGACATCCAGCGGGGCACTGCGCGGCGGCAGCGCGCGCGACAGGGCCTCCAGGAGCGCGCGCGGATCCACGCCCTCCAGCCCCGCCGGCACCGACTTGAGCGCGAGCGCCGTGCCGCCGAAGGGCTCCACGTCCACGCCCAGCTTGAGCAGCGCCTCGCGGCCGTCCACCAGCGCCTTCACCGCGGCGAGAGACAGGTCCACCGTGGTGCCGAACAGCGACGGCGGCGGCGCCTTCGTGTCGTCGTCCAGCCGGCGCAGGTACGCGGTGAGGCGCGTGCGCTCCAGCGCGGCGTGCGGATCCAGCACCACCAGCGTGCCGCCGGGGCCCTCGCAGACATGGAAGCGGCTGCCCAAGAGGCCCATGGGGCGCAGCGCCGCGAAGTAGCCCGGAGGTGGCGCCTCGTTGAGCTGCGGCTGGGCCTCGCCGAACGCGGGCGAGCGGCCCGGCACCTGCGGGCCCTGGAACGGACCGGGGAACGCGCCGCCCTGCCCTCCTCCGTTTGGCGTGAAGTAGGACGGCGTCAGCGGGCGCGCGGGCGTCGAGCCACCGGGCCCTGGAGCGTCCATCGCGGTGGGCAGCGGCGCGCCCCAGGTGGCCTCCTGCGCGCGGGTGAGGAAGCGCTCCACGGCGTGCGCGTAGTGCGCGGCGTCGCGGGGCTGGGGGTTCGCGGCCTGCTGCTCGGGCGTGCCCAGCCAGGGGGCCGCGCGCAGCACGCGTGAGAGGGCGGCGCTGATGGCGTCCTGCACGCCCCGGGCGTCCGCGAAGCGCACCTCCATCTTCTGCGGGTGCACGTTGACGTCCACCGCCGCGGGCTCCACGTCGATGTGCAGCACCACCACCGGCTGACGGCCCGCGGGCAGGTAGTCCTGGAACGCGCGCTGAACGGTGCTGATGAGGCCGCGGTCGCGGATGTAGCGGCGGTTGACGAAGGTGTAGAGGCCACGCGCGTTGGGCAGCGTGTACTCGGGGGACGCGAGGTAGCCCGTGACGACGACGCCCAGCCGGCGCTCCTCCACCGGGAACAGGTGCGCGAAGGACGCGGGGCCCAGCGCCGCGGCGATGCGCTCGCGCGGATCATGTTCGCTGACCGGGCTGGAGAACAGCTCGTTGCCCTCGTGCGAGGCGAAGAAGCCGACCTCCGGATACGCGAGCGCCAGGCGCACCACGGCCTCCTCGCAGTGCTTGAGCTCGGTGGCGCCCTGGCGCATGAACTTGCGGCGCGCGGGCACGTTGAAGAAGAGGTCCTCCACCGTGATGACGGTGCCCACGCGGGGAGGCGCGTCCTCCACCGTCGGCGGACCTCCGCCCTCCACGCTGACCTTCGTCCCCTCGTGCGCGTCCGGCTCCGCGGTGTGCAGCGTGAAGCGGGACACGGAGGCGATGGCGGGGATGGCCTCGCCCCGGAACCCCATGGAGTCGATGTGGAAGAGGTCGTCCAGCTCGCGCAGCTTGCTGGTGGCGTGGCGCTCCAGGCAGAGCGTGGCGTCCTCGCGGCTCATGCCGTGGCCGTCGTCGGAGATGGTGATGCGCCCCACCCCGCCGCCCTCCAGCTCCACGCGCACGGTGCGCGCGCCGGCGTCGAGCGAGTTCTCGCACAGCTCCTTCACCACCGACGCGGGGCGTTCCACCACCTCGCCAGCGGCGATCTTGTTGATGAGCACGTCGCTCAGGCGCGCGATTCGGGACATGGCGATCAGCCACCCTCCGCGAACTGGATGACGTTGTCCAGAACATCACTGGAGCGCTCGGCTGACATTCCCGGACGGCTGGGCTAACACCCGCCCCTGCGAATGGAAGTGATCCGAGCAGGCAAGGGCCCGATGCGCATCGCGGTGACAGGCGCCAATGGCGACTACGGCAAGCTGCTCCTGCCGAGGCTGGAAGCGGACCCCGACGTGGAGAGCATCCTCGTGCTGGACACGAAGGAGCCCCAGGGGACGAGCAAGGTGGAGTTCCACCGCGTGGACCTCACGCGCTACGACGCGGAAGGCGAGCTGACGGACGCGCTCACCGAGCGCCCCGTGGACGCCCTCTTCCACCTGGCGTTCCTCTTCGGGCCCATCCTCAACGGTCCGCTGGCGCACGAGCTGGAAGTCATCGGCACCATGAACGTGCTGACGGCGGTGGGCCGCGCCCGGCTGCCACGGCTGGTGGTGCCGTCGCTCACGGTGACGTACGGCGCGCGGGGCAACAACCCGGCGCTCCTGCGCGAGGGCTCCCCGCTGTTCGGCTGTCCGCACAGCCGGTTCGTGAACGACAAGGTGGAGGTCGAAGGACAGGTGCGGGCCTTCCGCGAGCGGCACCCGGACACGCGCACGCTGGTGTTGCGCTTCGCACCCCTGCTCGGCCCCAGCCTGGACAATCCGGCGACGCGGTTGCTGTCGCACTCCGTGGTGCCCACGCTTCTGGGATTCGACCCGCTGTGGCAGGCCGTGCACGAGGAGGACGCGGGCCGGGCGCTGCACCTGGCGCTGCGGGCGGAGGCGGCCGGGGAATTCAACATCGTGGGGCGCGGGGTGTTGCCCCTGTCGGGGCTCATCCGCCAGGCGGGCGCGCAACCGCTCCCCCTGCCAGGGCCGTTGTTTCGTGGAGCACTTCGCGCGCTCGGGGTGGTGGGAGCGGGCACGTTGCCGGTGGCCCTGCTCGACTACATGCATTACTCCTGGGTCGCGGACGGGGAGCGCGCTGAGTCCGCGCTGGGGTTCGTGCCCCTTCACCATGTCAGGGACGCCGCCTCGGCGCTCAGAAGGAGCCAGTCATGACCAAGGGTGTCCTCGGGAATGATCCCTTCCCGAAGGCCGCGAAGAAGTCCGCGGCGTCGAAGTCCGCGAAGGGCGCGAAGTCCGCCGGCAAGGCGAAGAGCGCCAAGGGCGGCGCATCGAAGTCCGGCGCGCAGGCGAAGGCCGCTTCCAAGGGCGGCACCCAGGGCGCGGAGGCGAAGCAGGCCGCCGCGACGCCGAAGACGAAGACCCCCGCCGCCAAGGTGCACATGTTCGAGGCGCGCACGAACGGGCATGGAACGCCGAAGCAGGAACAGGACGCGCGCGAGGCCGAGCACGCCCCGCTGCGCGAGCCCTCCACGCCGGGCGCCTCCTCGTCGGAGCCCCGGCCGTCACGGCCACAGGTGCTCGCGGATGAGGTGCACGGCGCGCGCCCCCAGGAGCGCACGGTGGATCGCGCCCTGACGGAGGCCATCGCCTCGGACGCGGCGGAGGCCGCCGCGAAGACGGCCGTGGACGAACTGTTCGAAGGACGTAAGGGACCGGACCGGGACATCGAGCGCGTGCTCGCGACGGAGATTGTCGCGGAGCTGGCCGAGTCCGCGGTGCGGCAGGTCCTGGATGACGCCAACGGCAGCGGCCCCGAGCGGGAGATCGCCACCGCCGTCGCCACCCAGGTGGCCGAAGCCACCGCGGGCGTCGCCGTGGACGAGGTGCTGGACCGCCACGTCAACAGCCCCGAGGAGCGCGCCCTGTCCACCGCCGAGGACCGCGATGCGCGGGACCTCGACGAGGATACCGGAGCCGACGAGGACGCGGATGGGGTCTGGACCGCCAACGCCTGGCAGCGCGACCCGAAGGACGTCCCTCCTCCCGAGGACACCGAGGAGGTCTGGACCGCGGACGCGTGGAGCCGCAACCCGGAAGGCATGGCCGCTCCGGTCGATCCCGACGAGGACGACCTGCCTGGCGGCGTGGAGCGCGTCGAGGAGGACGGCGTGAGCATCTCCGTCTCCATCATCGAGGGCGCGGCCCCGACGGACGTGGAGCCGGAGGTGGAGCTGCCCGACGAGTCCCACGACGAGCTGCCTCCCAGCCGGCGCCCCCTGTCGCTCGTGAGCGACCCGGGTGAACAGCCTTTCGACGAAGGCCCGGAGCGGGACGAGCGCGCCTTCGACCGTCCGGAGGAGCCCGCCCCGGCAACGGGCTTCGCGGGCCGCGCGGCGGGCATGTTCTCACTGGCCAGGGAGATTGCCGGGCAGGCGCTCGCGAGCGAGGGCCTGGGCCGCGCCGTCGGTGCCATGCACGGCCTGATGGAGGCCGTGCGCACCAGCCTGGGCACCGGTGGCGGCAGCCGGCTGGATGACTACGGCAAGGACGCGGGGCTGGTGGAGAACCTCCAGCCCGTCCTGGACTTCCTCTACGAGCAGTACTGGCGCGTCTCCGTGGAGGGCGTGGATCAGGTGCCGCGCGGCGCCGCCATCCTCGTCGCCAACCACTCCGGCGCCCTGCCCTACGACGGCCTCGTGATGGCGCAGGCGCTCGTGCGCGAGCGTCCGGACCTGCTGGAGGCCCGCTGGCTCGTGGAGGATCAGGTGTTCCACGCGCCCATGCTCGGCACCCTCTTCAACCGCCTGGGCGCCGTGCGCGCGTCGCCGGAGAACGCGCTGCGGCTGCTCGACGAACGCCGGCCGCTCGTCGTCTTCCCGGAGGGCTACCAGGGCGCGAGCAAGCCGTTCGCGGAGCGCTACCGCCTCAAGCGCTTCGGCCGCGGCGGCTTCGTGAAGCTGGCCCTGCGCACCGGCGCGCCCATCGTGCCGGTGGCCATCGTCGGCGCGGAGGAGACGTCCCCGCTGCTGGGCCGCCTCCCCGGAGGCTTCCTCGGCTTCCCGTCGCTGCCGCTCACCGCGCCCGGCCCGCTGCCGGCCAAGTGGACCATCCGCTTCGGCGAGCCCATCACCATGGAGGACCTGGCGCCGGAGGCCGCGGACGACCTGGGCGAGGTGCAGCGGCTCACGGAGCTCACCCGCGAGTCCATCCAGAGCATGCTCCAGGCCCTGCTGCGCGAGCGCCGCTCGGTGTTCGCGGGCTGAAAGGTCCCGGGGGCGTCAGCCGCAGACGCGGTTGCGCCCCTGGCTCTTCGCCTCGAAGAGGTGCTCGTCCGCCGCGCGCACCAGCTCCGCGGGCTCGCGGTGGTGCGGCTCCAGCGTGGCCACGCCCACCGACAGCGTGACGGGGATGACCTGCTTGTCGAACTCGAAGCGCTGCCGCTCCACCAGCTTGCGCACCTTCTCCGCGAGCTGGCGGGCGCCGCCCAGGTTGATCTCCGGCAGCAGCAGCGCGAACTCCTCGCCACCGTAGCGGGCGAAGACGTCCTCGCGCCGGATGCGCGTGCGCACCGTGGACGCCAGTTGCTTGAGCACCGAGTCCCCGGCGAGGTGCCCGTACGTGTCGTTCACGTCCTTGAAGTGATCCAGGTCGAACATCACCAGCGACAGCACGCGCTCGTAGCGGCGGCTGCGGGAGATCTCCCGGTCCAGCTGCTCGTCGAAGTAGCGGCGGTTGTAGATCTGCGTCAGGCCGTCCATCGTGGTCAGCCGGTAGATCTCGTCGTGGTACGCCGCCTCGATGTTGCCGCCCGCGATGAACTTGAAGATGGTGCGGCCAATCTTCACCAGGTCGCCATTGTGCAGCGACCGCGCCGCCGACGCGACGTCGTCGTTGACGAACGTGCCGTTGGTGGACCCCAGGTCCTCGATGCGCACGCCCTTGGTGGTGTTGGTGATGCGCGCGTGGTTGCGGCTCACCGCTTCCTGATCAATCTGGATGTCCGCCTTGGACGACCGGCCGATGAGCGTCTCCTCACGCGCCAGGTCGTATTTGCGCCCCAGATCCAGGCCGTAGATGACCACCAGCGCCGCGTCCAGGTTGACGGGGCGCTCGGAGATCTTCGAGATGACGGTGACGACCGTCTCCTTCTGGCCCATGACGAAGGCAAACGTATCACCGCGCAATTCGCGAAAGCGAATTCACGGCCGGAACGGGTGCCCCTCCAGGTCGTAGAACCCCTGACACCCCGCCACGTCAGGGCACCCGCACCGTGCGCACGGCGCTGACGGCGGGTCGCAGCGGCAGGCCGAGCAGGTCCACCAGCGACGCCACCAGCGTCACCTCCGGCCCGGAGCAGGCGGCGGGCAGCGTGAGCGCCACCTCGCCCGCCCGCGTGGTCACGTCGCCGCGCACCAGCGCGCCATCACAGCCCGGGCCGCCGTCGCGCACGGTGAGCAGCACCCCGCCCTCGTCGCCGTTGGCGGATGACGTTCCCACCTGGAAGCCGTCCACCCGCACGCGCACGGTGGCGCCGCGCGAGAGCGACGCGCCCTCCGCGGGCTCCAGCCACGTCACCTGGGGCCGGCCGTAATTCAGCGTGGACACCGCGCGCGCCGCCGCCGCGAGCGGCTCGGGCGCCAGGCCCCCGGACTCCGCCAGCGTGGAGAGGTTCAGCGACCGGCCCTCGGGCGTGGCCACGGCCAGCGCCTCCACCGACAGCGACGCGCGCGAGCCCTCGGTGTCCCCCTGAAAGGTGCGGTCCTCCATGCCGGAGGGCGGCACGGGCAGGCGCACGCCGGTGACGGAGCGCCGGCCATCCACCCACATCGTCCAGCGCCGTCCGGCCGCGTTGGTGAACGTCGCGCGCACGAGCGTCGCGCCCGGCACCGAGGCGGACATGCGCCACTCGCGCGGCAGCAGGCCGTGCCATGGCGATGCGTCGGGGTTGTAGCGGCCCCCCTCCGGGATGCCGAGGAACGCGTCGGAGAGCGTCACCGGCTCCAGGCCGTCCGGATCGAAGTGGGGCGCATCCAGGGGCGCCATCACCGCGCTGGTGGCCCGGCCCATGGGCTCCTCGCCGCCCAGCGTCCCGGACGACGCGAGCGCGAGCAGCCGGTACGCCTGTCCCTCCAGGCCGTGATGGGCCGGCGCCATGCGCACGCGCACGAGGCCCGGCGTGGAGAGCCCCGGCTGCGGATCCGTGTTCGGATCCACCGGGTTGACGTTGACGGCGGCGCCCAGGCCCAGCGGCACGGTGCCGCGTCCGGAGGCCGTCACCGAGCCCACCACCAGCACGCGCTGCAGGTAGCCGTCGCGGAAGCGCGGAAGCGGCGGCAGGCGCGTCACGAACGGGAAGGCCAGTGGCACCTGCCGGAAGTCCAGGGACACGAGCGGCACGGACACCGCCGGCTCGCCCGGGTTGGACGAGCGCAGGGCGAACTGCACGTCGCGCGACACGGCGGAGGAGAACCGCCCCGACGGCGGCAGCGCGCGCGCCAGGAGCAGCAGCGGATCCGTGCCCGGATCCATCATCCCCGCCGGCAGCTCGTTGTTCAGCACCTGCGCGGTGAGCGCCCAGAGCGCGCGCGTGCCGCAGCCGCCCACGCGCGTGGCCGCGTCCGGGTTGGCCACGCCCGCGAGCGCCGCGTCGCAGACCCCGGCGATGCCCGGCACGTCCACGAACTCGGGCGCGACGACGCCCAGCCCGTTCACCCAGATGTTCGCGGGCACCTGGAACTGGCGCATCGCCCCGCCCAGCGTGAGGTCCACGGCGCGGTCGGGCCCCTGCACCTGCGCGGGGGCCGCCTCCGACAGGAGCCCCGGCACGGACAGCCCCGCCATGCCCAGGGACAGCGAGCCGTTCGGAACCACGGGCGCCAGGTTGGTGAACCGGGCGCGCACCCCGCCCACGCGGTCCACCGGGTTGCGGCGCAGGGGCAGCCGCAGGTCGCGCGAGCCGGCCATGTCGTAGTTCGCCACGGTGAGGTAGCCGAAGTCCGGGTGGAAGACGGACAGCGTCGAGTCACTGCGCGCCGCGAGCACCGCCACGCCCTGCGCGTCCGTCGACTCGCGCGCCGTCGCGCCGCCCAGCGCGTCCGCCACCACCACCGAGGCCGCCTGCACGGGGTGGCCCGTGAGCGCGTCCGTCACCACCACCCGCACCTGCCCTTCGGCCGTATGCGGGGGCAGCACGGTGACGCTCGCGCGGCACGCGATGGTGCCCACCCGGGCCTCCACCGCTTCCACCTCCGTGCCCACGGAGTCCAGCGTGAACGTGGCCCCGGCTCCAGTGCCGCCGCCCTTCACGCTCGCCGACACGGCGGCCCAGGTGAGGCCGTCGCGCAGGACGACCGGCTCGCCGCGGGCGTCGGTCACCCAGGCCTCGAAGCGCAGGGCGGTGCCCACGGGCGCGACGACGTGCTCGGGGACCACGCGGCAGGCCACGGCGGTGGACGGCGACGGGGGCGGACGGCAGGCGCCGTCGCGGCACACCTGCTGATCATCGCAGCCGTCGTCTCCGGTGCAGAGGGCGGGGACGCAGCGGCTGGCGTCACAGCGGCAGCCCAGCGCCTGCGACTCGCACGCGGCGATGGCGTTCAGCTCGCCCCGGCGCTTCACGGAACAGTCGAGGTCCGTGCGGCACGAGGGCTCACAGCGCGACAGGGCGGTGTTGCAGAAGAACAGCGCCGGATCCGCGCAGTCCTGATCCACCGTGCAGGCATCGTCCGCCCACCCGCCGTGGATGTAGGGCGAGTTCTGGTCGGACATCCCGCAGCCCAGGGCGCACGCCAGCAGGCATGCGAGCACGAGGCCGGGGGACCGGACCGGAAGGGGGATGTGACGCATGGGAACTCCGAGGGGGACCGGCCTTGCCCCGACCTTACAGGGGGATGGGCCGTGACGCGACCGGGGACGACACCGGATCCGCTTTCATTGAATGCCCTGGAACCGGGGCGCGGGCCGCAATCGGCCGGGCGGGCAGGCAAAGTGTGGGTTGGCATCCGGCGCCAGGGGTTCCAGAATCGCCCGACGATGGCGCGCAGCGAACCGAAGACCTTGGAGAGCCTGCTGCCCCGCGTGCTGGCGCGCCTGGCGGGAGAGTCAGGCCGCGCCTCGTCGCTGACGCCGCTCTGGGTCGCCGCGGTGGGAGAGAACATCGCGCGGCACAGCCGCCCTCACCTGCTGGACGGCACCACGCTGGTCATCTCCGTGGAGAGCGCCGAGTGGGCCCAGGTCCTCACCCGGCAGGCCGACGCGCTCTGCGAGCGGCTCAACGAGAAGCTGGGCCCCGGAAGAGTGAAGGCCCTCACCTTCCAACTGGTGTCGCGATGAAGGGCGTGCTCCTGGGCCTGCTGCTCGCGGGCGCTTCCGCCGCGCCGCCCGACCCGACCGTGGCCGCCGTCTCCGTCCCGGCCCCCGTCGTGGAGGAGACGCCCCAGTCCCAGGAGGCCCGGGCCCGGCTGCACGTCCAGCGCGAGTTCGAGCGCGTGGGCCGGCGTGCCCCCACCAGCGACAAGGCGCTGGAGACCGCGGCGCGGAGGCTCGCGCGCGAGGCCCTCACCGAGTTCACCACGGGCGCCCCGGACCTGCGCACGCTGACGGAGGCGGTGAGCGACTCGGGCGCCGCGGATCCATCCCCCAAGGCGTTGGTCATCCGCGCCTGGGTGCACGCGCACGCCATCGAGACGTTCCTCGCCCGCACGGACTTCAACGACGAGCGCGTGAGCCACTACGGCGTGGGCGTGGCGTTCCTGGGCGAGCGCGCCGCGCTGGTGCTGCTCACGTCGGACCGCAAGGCGGAGATGCTCCCCTTCCCCCGGACCCTGGCCAAGGCGGGGACGGAGAAGCGCGTGTGCGGCCGGCTCATCCCGCCGCTGCGAAGCCCGCAGGTCTTCGTCACCCGGCCAGATGGTGAGGTGGAGCGCGTGGCCCTGAGCCGCGCGCCCTCCGGCACCAACGGCTTCTGCGCGCCCGTGACGTTCGAGACGCCCGGCGGCTACACGCTGGAGGTGGTGGGCGAGGCCAACGCGGGGCCGGAGGTGACGTCGCTGTTCCTGGTGCAGGTGGGCGCCCGCACCGCGCGCGGTGAGCAGGAAGCCCAGCGCGAACCCACCACGCTGGCCGAGGCCCGCCCCGCCCTCTACGAGCGCATCAACACCCTGCGCCGCGCGCACAAGCTGCCGGAGCTCACGCCGGACCCGACGCTGGAGGACGTGGCGCTGCGCTACAGCACGCGCATGGCGACGGAGGGCTTCTTCGCCCACATCGCGCCGGACGGCTCCACGCTCACGCGCCGGCTCCCGGAGGGCACGCGCTACGTGCGCGCCGGGGAGAACCTGGGGCTGGCGGCCGGTCCGCTCGCGGCGCACTTCGGCATCGAGCACAGCCCCGGCCACCGCAAGAACCTGATGGACCCCGCGTTCCGCTTCATGGGCGTGGGCGTGGCGTTCCAGAAGGTGGACGGCCGCGACCAGGCCATCGTCACGGAGGTCTTCACCGCGGCCTCGCCCGGCGCGTCGCTCCCGTCGGACCCGGTGTCGGACGTATACGAGGCCCTCTCCCGGCACCGCGCCACGCTCAAGCTGCCGCCGCTGGTGCGCAGCGAGGCGCTGGAGCGGCTGGCGCGCGAACACGCCCGCGCCGCCCTGGCGCAGGATGAGCCCACCGCGGGAGACGGAGACCCGTCCCCGCTGCACGAGCGCGTGTTCACCGCGCTGCCGGATGCGGGCACCGCGTCGGTGGACTTCTTCGTCGTGGGAGACCCGAGCGCCGTGCCGGAATCACGCAGCCTGGCCACCGCCACCAACACCCGCGTGGGCGTGGGACTGGTGCGGGGCAACTCCAAGCGCTTCGGCCAGGGTCAGTACTGGGTGGCCGTCATCTACGCGGCGGTCCCCTGAAGCGCTGGCTTCGGGAGCAACCGCCACGCGGACTCCGGCCACGTCCGGACTTCGGGCGTGACCGGGGACCCGTTCTCTCAGGCCCGGTGACTTGGGCCCATGTCAGACGTCCTTGTTAGACAGGACGGCGCTGCGTGGCGTACGCCTCCAGCCCCATCTGCGGAGGAGCGAGGTTGGCGTACATCGGGCACTTCATGCACGTGAACGACTGCCAGCCGCGACGGACCGCCTCATCGAGGCAGTTGTCGTAGTGGTTGCAGTTCAGGTTGCGATGCGTCTCGACGCCTGCCCGCTTCGGGCCGGCTTCGGGATTGATGGTCTGCGGCAGATCGGATGGACACGGCTTCATGGAGCCTCCCCTATGAGCTGTTTCCCCCCCCGAGGTCTGTGAACGAGCAGTGCTACCGACGACAGGTGTTCCTGACACGACTGCGGTCCGGAGTAGCGCTCAACGGCGGCGCAACGTAAGGATTCCCTTCGGATAGCGCAACGGGCCGACAACCCCGCGGGACCAGCCCGTGGGCGCGGGATCTAGGACTTGTCGGGCCGACTGTCAAACCGACCCCCGCCCACCTGGTGGGGAATGTCGACTGCAAACCTCTCGTTCCGAAGCCGCAAGGCCGCGAAGTGAAAGGAAGAATCCCATGAGTTGGACCGGTTGGGTGGCGGGTTGGATGACGACGGCGGCGCTGGGGCAGTCCCCCGCGACGCTGGAGGCCGTCCGCCTGCACCGGTCCGACGCGGCGGCGCTCGCCCAGGCGGAGCTCACCGCCTGCGAAAAAGCGAAATGCCCGGATGCGGGCCGCCTGGGCCTGCTCGCCGGGACGCTGGTGCTCTCCGACGGGGACGCCGCCGGGGCCCGGGACCTGCTCACCCGCCACGCGCCCCCCGCCCCCCTGGAGGCCTTCCACGCCTTCTACCTGGGCCAGGCGCGCTTCTACGCGGGCGACCCCAACGGCGCGGCGAAGGACTTCGAGCGGGCCCTGGAGAAGGCCTCCCCGTCCCTGGCCGTGCGCGCGCGCGCCCGCCTGGGGGAGTCGTTGCTGGACGCACACCGTCCCAAGGACGCGGCCCCGGTGCTGGAGTCGGCGGCGGCGGCGCAGCCCACCCCGGAGCTGCTCTTCCAGCGCGCCCAGGCCCGCGCGGCCACCGGCAACGCGGCGGGATTCAAGGCGGACCTCAAGTCCGTGGCGCTGCGCTTCCCCACCCACCCCTACGCGGACGAGGCGCTGGAGCGGCTGGCCGCGCTGAAGCCCGCGGTGAAGCTCACCCTGCCGGAGCACCTCCAGCGCGCCCGGGGCTTCCTGTCCGACGGCCCGGCGGCACGCGCCGAGGAGGAGCTGGCGACGGCGGAGAAGCGGGGGCTGGTGAAGGGCGCGCCCGCGCAGGCGCAGGTGGCGCTCTTGCGCGCCCAGGTGCTCTTCGCGCGCGGCAAGAAGGAGGAGGCGGAGAAGGCGCTCGCGGTGGCGCGCAAGGGGCCGCCGGCCATCGCCGCGGAGGCCCAGTTGGTGGTGGCGCGCCGGGCGCTGAAGTCGGACGACAACGAGAAGGCGCGCAAGCTGATGGCCGCGCTGGACAAGGCCTATCCCTCCCAGGCCGCCGGTGAGGAAGGCGCGTTCTTCGCCGCGTGGCTCGACTTGCAGGGCGGCCGCTTCGAGGACGCGGCGAAGTCCTTCGCGGACTACGAGAAGCGCTACAAGGGCTCGCGCCGCCGCGACGAGTCGATGTGGTTCCGCGCCCTCTCGCACATCCGGCTGGAGCAGTACGCGAAGGCCCGCCAGGCGCTGGACGACCTGGTGACGGCGTACCCGAAGACGAGCATGGCGCCGCAGGCCCGCTACTGGCAGGCGCGCACGGAGGAGCTGGGCGGCGGCAAGCCCGCGACGGTGGGGCCGGCCTACGAGGCCGTCATCAGCGCGGCGCCGGCGTCGTTCTACGCGCTGCTCGCCACGGAGCGGCTGCGCGAGCTGGGGCGCACGCCGCCCGCGGCCTTCCCGCAGCCTCCGAAGCAGCTCACCCTCCCCCGCCCGCCGGAGCTGGAGCTGGCGGTGGCGCTCACCCGCGCGGGGATGTTCCGCGACGCGGCGGACGAGGTGCAGTCGCGCGTGTCGGGCCTGCGCACCGCGGACCAGGCGCTGCCGTTCGCGCACGCGCTGCTGCAACTGGGCGAGTTCGGCCACGCGCACGTGGTGGCGGCGCGCTACCTGTGGGGCCGGGCCTTCGGGGCCAAGGCGCCGGACGCGCTGGCCGCGTTCTACCCTCGGGCGTTCGCGCAGGCGGTGGAGACGGAGGCCACGCGGCAGGCGCTGGATCCGTTCCTCGTGTGGGCCATCATGCGGCGGGAGAGCGCCTTCCGCCCGGAGGTGATGAGCGCGGCGGACGCGCGCGGCCTCATGCAGATCATCCCGCCCACCGCGACGGAGATTGCCCAGAAGATGGCGGAGCCCGCGCCCGCCCCGGCGGACCTCTTCGCCCCGGAGCGCAACATCCGCTACGGCGCGTGGTACCTGGCGCAGCTCATGAAGCGCTTCGCGCACCCGGCGCTCGCGGCGGCGGCCTACAACGCGGGCCCCAAGGCGGCGGTGCGCTGGACGCAGGAGCGCGGCACCCTGCCCCTGGACCTCTTCGTGGAGTCCATCCCCTACCGGGAGACGCGCGGCTACGTGAAGCAGGTGGTGGCGGACCTGTACCTCTACCACCGCTTCTACGAGAAGGACGGCACCCAGGCCCGGCTGGCCATGACGGTACCCCCGCCCTCCACGGACGGCGTCAGCTTCTGACGAGGTGGTGACGGCCCGGGCGCCGCTCCAGCACGGGCGGCGCGAGCGCTCCGGTGCGAGCGGGACGGCCGCTGCTCGCGGCAGCATGCCGACTTCAGGCGCCGCGCGAGGCCCGGCGGCGCTCGATTTCGTGCTCCAGCGACTGCACGACCTCCGACAGCGGCATGCTGCTGGAGTCCACGTGCACGGCGTCCTCGGCGGGCTTGAGGGGCGCCACTTCGCGCTCGGAGTCCGCGGTGTCGCGGCGCGTCTGGTCCTGGAGGACGCCCTCCAGGCTGCTGTCCACGCCCTTCTGGAACAGCTCCTCGAAGCGGCGGCGCGCACGCACCTCCGGGTTCGCCTGGAGGAAGAACTTCACGTCCGCGTCCGGGAACACCACGGTGCCGATGTCCCGGCCCTCCAGGATGGCGCCCGACGCCGCCTCCAGCGCCAGCCGCCGCTGGAGCGCCAGCAGCCCCGCACGCACCACCGGCCGGCCGGACACCTGCGACGCGCCCATGGAGATGGGCGGCGTGCGGATCTCCGACGACACGTCCTCGCCACCCAGGAAGACGTGGTTCTCCTCGCCCACCACCTGGAAGTGGATGCGCACGCGCCCGAGCAGCTCGCCCAGCTTCGCGTCGTCGTCGAACGCGATGCCCTCACGAGAGGCCATCAGCGCCACGCAGCGGTAGATGGCGCCCGTGTCCACCAGCGCGAAGCCCAGCCGCCGCGCGAGCAGCTTGGACACGGAGGACTTGCCCGCTCCCGCCGGCCCGTCGATGGCGACGATGAACGGACGCGCGCTCACGACAGGACCTCCTTCAGCGCGGCCACGCAGCGCGCGTTCTCCTGGGGCGTGCCCACGGAGATGCGCAGGCAGTTCGGGTGGCCGTTGCCCGCCATGGGCCGCACGATGACGCCCCGGCGCAAGAGCTGCTCGTACACCTGCGCCGACGGACGGTGGCAGTCCACGAACACGAAGTTCGCGTGGCTCTCCGTCAGCGTGAGCCCCAGCTTCGGCAGCTCCTCCCCGAAGTAGCGCAGCCCCACGCGGTTGTTCTCGCGCGTGCGCTCCACGTGCTCGGTGTCCTCCAGCGCCGCCATGCCCGCCGCCTGCGCCACCGTCGTCAGGTTGAACGGCATGCGCGTGCGGTGCACGTAGCCCGCGAGCTTCGCGTCCATCACCGCGCTTCCCAGCCGGATGCCGGCCAGCCCGTGGATCTTGCTGAACGTGCGCAGCCCCACGAGGTTCGGGTACGTGTGGAACAGCGCCACGGCGCTCGCGTAGTCGGGCCAGTCCACGAACTCCGCATAGGCCTCGTCGTGGACGACGAGCACGTCCTGGGGCACCGCCTGGAGGAACGTCTCCAGGTCCTTGCGCCCGAACGTGGTGCCCGTGGGGTTGTCCGGGTTGGCCAGGAACACCATGCGCG
Organism: Corallococcus macrosporus; assembly: GCF_017302985.1. Lineage (NCBI taxonomy): Bacteria > Pseudomonadati > Myxococcota > Myxococcia > Myxococcales > Myxococcaceae > Corallococcus > Corallococcus macrosporus. The sequence goes on from NZ_JAFIMU010000010.1 coordinate 24,213, forward strand.
TGCGCGGCGTGACGGCGCGGGCCATGGCCACAAGGTCGTAGCGGAAGCCCTCGCGCATGGGCACCTCCACGAACGCACGGCCGTGCGCCTGCGCGGAGATGCGGTACGCGGGGAACGAACCCTTGCAGAGGAGGATCTCCTCCTCCGGCGTCGTGAACGTGCGGATGAGCAGCTCAATCAGCTCGTTGGAGCCGCTGCCCAGCACCACTTCCTCCGGCTTCACGCCCAGGTGCGCGGCCAGCCGGCGCACCAGGTGGAAGCTGGTGGCGTCCGGGTACAGGTTCACCTGGCCAGCGGCGTTGCGCATGGCCTCCACCGCGCGGGGCGATGGGCCCAGCGGGTTCTCGTTGGAGGCCAGCTTGATGACACCGGTGAGGCCGTACTCCCGCTCGGTCTCCTCGATGGGCTTGCCCGGGACGTAGGCCTTGAGCGTCTCGACGTAGGGAGGAACGAGCGGTCGCATGGGAGACGGGCCTCTATTTGCCGGTGAACACGCCGAAGGCGCGGAACTTGTTGTAGCGGTCACGCACCAGCGCGTCCGGGGACAGCTCGGCCAGTTGGCCCAGGTGCTTGCGCAGCGTCTTGCCCAGCGCCTCGGCGGCCTTGGCCGGGTCGCGGTGCGCGCCGCCAGGAGGCTCCGGGACCACCTCGTCGATGATCTTCATCTCCAGCAGGTCGGGCGCGGTGGGACGCATCGCGTCCGCGGCCTTGTCCGCCTTGCTGGCGTCACGGAAGAGGATGGACGCGCAGCCCTCCGGGGTGATGACGGAGTAGACGCTGTTCTGGAGCATCAGCACACGGTTGCCTACGCCAATGGCCAGCGCGCCGCCGGAGCCGCCCTCGCCAATCACCGTGGAGATGATGGGCACGCGCAGCCGGCTCATGACCTCCAGGTTCACGGCGATGGCCTCCGCCTGCCCGCGCTCCTCCGCGCCGATACCCGGGTACGCGCCCGGCGTGTCCACGAAGGTGAGGATGGGCTTCTCCATCCGCTCGGCCATTTCCATCAGCCGGCGCGCCTTGCGGTAGCCCTCCGGGCGCGGCATGCCGAAGTTGCGCGCCATGTTCTCCTTGGTGTTGCGCCCCTTCTGATGGCCAATGACCATCACGGTCTTGCCGTCGAAGCGCGCGAAGCCACCGATGATGGAGGGGTCCTCGCCGAAGTGCCGGTCGCCGGCCAGCTCGAAGTAATCCGTGAACAGGTGCTGGACGTAGTCGAGGAAGAACGGGCGCGAGCTGTGACGCGACAGCTGCACCATCTGCCAGCGGGTCAGGTCGCTGAAGATCTCCGCCTGGAGCTTCTTCGCCTTCTTCTCCAGCTTGGAGATCTCCGAGGAGAAGTCCGCCGTGCCGGTGGTGGAGAGGGCCTTCAGCTCCTCGATCTTCTTTTCCAGCTCGATGAGCGGGCGCTCGAAGTCCAGCGCGTAGCCAATGCCGGTTGCCATGGCGCCGAACTAGCACCAGGGTTGAGGCCTTTCAACGCGCAAGCGGTTACGCACCCCTGGAATGTCCCGGGGTGCCGCCCGTCTGGAGCCACATGATCCTCGCCCTCTCGCTGGCCCTGGCGCTGTCCGCCGCCCCGTCCACGCCCCCGTCGGGCAAGGAGCTCAACACCCAGGGCTTCCGCCTCTACCAGTCCGGCCGTTATCCAGAAGCGCTGGAGAAATTCCAGGCGGCCGCCCGGGCCACCCCGGACTACGCCCTGGCCCACTACAACGCCGCCGCCACCCTGGGCGTCCTGCGCAAGCAGGGCAAGGTGTGCGACCACGACGCCTACCGAGGCACCATCGTGGAGGAGCTGACCACCGCCGTGCGCCTGGACGCGCGCCGCCTCCAGCGGGCGAAGGCGGACCGGGACCTGGACGTCATCCGGGACACACTCGGCTGGCAGAAGCTCCTGGGCCACACCCCGGAGCAGGAGACCAGCGTCCCCACCCTCCTGCGGAACGTGTCCTGGTACGGCCCCGGCGTGGGCGTCTACGGCACCACCCGCGCCCTCAAGTTCCAGGACGGCGGGCGCGTGGAGCTGTGGAGGAAGGACGTCGACGACTCGGGAACCCCCAAGGAGTCGCGCATCCAGGGCACGTACACCGTGAAGGGCCGCGCCGTGACGGTGAAGCTGCCCAAGGCCGCCCCCGTCACCGGGAGCCTGGACGCGGACGGCACCCTGCGCTTCCCAGCACCCCTGGAGACGTTCACGGACAGCCCCTCCGAATGCGAGGCCTGAACGGGGGAAGTGACGACCCGTTCACGCCTACACGCCTCCGGGTTGCGCCGCCCTGGCGGGCCTGCCTGCCGGTGCCCACCTTCCCCGTGAAGCCGAGGGGGGAGCGCAGTGCACCGACTCAATGCAAGACACTGGGGGCTGGTGGCCATCATCGCGGCGGCGCCCTTCGTCCTGGCCTTCGTGCTGGGGGCCGCGGCCCCGCGGCTGCTGGAGCCGGTGCTGGGCACCCCGGTGGGCGGACTGAGCTGGGGGCTGGCCACGGTGCTGGGGCTGGTGGGCGGCGCCCTCTTCGCGCGCATCCTCGCGGCCCTGCAGCGCCCGCGCATCCAGCGGTCCCCGGTGCTGCGCCTGTTGGGGACGGTGGGCGGCGCCAGCGTGGTGGTGACCCTGTGCATCGTGCCGGCGGTGGCGCTGATGCTCGTGGGTCCGGGCTGGGTGCTTCAGCAGCACCTGACGGTGCCGGCGGCGCCGACGGTGCGCTCGCTCAAGTCGAGCGCCGTGGACCTGCTGGGCCAGGCGCGCCGGGCGTATCCCCACCGGCTGCCCCTGTCCCTGCTCCTGCCGGGCCCCCACTAGGCGCCCGGCGTCTCCCACACGTCCGTCAGGCCGCCTTGATCTTCGCCGGCGGCGCGGACAGCGCGTACCACGCGGTGCGGAACGCCTTGAGCTCGCGCAGCCCCGCGGGGTGACGGCCCAGCGCGGGCGCCATCGTCACGGGCAGGCCAATCTTCTTCTCCATGGCCTTGGCCGCGTTGAGCTCCAGCTTGCGGCGGTTCTCGCACTTCTCGCAGGTGGACTTGGGGCCCACGCGGTTGACGAGCACCCGCTCCACCTGGAGCTTCTTCTCCTTGAGGTACTCCACCAGCCGCTCCGTGCGGGACGCGGCCAGGTCCTCGCCGCGCGTCACGACGACGAAGCGCGACTCGCTGGGGGACGCCAGCGCGTCCTCGAAGCGCTTCACGTGCTTGAGCATCGCCGCCAGGTCATCCGCCAGCTCGCCCAGGCCCTTGGCGCGGTGCTTGTTGAGGATGCCGTGCAGCGCGCCCAGCCACGTCTTCGCGGTGTCCGCCAGCTCCACCACGCGGACGTTGGTCACCTGCGGCGACGAGTCCACCACGATGCGCTTGAAGCGCTCCTGCACCAGCGCGTCCGTCAGCACGGACATGGCCGCCAGCTCGTCGATGCCCGGGGGCGCGCACTCCAGCAGGTTGCGCAGGTAGAGCAGATCCGCCGGCACGTCGTTGCCCGCCTTGGGCGCGCCCTCGAAGGCCTTCTCCGCCTTCTCCTTCAGGCGCTTGCGCAGGGCGTTGAACCAGCCCGCCATGTCCAGCTCGCGCGCGTACAGGCCCTTGGTGCCCTTCACCTGGGTCTCGGTGTCCGTCAGGCGGCTCTGCAGCACGTCCGACAGCGAGTGCGCGGGGTCCGTGGAGATGAGGAGCACCGGCCCCTCCTTCTCCGTCAGCGTCACCGCCGCGGCGGCCGCGCAGGAGGACTTGCCCACCCCGCCCTGCCCCACGAAGAAGATGAGCCGCGTGGGCGGCAGCGGGGGCGCCGCGATGGGAGGCATGGACGGGGCGCGCACCAGCGCCGGAGGCCCTTCCGCCGCGCTGAACTCCAGCGCCTTGGTCTCCTTGCCCGCCGCCCACTCCTTGGCGAACTCCTTCAGCCCGTCCAGCCCCCGGGGCGCCACCTCGCGGCGGCCCAGCAGGTTCACGGGCACGGTCTTGTCCAGCGCCTGGTACTTGCGCACGTGCGGCGCCTGCAGGCCGCGGCGGCCCTGGCACGCGGGGCAACCCTGGTGGTCCTCCACCTGGTTGACCACGACCTCCGTCACCGGCAGCCCGCGCTCGCGCAGCTGGGTGAAGTACATGCGCGTCTGCGCTTCCGGCACCGGCTCCGCCAGCGCCACCAGGTGGAAGGCCGTGCGCGCGGGATCCTTCAGCAGCGCCAGCAGCTTCTCCGCCTTCTGACCCACCTGCTCCAGGAAGCCCGCGGGAGCCGCCTCCGCCGCCGCGGCGGCCTTCTTGCCCTTGCCGCTGGGGGCCGGGGCGGCGCGGTCCTGGCCCGCCTTCACGAAGCCCAGGAACTTGCGCAGCTGCGCCGGCAGGTCGAACAGGCGCAGCGTGTGGCTGGTGGGCGCCGTGTCCACCACGATGCGGTCGAATTCGTTGGACTCCAGCAGGTCCACCACGTGGAAGAGGGCCACCAGCTCCTCCAGCCCCGGCACCGCCTGCTGGTAGAGCTTGCCCATCTCCTCGTCCGACAGGTGCGTGCCCTTCACCGCCGCCTTCGCCAGCGCCGGGAGGTACTCCGCCAGGAACGGCTTGAGCAGCGCGGGCGGGTTCAGCTCCGCGCCGAAGAGGCCGCCTTCGCCCTTGCCCGCCTGGAGCTTGGTGGGCTTCGCCGGAAGCTTCTTCTTCACCAGGTCCGACAGGGACTGGACCGGATCCAACGAGACGACCAGCACCCTGTGCTTGGGCGCTTCTTCGGAGAGCCTCACCGCGTACGCTGCCGCGAGCGTGGTCTTGCCAACCCCGCCCTTGCCGCCGAAGAAGTGAAGTACTCGCGCGTCGCTCATTGCGTTGTGGCCTTCCTTGATGCCCCCCCGGCGGCACCCCAGATGACTCACGTTGGCCGACCGCCCCGTGGGGGGCGGACGTGGCCCGAAATGAGACGTCCCGGCCGGGCCCTCACCAACGGGTGGGAGAGGCCCGGAGGATCCCCCGTCCAGGGGGGAAAAGTCAAGAATTGACAGGGGTTTTCGAGACCTCCCCCGCCCGTTTAAACCGGCTTGGGGAGGCCCCGTGCGCGCCCTCCAGGAGCCCTGCCAAGGGCCCGGAATCCGGGCCCTCCTGCCTACCCACCAGGTCAGCGGGTCAGGAAGCTGCTGGCCCCCATGGGCCCGTCGTTGCCCTGGCCGCCCAGGGGGCTTCCGCCGCCCGGGGTGCCCTGCGCCCGGTTCTCCGCCGCGTAGCGGTTGAGCTTGTTGTAGAGCGTCTTCTCGCTCACCCCCAGCACCTCCGCCGTACGGGCCTTGTTGTTCCCGTTCCGCTGGAGGCTGCCCAGGATGTACTCGCGCTCCACGGCGTCCAGGCTCAGGCCGAACGGCAGCTTGAACGTGTGGCGCTCCGGGCTCTTGCCGGCCATGTCGGGCGGCAGGTGCTCGCGGGTGATCAGCTCCCCGTCGCAGAGGATGACCGCGCGCTCCACGGCGTTGCGCAGCTCGCGGATGTTGCCCGGCCAGTCGTAGTTCTTGAGGACCTCCATCGCGTCCGGGTGCACGCCGGAGACGCGCTTGGCGGAGTCCCCGCGGAACTTGTCCACGAAGTGCTGGACCAGGATGGGCACGTCGTCCCGGCGCTCGCGAAGGGGCGGCAGGTGCAGCTGGAACACGTTGAGGCGGAAGTAGAGGTCCTCGCGGAAGCGCTGGTTCTTGATCTCCTGCTTCAGGTCGCGGTTCGTGGCGGACAGCACGCGCACGTCCACTTCGATCTCCACCTTGCCGCCCAGCCGGCGCAGGCGGCCCTCTTCCAGCACGCGCAGCAGCTTGGCCTGCAGGTCGATGGGGATTTCGCCCAACTCGTCCAGGAAGAGCGTGCCGCCGTGGGCCATCTCGAACACGCCCGGGCGGCGCTGATCCGCGCCGGTGAAGGCGCCGCGCTCGTGACCGAAGAGCTCGGATTCAATCAGCGTCGCGGGGATGGACGCGCAGTTGATGGCGATGAAGGGCTTGTCGCGGCGCAGGGACAGGTTGTGCACCGTGCGGGCGACCACTTCCTTGCCCGTGCCGGACTCGCCGCTGATGGAGACGGAGGCCTTGGAGGGGGCCACCTTCTCGATCATCTCGATGACCTTGCGCATGCCGGTGGAGCCGGCGATGAGGTCCGTGGAGCCCAGCTGCTTGAGGCGCCGGCGCAGCGTCTGCACCTCGCGCATGGTCTCCTTCTTCTCCAGCGCGCGGTCGATGCAGACCTTGAGCCGCGCGGTGTCCAGCGGCTTCACGATGAAGTCGTAGGCGCCCTCGCGGATGGACTCCACCGCGGTGTCGATGGTGCCGCGGCCGGTGAGGAACACCACCGGGCAGTCCGGCAGCTCCTCGCGCAGGTTGCGCAGGAGCCACAGACCGTCCGTCTCCGGCATGGCGAGGTCCGACAGGACGACGTCGGGCCGGAACTCACCGGCCTTGCGGAGAGCGTCATGCCCGTCGAACGCCGTTTCGACCTTGTGACCCCAGGCGGACAACATCTCCGCCAGGGCCTCGCAGGTCTCACGTTCGTCATCCACGGCCAGGATTCGTGCGCTGCCCAAGGTGAAAACCTCCACTGCGATGAAGCGTGATGAAACCGGATGGAAGACCGACAACGCCTGAAGGGGGGAACCTCAGGCGCGCGGGAACACGAGGCGGCACGTCCCCGCCTGAATAGCGACTTCAATGCCCAGTTGCGCCGCGCGCAGCGTCAGCGCGGCCACGGTGTCCGTCGCCCGTTCGGGCGCCGAGGAGCCGTCCACGACCTCCAGCACCGCGCGAGGCCCTTCGGCGCGGACGGCGACCACCACCGTGCTGCCGGACTCCGCGCGCTGGAAGGCGCGCATCAGCACCTGCACCAGGAAGAACCCCAGCTCGGTGGTGTCCTCCATGCGGGCCTGCACGTCCGGCTCGATGGTGCGCGTGACTTGAAGGCGGCGCCGGCGGCTCTCGTGGCCCAGCACGTCCAGGGCCTTGCCGGTGGCGTCCGACAGCGGCGCGTCCCCGGAAGGGCCGGCCCCGCGAAACACGATGAAGTCCGAGAAGAGCTTGAGTAGGCTGTCCACGCGAGCGATCTGCTCGCGCATGGCCTTGAGGTTCTTCTCCTGCGTGGCCGGCACCTGGCCGGACTCGCCCTTGAGCTTCTCGGAGAGCACCTCGAGATGGATAGCCAGCGCGTTGAGCGGGTTGCGCACGTCGTGCAGCAGGCTGTCCATCAACGGCGGAACCGCGTCGTAGCGGGCCGCGCCCACCACGGGATCCGACACATCCTGGACAGAGGGCACACTGCTGGCCATTGCTGTTGAGCTAACCACCTGGAACTCCTAGTAATTTTCCGTCTCCCCACCCCCGCCGCCGCCCTACCGGAGCCAGGATTTAGGGAGCACCCCGGGGATCGTCAACCCTGGGTCGGTAATTCTTGCCGGAGTTCTAAAATTCCCGTGTCGGAACGGCCACTTAGGACCTCTCCCGAGTGTCATTCAACGAACGGGAGCCCTGCACCCGGCGATCAGCGTGTCCAGGGGTTGTCCAGCCCTGGACACCGGACGGCCTTCAGGTACCGGTGGCGGGCGCCGGAGGCTGCGCGGCGGCGCCCAGGCCCACAAGCTGGAGGCCCAGGCGGGCCGCGTACTCGAAGATGCGCGGATCCCGGTAGAACTCGCCGAACACGATGCGGGTGCAGCCGCTGTTGGCGATGAGCTTGAAGCACGGCCAGCACGGGCTGGCGGTCGTGTAGATGGTCGCCCCGTCGATGCCGACGCCGTTCTTCGCCGCCTGGATGATGGCGTTGGCTTCCGCGTGGACGGTGGCCACGCAGTGGCCGTTCTCCATCATGTGGCCCACTTCATCGCAGTGGGGCAGGCCGCGGATGGCGCCGTTGTAGCCGGTGGACAGGATGGTCTTGTCCCGCACCAGCACCGCGCCCACATGCTTGCGGTCACAGGTGGCGCGGGTGGCCACCTGCTGGGCGATGTCCATGAAGTACTGATCCCAATTGCCCCGAGCGGACATGCGGCTCAACCCTCCAGCGGATGAGCTCGCAGCTGTAACGCCGGATGCGGGCCGGAACCAATTCCTGGCCGGCCCGCTGTCGGATCAGCGACTGGCCGTCTTCTGGGGCCCCGCTTCCGTGGAGCGCTCCAGCAGCCGGCCGAAGCCCTTCGCCCGCAGGAAGCCGCGCACCTTGGCGCTGGGCGCGGCGAACGTCTCCCCGGGCATGGGCACGTCGAAGCTGAAGTTCTGGGACGCGACCTCGAAGTCCACCTTCGCGGTGCGGTAGCCCTCCACGATGGCCAGCAGCCGCCCCGTCTCCATGCTGAAGATGCCGCCGCCGGAGGCCCCGTAGCCGATGGGCGCGTCCGTCTTGAGCATGCGCGGGTGCTTCGTCTGCTTGTCCCACTCCACCTGGGACACCATGCCGCCGGAGATGGACAGCGCGCGGCCGTACGGGGACGCGGCCACCACCACGTCCTCGCCGGGCTCCGGCTCGTCGTCCGCCGCCAGCTCCGCCACGGGCCACGTCACGCCCGTCACGCGCAGGAGCGCCAGGTCCACGTCCGGCACCTCACCCGTGGCCACCACCTCCGCCGCGTACTCATGCGTCTCCGCGCGCCGGTCCAGGACGACCTTGAGCACGGGGTCCGTGAGGTCGCCCTGCTCCACCGCGTGCGCGTTGGTGAGCACGTAGCTGACGGGGCCGGACTCACCGGCCTCCGTCCCGATGACGACGCCGGACGCCGAGCGGCGCACCTTGCCGCCCTCCGTCGTCACCAGCCGCACGTTGAGCGGGAGGATGCGCCGCACCATCGCCTTGCGCGTGGGCTGCGCCGTGGGCTCGGGCCGGGACAGCACCCGCTCCACCCGGAGCGGGGCCTGCGTGTGCGTCGCCACCGGAGTGTCCGCGGAGGACTGCGACGGGGCACTGGCGCACGACACGAGGGCCCACAGGAGGGGGGTGCCCAACAGCAACCGGTTCATCAACACTCCAGGCGCAAGGAAGAGGAGGGACGAAAGACGACGACACACGCGCGAACTCGCTGTGAGGTCCCATCATCCCGAGCCCCGGCCTGGATTTGAAAGCAGGCGAGCAGGCATCGGCTTATCGGATGCCTGCCCTCCCGCCCCCGGTCAGGCGTAGCGCTGCCGCATCAGGAACAGGATGGCGTCCTTCGCGCAGAACTCGCAGTAGCCGTAGCGGTCCGCCATCGTCTTGAGCGTGTCCTGCACCTGGGACTGCTCGCGCGGGGTGAGCTGGGCGCGGTCCTCGGAGAGGTACTTGAGGATGTTCTCCTTGTTCTTGCGCAGCACGCGCTTGCGCTCCTCGAAGTAGTGGTCGCGCAGGCGCTTGAACATGTCCGGGAAGATGCGCGGGTAGTCCATGGCGCCGTCCGGGTTGTCCAGCCGGTGCGCGCCGATGCTCGCGATGAGGCCCCGGCGGAAGTCCGGCGGCGCTTCGCCCTGCGGCATCACGATGGCCTCCACCTCCGCCATGCGCGCCTCGTCCGGCTTCTCCGACTCGCCCGTCACGCGGTTGCGCATCTTCTCCCCGCGCACCCAGTGGCTGACGCTCTGGATGTAGCGCTCCACCAGCTCGCGGTACTGCCCTTCCGACACCAGGCCCATGGAGTCGCGCACCTCGGAGTCCACGCGGTCCAGGTACTCGCCCTCCACCACGCGCACGAAGGTTTCGTGGTCGTGGTAGCCGTCCATCACCTCCTGGAGGAGGAACTCGTAGACGCTCTTGTCCTTGCAGAGCGCGTGCAGTTCCTCCAGCACCGCCAGCGCGTGGAGGCACTTGTAGTCCGGGTTCTGCGCGGCGTTGAAGAGCGCGGTCTTGATCTCCCGCGCGCTCGCGCCGGAGCGCCCCTCGTAGTTGGGGTACGCGTCGGACTCCTCGTACATCTCCTCGCGCAGCTTGAGCAGCTCCTTGGTGTTGGACGAGGACAGCCGCGCGGGCACCCCACCCTCCTGGTACAGGTGCATCTTCTCCGCGGGCGCCACCTGATCCACCAGCGGCTTCACGTTGGCCGGGTAGCGGTCCGGGATGGGCTTCTTCAGGCGCGTGAGCACCGCCCACATCGCGGCCACCTCCGTGGCGTGCGGCGCGACGTGCTTGCCCACGGACGTGGCGGTGATCTGCGCGTCGTAGATCTCCTGCTCGACCTTGTAGCGGCGCAGGTACGGCACGCGCACCAGCTCGATGCGGCCCTTGAACGACGCGAAGTCCGGCAGCTCCTTGAACGCGTTCAGGTGCTTCTCGTTGGAGGACGCGATGAGCACCTCGTCCAGCTGGAGCACGAAGGGCTCCAGGGGCACCTCACCCGTCTCGCTGAAACCCAGCAGGTACTTGAACGCCTCCAGCGGGCGCTTGAGCAGGTCCGCGTACTCGATGAGGCCGCGGTTGGCGTGCACCAGCGGGCCATGCGGCTCGAAGAGCACCGTGCTGTGCAGCGCGGCGGGCAGGTTGAGCTGGGTGCGGTCCGCGCTGATCTGCTGCGCGGCGGCGTCCACGCTCATCTGCGGCTCCACCGTCACCGTGCCCACCTGGTAGCGGCGCGACACGTAGAAGCGCTCCACCTGCACGTGGCGCAGGACCTTGAGGTAGTCCCCGCCGTAGGAGTTGAGCAGGGCCGTGTAGATGCGGCGGCACTTGGCGCACAGCTCGCCCTCGCGCACGTAGTCGGACAGGAGGAAGTCCCCCGTCTCTCCGTCGCCGTTGCCCAGCCCCTTCTTCTTGAGCGCGCCCTCCAGCAGGGCCTTGCGCTCCGTGGGCGGCACCGCGAAGAGCGGATGGTCGCGCAGCTCGCAGGGCATGCGCAGGTCCAGCGCCTCCGCGTCCAGGTGGGCGTAGGTCGTGAGTTCGCCATCCGCGGTCTTCGCGCCCGCGCGCTCGCCGAAGCCGATGGAGCCCTTGATGAGCTTCTCCGACGGGAACACCCACGCGATGCGGTAGAGCGCCCCTTGCGGCTGACGGGAGTAGTCCTCCATCCCCTGCTTCAGCGCGTTGACCAGGCTGGACTTCGCGCTGCCGTTGGGGCCGTGCAGCATGATGAGCTTGTTGATGCGGCCGGCGCGCACGAAGTTGCCCAGGATGCGGTAGAGGGCGTTCTGCACCTCCTCCTGCCCGGCGACGCGGCCGTCATGCTCGGCGGACGGGACGTCGAAGACCTTGAAGCGCCGGATGGTGCCGGTGGGGTGCGGAACGGTTTCCGTCCCGTAGTGGTCCATCACGTCCCGCAGGTACTGCGCCGCGTTGCGCGACTGGCCCTTCGGGTCCGCGAAGAAGAGCGTGAGGTACTCCTCGAAGGACAGGATGGACCGGTTCTTGACGAAGTCGGCGCTGACCTGTGCGCCCACCTCCTGCAGATAGCCCTTCGCTTCCACGGCGGCTCCCCTCTGTGGGTGGGTAGTCTCTCGGATGTAGCCACGGCGCTTCGCCGTCGCATGTGAACCCCGGGGAACGACCTTCGTTCCCGGCCCGGGGGATGTAAACCTCCCGGGCGGCCGGTCTGTTCGGGGCCACGCGCTTGGACGCCGGCCGTGTCCCACCCGGCCAGGCGGGCGCCCGGGGTGGGAGGTTGAAGGCGCGCTGGAAGTTTGAGGGCGTCCGTCGGATGACGGATGGTTGGTGATTCGCGCACCCGGGATGGGTGAGATACGGTCCCGGACTGCCACACCCCACAGAGCCGCAACGCCTCACCCGGAGCCCACACGCGATGCACAAGGAGCCCATCATCGGCATCGACCTCGGCACGACGAACTCGTGCGCGGCGATCGTCGAGGACAGCGGGAACGTCAAGCTCATCCCCTACAAGGGCGGCGAGTACACCATCCCCTCCATCTTCGCCATCGACGACAAGGGCAACGAGCTCATCGGCTTCGAGGCGAAGCGCCAGTGGCAGCTCAACCCGCGCAACACCGTCTACGGCGCCAAGCGCCTCGTCGGGCTGAACTTCAGCAGTGAAGTCGTCGGCACGATGAAGAAGTCCGTGGCGTACAACATGCGCCCGGGCTCGAAGAACGACGTCACCCTGGACGTGGGCAAGAAGGAGTTCACCCTCCAGGAGATCAGCGCGAAGATCCTGGGGAAGATCCGCGAGGTCGCCTCCAACTACCTGAAGACGCCCATCAAGCGCGCGGTGGTGACGGTGCCCGCGTACTTCAACGACCGGCAGCGCCAGTCGGTGAAGGACGCCGGCAAGCTCATCGACCTGGAGGTGGTGCGCATCATCAACGAGCCCACCGCGGCGGCGCTCGCCTACGGCGTGGGCAAGGGGCTGTCGGAGAAGGTCGTCATCTACGACCTGGGCGGCGGCACCTTCGACGTCTCCATCATCGAGATCCGCGACCGCGTCTTCGAGGTGAAGTCCACCGGCGGCGACGTGTTCCTGGGCGGCATCGACTTCGACAACGCCATCATTCACCACGTCCTCAAGGACTTCGCGGCCAAGACGGGCATCGACCTGGCCACGGACCCGGTGGCCATGCAGCGCATCAAGGACCTGGCGGAGCGGACCAAGATTGATTTGTCCGCGCGCGAGGAGGTCCCCTTCAACATCCCCTTCATCACGATGACGGCGCAGGGCCAGCCGCTGAACATCGAGATGAAGTTCACGCGCAAGATGCTGGAGCAGCTGACGAACCAGCTCGTGGACCGCACCCTCCAGATGGTGGCGCGCGTGCTGGTGGACTCCGGCCTGTCCACCAAGGACATCGACGAAGTGATGCTGGTGGGCGGCCAGACGCGCATGCCCGTCGTGCAGGATCGGCTCACCAAGTTCTTCGGCAAGCCGCCCAGCAAGGGCGTCCACCCGGACGAGGCCGTGGCCATTGGCGCCGCGCTCTACGCGCACTCGCTCCAGGACGACACCAACCTGCGCATCCAGTTGTTGGACGTGATTCCCATGGCCATTGGCCTGGAGCGCGGCGACGGCGGCTTCCACGTCGTCTTCCCGCGCAACGCGTCCATCCCCAACGCGAAGCAGTTGCTGGCGACGACGAGCATCGACAACCAGACCGAGCTGGCGATGCGCATCTACCAGGGCGACCACGACACGGTGGCGCGCAACGACCTGCTGGGCGAATTCACCTTCTCCGGCATCGTCCCGGCGAAGGCCGGCACGGTGAACGTGGAGATCATCTTCGACGTGAGCGTGGAGGGCATCCTCACCATGCGCGCGAAGGACCCCGCCACCGGCCGCGAGATGAAGACCACGGTGCGCGTCACGCAGAGCTGAGGGCGCCCCGGAAACACCGCGGCGCCCCTGCCTGCTGAAGGCGAGGGGCGCCGGGTGGGAAGCAACGACCGCCGGGGGAAACCTCAGGCGGTCTTCTTTTCCTTCTCCATGACGATCTGCGGAGGCTCGTGCTTGGTGATCACCTGCTCGGTGATCTTGCACTCCTTGACGCCCTCGCGGAACGGCACGTCGTACATGATCTCCAGCATCGCGTCCTCCATGATGGCGCGCAGGCCGCGCGCTCCGGAGTGACGGCGCATCGCCTCGCGGGCGATGGCGCGCAGCGCTTCCTTGGTGAAGGTGAGCTTCACCTTCTCGATCTCGAACATCTTCTGGTACTGCTTCACCAGGGCGTTCTTCGGGATCGTGAGGATGGTGACGAGGTCATCCTCCTTCAGGTCGTTGAGCGTCGCGATCATCGGCAGACGGCCGATGAACTCCGGAATCATTCCGAACTTCATCAGGTCTTCCGGCTCGGTCATCGCCAGCAGCTCACCCACGCTGCGCTCTTCCTTGTGGGTGATCTTCGCGCCGAAGCCCAGGCCCTTCTCACCCACGCGGCGCTTGATGACGCCGTCGATGCCGTGGAAGGCACCGCCGCAGATGAAGAGGATGTTGGTCGTGTCGACCTGGACGTACTCCTGCTGGTTGTACTTCTTGCCGCCGCGCGGGGTGACGTTGGCGCGGGTGCCTTCGATGATCTTCAGCAGGGCCTGCTGCACGCCCTCGCCGCCCACGTCGCGGGTGGCGCTGGGCATGTCGCCCTTGCGCGCGATCTTGTCGATCTCGTCGATGTAGACGATGCCGCGCGCGGCCTTCTCCACGTCGTAGTCGGCGTTGTGGAGGAGGTTCTGGATGATGTTCTCGACGTCCTCACCCACGTAGCCGGCCTCGGTGAGGCTGGTGGCGTCCGCGATGGTGAAGGGCACGTTGAGGAAGCGCGCCAGCGACTGCGCGAGCAGCGTCTTGCCCGAGCCCGTGGGGCCGATGAGCAGGATGTTGCTCTTCTGCAGCTCCACGTCCTCGCCGCCGGGGCTCTTCACGCCGGGGCGCGGCCGGGCGGCCGGCTTCTTCTGGTAGATGCGCTTGTAGTGGTTGTAGACCGCGACCGAGAGGACCTTCTTCGCCTGGTCCTGACCGATGACGTAGTCGTCGAGGAACGCCTTGATCTCCAGCGGCGTAGGCAGGCTGACCTGCGGCTTGCCCTCCTCGCGTTCGTTCTCGTCCGCGATGATGTCGTTACACAGCTTGATGCACTCGTCGCAGATGTAGACCGTGGGTCCGGCGATGAGCTTCCGAACCTCGCGCTGCGATTTGCCGCAGAACGAGCAGGACAGGTTGACGTGGTGCTCCTTCTTCACTGCCGCCTCCGAGTTCGCCGGTCCCAGATTGGGACCTTCTCCGCCGACCACCGCACTCCGCCACCCTCGAAGCCGCCCACGTCTTTACGACGGCTCCAGGCCCACCTGCTACAGGCCCTGAACCCACTATAGGGCCCTCCCCTCCGGGCAGGAAGCCCGGCGGAGGTGCCCTTTCCCAGGAGCGTTCATCCCAGGTCAACGGGTCGACGTTGGATAACAGCGACTCAGGCGTCCGTCACGCTCGACGCGATCTCTTCGACATCGTCCGCCAGGGCGGCCGCCCGCTCGGCGACAGCGTTGGGGACTCGACGGCTTCCCGCCAGCTCGGAGGCGAGCTTGCGCGCCATCTGCGCCAGTTTCCGCACCTGGAGGCTCTCCGGCGGCGGCTCCGGCGGGGGCCGGGGGAAGCGCTCGGTGAACTCCTTCTTGAGCTCCGTGGGAGACTTCTCCGGGCTCCAGATGCTGTCGCGCAGGGACTTGTATTCGGTGGGTGACAGCTGGCCGCGCTCCTCGGCGTCAGCCAGGACTTCCACCACTTCGAAGGCGGGCGCCTTCTCCGGGAACTCGTGCTGCTGGAGCTCTTCCGGGGCTTCGTGCTTGGCCAGGAAGCTGAACGAGCGCGTGAGCTTCAGCGCGGTCTGCTTCTTGATGTGCAGCTCCTTGAGGCAGTAGGCCTCGAAGGAGGCGTGGCCCCACTCCTCGTACTTGGCTTCGTCCCGGACCTGGACGAGCAGCTTGCCCAGCTCCGCCCAGGTGGACTTGAAGCGCTTGGCGGCGAGCAGGACGGTGTGGCGGAACGTCCCCGGGGGGACGCTCATGGCCTTCTTGGCGATTTCGACTTCGGCGACAGAGGCGGACATGCCTGTTGTATCGGGCACGTCCGGGGGGTGGGCAAGAAAGTCGCCCTACCCCCGCTTGCCGATATTGAACGAAAGTCCCACGGTGGCGCGCTCGCCGTCGTAGGCCTTGAAGGGCCACTTCTTCAGCTCCGCGAAGAGGCACTCGTAGAGCGGGCCCTGCTTGAACTGGGGGTTGTCCACCCAGAGCTTGTTCACGCGGCCGTCGTTCCCGATGACGAACTCCATCGGAATCTTCGCGGCCAGGCCCGGCGTGCGCTCGGCCTCTTCCTTGAAGCAGCGGAAGAGCTTGGACTGGTTGCCGGCGACGACGCGGTTGATGGCGCCCTGGTCGAACTGCTGGGCCATCTCCAGGCCGTCCGGATCCGTGGAGACGCTGCCCGTCCGGGGCGGCCGGTTGGCGGAAGCGGCGCTGGCCACCGCGCCACTGCCCGCTGTCTTGGGGGAGGCACTGCCCTGCCCCGCGGGGCGATCCGGGCGGCGCGGGTCGTTGGTCGGGTAGGCGAAGAGGTCCTCGTCATCCCCCCGGGCCTGGGCCAGGCGGATGGTGGGCGGATCCATGGTGATGCCGTCGCCCTCGTCCGTCGCGCCGAACAGGCCGTAGACGGCGGCGTTGCGCGCCAGGTACCAGCCGGTGACGCCCAACAGGAGCGCCACGCCCGCGGCGACGCCCGCGAGCACCTTCACGCGCTTCTGGTTGCGGGCCTGCTCCACGAGCATCGTCTGGGCGACGCGGCCCTGCGCCTCGAAGCGCGCGATGTGCACCTGGAAGGCGGCGGTGTCCCGGAGCGTCCGGAACTCCCGCTCACCCGCCGGCGCCACCGGGCTGTCCGGGGTCAGTTCCCCCGTGTAGAGCTTCTCCACCACCTGGGATGCGGTGATGGGCCCCAGCACCAGGTCTCCCTGTCGGAAAAGCCACTGCCCATCACTGTCCACCGCGAGTTCTTGTCCGGCCAGCATTCGCGCGGGAGTATCGTGTGTCTCCCAGCGTCATCGCAACGCCGTGGCAAAGCCCTCGCTCAAACGAATTCCCGCCGTACTGTGGACTTGGTATCGCGGTGGAAACTTCCGCGGCTTCCAGCGCCAGGTGGAAGGCCCCACGGTCCAGGACGCGCTCGAAGACGCCCTGGAGCAGGCAGGCTCACCGGCGACGGTGATGCCGTCCGGGCGCACCGACCGGGGCGTGCACGCGCGGATGCAGGTCATCAGCCTGCGCCTCAATGAGGACGTGCCCCTGGACTCGCTGCCCGCGAGGCTCCAGCCGCACCTCTCCCCGGACGTGGGGCTGTGCATCGCGAAGCGGCCGCCGGGCGCCTTCCACGCCCAGTGGAGCGCGAGCGGCAAGGAGTACCGCTATCACCTGACGCTGGGTGGACCGCCGACGGAAGCGTGGCGGCCGTACGCGCTGGACGTGGCGGCGGACGGGACGCTCCAGGCCGGTCACCGGGTGACGCCGGAGCGGCTGGAGGCGCTGCTCGCCCGCGCCGTGGGCACGCGGGACTTCACCGCGTTCCACGAGCGTTCCAGTCCCCAGAAGCCGCGCACGCTCGCGTCCGCCACCCTGCGGGAGCTGGGCGGAGGGCTCTTCGAGGCGCGGCTGGAGGGAGATGGCTTCGCGCGCTACCAGGTGCGGTACCTGGTGGGCAGTGCGCTGAAGGTCGCCGCGGGGCTCCTGTCCGAGGAGCAGTGGCACGCGGCGCTGGATGCGGGGAGCGCCCTGGCCGGCTTCAAGGCCCCGGCGCATGGGCTGGTGCTGTGGGAGGTCCGCTATCCTTCCGCGGTGGACCCCTTCGGGCCCGGCGAGCGCCTCCACCCGCCCGGTCTGCCCGACGCGCCACCCTTCACGGGAGCGCCGCCGGGCTGACGTCGCGCTTTCAGTCCACGAAGCGCGCTTCGTACTTCGCCAGCAGATCCGAGATGGCCTCCCGGAGGTACTCGCTCTGACGGATGCGCGTGGTGCGCGACAGCTCCTTCAGGGCATCCAGCTTCTCGCGATTGAGACGAAACACGACCGAGGTGAGGCGGGGATTCATGTCCAAGTGCGTGGCCTCCGACAGATGCACACACCCTCTCACAATGTCGGACAACCTCAAGAAAACAACCTACGAGGCCGAACCCACCGGGATGATCCACTGCAACCCGGTGAAGAGCTCGGTGTCCGCGCGCAGTCCGGAGCCGAACCCGAACGTGAAGCCGAGCCCGCCGTACAGCGCGAAATGATCCAAGAGGGTGTGTCTGGCGCCGAACCCTAAGCGAGGCCCCAGCCACGGCCCAGAAATCGGCCGCACGGAAACGCCGAGATCAAAGAAGGTCCGCCACGACTCGGATCCGAAGACGCTGCGGTAACCGGTGATCAGCGCCAGCTCCTCCCCCGGGCGGCCGGTGCTGCCGCGCGCGAGGAGGAACACCTCATTCCCCTCGTAGCCGACGGTGAGCGCGGCCCCCAGGTCCAGGTGCCCGGCGAGCCCGGACACGGCGGAGGTGCCGCTGATCCGTTCGGTGTACGTGGCCCCGGGCCCCACGGTGAGGATCAGCGAGCGCTGGCGCGCGTAGGGCCCGTCGTCCACGAACTCCGCCGCGGCGGCGGGGGCGGCCGCGAGGATCAGGACGGCCGGGAGCCCCTTCACCCCACCACCGGGAGCTTGAAGCCCTCGGCGGGTCCCTTCCCCTGCCCTGCCCCGGCCGCGGGGGTGATGCCGGCGGCCTCGTTGAGGCGGCCCGAGCGGAAGGGCTCCAGGTCCAGGGCCACGAACTTGAAGCCCAGGGACTTGAAGGCGCCGTTGATCCGCTCGCGGATGCCGGCCTCGAAGAAGCGCGGGTACTCCTCGCTGGCCAGCTCGATGCGCGCCACGTCCTGGTGGTAGCGCACGCGGAACTGCTTGAACTCCAGGGCGCGCAGCTCCGACTCCGCGGCGGCGATCTGCAGCAGCCGGTCGCGCGTCACGGACGTGCCGTAGGGGATGCGCGACGCCAGGCACGCCATCTGCGGCTTGTCCCAGGTGGGCAGCCCCAGCTTGCGGCTCCACGCGCGGATCTCATCCTTGGTGAGCCCCGCCTGGGCCAGGGGGGACGACACCTGGTGCTCCTTCGCGGCCTTGTGGCCGGGGCGGTGATCCTTGAAGTCGTCCGCGTTGAAGCCGTCCAGCACCACGGCGAGCCCCAGCTCCGCGCGCTTCGCCTCGCAGAGGTCGTACAGCTCCGTCTTGCAGAAGTAGCAGCGGTTGGTGGGGTTGGCGGCGTAGTTGGGGTTCGCCAGCTCGTTGCTGGAGACGACGACGTGGCGGGCGCCCAGGCGGTCCGCCAGCTCACGGGCCTCGCGCTCCTCCTCCGGGGCCACGGAGGCCGACAGCGCGGTGAGCGCCAGGGCGCGCTCGCCCAGCACCTCCGCAGCGATGGCGAGGACGAAAGTGGAGTCCACGCCGCCGGAGAACGCCACCAGCGCACTGCCGTGGGCGCGCAGGGCTTCGCGCATCGCCTCCAGCTTGGGGCGGGACGCTTCACACAGGGCTTCAATCCGCTCGGGGCTCAGCATGGGGGACTCCTAAAACGGAAGGGCCCCGGATTGCACGCGCATCGCGCGAGCAACCTGGAGCCCTTCGACAGTCAGGGGACAGCGGGGGGCTTCTAGCGGGCCTTGCCCTTCACGGCCTTCTTCTTCGCGGCGGCGGGGGCCGGCTTGCCCACGCGGGCGGCGCGGGTGGCCGGACGCGCCTTGGCGCCCTTGGAGCCCTTGTCCGCCTTGGGCGTCTTCGCGGCCTTCACGGCGGCGACCCGGGCGGGGGCCTCCTCCTCGTCGCGGCGGGCCTTCTTGGCCGGCAGCGGGTTGGCCTTCATCTTCTTGCCGGTGATGATCTTCAGCTCGTCCGTCGTCATCAGGCCCAGGTCCAGCAGCGCCTGGAAGATCTTCGTGCCGCCGTCCTCCACCGACTCCGTGTCGGAGTAGATGGTCACCTCGGGAGAGGTGGGCGGCTCGTAGGGCTCCGTGATGCCGATGAAGTTCGGGATCTCGCCGTTGAGCGCCTTCTTGTACTTGCCCGTGGTGTCGCGCTCGATGAGCTTCTCCGTGGGGCAGTCGACGTAGACCTCCACGTACTTGCCCACCGAGCGGCGCACTTCCTCACGGCTCGACTTGTAGGGGCTCACGCAGGGGACGAGCACCGCCGTGCCGTTGCGGGCCAGGAGGCCGGCGACGAAGCCCAGGCGGCGCACCACCATGTTGCGCTCGTCCTTGGTGTCGCCGATGCCGGCCCACAGGTCGTTCTGGAGTTCACCCTCATCGAGGACCTCCACGTTGCGTCCGACCTGCCGGAGGCGCGCCGCGATGTAGGCGGCCGTCGTGCTCTTCCCGGTCCCGGACATGCCGGTCAGCCAGAGGGTGAAACCAGTGTTGGGGGCCATAAGGGTTCAAACTCCCTGCGTCCGGAGCGCTTATTGCACGCGGCGTGGGACGCGGCAGATCCAATTGACCGCCGCTTTATAGACGATAACCCGGTCACTTGACAATTCGGACCCACCTTTCCGCAGGTGGGGTTGGTCGCCGGGCAAGTTCCCGCCCTTACACGGGTTTTTCAAACCTGAAATCCGCCAATGGAAGCGGAACAGTCTGAAAACCCCCCGTGCTCCAAACCGACTGGGAGGCGGAGGCAGCCCTGCCTCCGCATATGGCGACTACGATATATGACACCTGAGGCAGGAGCGCGATTCCCGACGGGGCGGCTTGGCGTCGATCTTCGCTGGAGAACACTGCGGGCGTGTCCACATGCGAGTGGAAGACACTGACCACCGCCTCCTGTCGCAGGTCCGCGTCCAGGCACACCTGGAGCCACGCCTCCGGCGCGAAGGCATAGGCGACACGGGGCGTGGGGGAGACGTTGGGCAGGGGAACGACCCGCCAGGAGTCCCCCTCCCCCACCCCGCTCCGGAGGATCACGCCGCAGCCCTCGTGGGGCCACGCGGCCTCCAGGTGGCGGATCATCCCGGCGAGGACTTCCGGGGGGACGTCGCGGATCAGGGCTTCGCTTCCGCCGCCGCGCAGCGCGAGCACCGGCGCGGCTCCAGGTCCGTCATCGCGCCCGGCGCGCTCAACCACCGGCCGCCCAGCGCCGGGCCCATCCCCAGCCGCAGCCGCTGGAACACCAGCGCGCCCAGGGCGCCCAGGGCCACGCCCATGGCCCCGTCCGGCGGCGTGCCCAGGTGGCGCACCGTCTCCCCGAAGCACCAGACGCAGCCGTCCCTGCCCCGGAAAACCACTGCGCCGCGCACGCCGTCACCGCCCAGCGCGACCCAGGGGGCCTCGCCGCTCCAGGCCGCCGGCAGCTCCGCGAGCAGCCCGCCGCCGGACGTGCCCACCGCGTCCGGGTTCACCTCCGGAATCACGCGCGCCAGCACCTCCGCCACGGGCTGGCCCACGTCCTGGGCCGACGCGAGGAACCCCGGCGACCAGGGCCCCATGGTCAAGGAGCCCACGCCCGTCACCGGGGTGCCGCCGCCGGCCAGGTACGCCGTGGCGGTGAGGCCGGACGCGCCCAGCCCGTCCACGCGTGCGCCGCCCGACAGCAGGGCCTCCTGGCCGCGCCCGCCCACGTCCCGCAGGAGGATCTGCCGGGAGTAGCGGAGAATCTGATCCTCGCGCAGCGCCATGACGCTCCTCTCAGCCCCCCGCCATGGCCGGGATGAGGGTGATGCGGTCCGCGTCCTTCACCGGCGTGTCCAGGGCGTTGAGCGCGCGCACGTCCTCCTCGTTGAGGAAGATGTTCACGTACCGGCGCACGGTGCCCTTGTCGTCGAAGAGGCGCGCGCCCATGCCGGGGTAGCGCGCGTCCAGGTCGCGCAGCACCTCGCCCACGGTGGCGCCGGTGGCCTGGACCTCGGCCTGGTTGCGCGTGAGCGTGCGCATGGGTGTCGGAATGCGAATGGTGGCCATGGTTCATTTCCCCCGCTTGCGGATGATCAACCGGTGCGTGCCGTCCCCGCGCGGATCCAGGGACACCACGTCGTGGCCCTCATCCTTCGCGCTGCGGGGCACGTTCTTCAAGGGTTCATCGCCCTTGAGCAGCACCTCCAGCAGCGAGTCCGCGGGCAGCGACTCCAGCTTCAGCTTGGTGCGCACGTAGGTCATCGGACACACCTCGCGGGTGATGTCCAACGTCGCCGTCACGTCGGGCATGCGGTGTCCTCCTGGGACGAGGGGAACGGGGGCAGCGTCTGGATGTTGCACCCCGGGCAGCCGGGCGCGCGCGTCACCTTCACCGTGCGCCCCTCCAGCGTCTCGCCGTCGAGCACGTGCAGCGTGGCCTGACCCCGCGGCCCCGTCGCCGCGCCCGCCAGCAGCTCCAGCGCGAGCAGCGCCTGCACCGCGCCGATGAGCCCCGCCATCGCGCCCAGCACGCCCGCCTGCGCGCAGGTGGGCACCGCGTCCGGGGGCGGCACGTCCTCGTAGAGGCAGCGCAGGCACGGCCCGCCGGGGTCGATGCGCAGGGCCTGGCCGTTCATGCGCAGCACGCCGCCGTACACCAGCGGCACGCCGGTGAGCACCGCCACGTCCGACAGGAAGAACTTGGTGGCCACGCCGTCCGTCGCGTCCACCACCAGGTCGTGCTCGCGGAAGAGGCCCTCCGCGTTGCCCGCGTCCAGCCGCTCCGGCAGGGCCTCCACGCTCAGGCCGGGGAAGGCGCGCAGCAGGCCCGCGGCGGCGGACTCCGCCTTGAAGCGGCCAACGTCCTGGGTGCGGTGCCAGAGCTGCCGGGGCAGGTTCGTCACGTCCACCCGGTCCGGATCCACCAGCGTCAGGTGGCCCACTCCGCCCTGCGCCAGCGCGAGCGACGCCGGACAGCCCAGGCCGCCTGCCCCCACTACCAGCACCCGCGCGCGCTCGATGCGGGTGGCGTGGGGAATGCGCGCGTGGTGGTCGGTATCCGGCGAACCGTGCATGGGGCTGGTGCTCCGCGAGGAACGAAACGAATATGGGGCGTCGACTGGACGTCCCCTCTTCAAACCGCCGCCGTCACAAGCGGCCCTCACCTGCCAGGACATATGAAAAACCTGACCGGCGCGCTCGTGTTTTCCACCCTGCTGTCCCTGGCTGTCGGCTGCCACAAGAACACCGGCGAGAGCCCTGACGCGGCCACGCAGACCGGCACCGTCAAGGAGGAGCTCCAGGCGGCCCCCGACGCCGCTCCCGCCCCCACGGCCACCGCCGAGGCCGGCACGAAGGACGCGAGCGCCGTGAGCTACGACTCGGGCGCCAGCGACCGCCTGGCCCTGGAGGCCTGCGTGGACGGCTGGCTCAAGTCCCACAACCTGGACCGCTACGGCAGCCAGAAGGGCACCATGTACGCGGGCGGCACGCCCCTGTTCGACGAGCGCACCGGCGAGACGAAGGACCGCCTGGACTTCGTCCTCGAGCGCCAGCCCGAAGCCAAGAAGGCGTGCGCGGACGAAGGCGCCCCCAAGTAACGCGTGTCTCCGCACCCGCCAGGATGCCGACCTGGCGGCTTGCCGGGAATTCCGCTCCCGGAGAAGGTCCCGTAAGCTGCCGCTCGCATGGACAGCGACCTCCGACCCGGCGACGACCACCCGGCCCATGACCTGAAGGCCCGCGTCCGCGCCGTGCTGGAGCGCCGCAACCTCACGGACAACGTGTCCGCGGAGCAGGCGGCGGCCTCCTGGGAGCAGGACCGCTTCGTCGCCCGGGCCCGCGCGCTGTTCTACGCGCGGATGATGTTCCTCACGTTGGGCCTGCTCATCCTCGCGGTGCCCGCGTGGAGCGGCTACTTCGGCTTCAACGGGCCCATCTCCTTCCTGGGCTACTTCGCGATGCTCATCTACAGCGTCGCGAACCTGCTCGTCATCGACCACCCGAAGGCCGGCCGGTGGGTGACGTACCTGTCGCTCTGCTTCGACCTGCTGATCACCGTGGTGCTCATCGCGCGTCCGCAGGTGGGCGGCGGCCTCCAGAGTCCACTGCTGGCGACGCAGCTCTTGTTCACCACGCTCTTCGCCATCCTCTTCCCCAAGCCGCTGGCCATCCTGCCGCCGCTCCTGGCGCTGCCCATCACCACGCGCCTGGACCTGCTCCTCAACCGCTCCGTGACGGCGGTGGAGCTGCTCACGCTGCTCTGGTACCTGGGACTCAACTTCATCATCGTCTACGTGCTCGTGTACCTGAACGAGCGCGAGGCCACCGCGCACCGCGAGGTGGTGTCCCTGCAGGGCGACCTGAAGGAGCTGGCGGTGGTGGAGGAGCGCAACCGGCTGGCGCGCGAAATCCACGACGGCCTGGGCGCGTCGCTGTCCTCCATGATCATCCAGGCGGAGTACATCCTGAACCTCGCGCGCGAGGACGGGCTGCGCACGGAGATCCGCGAGATGAAGGCCACCGCGGAGGAGTCCATTGAAGAGCTGCGCCGCAACCTGCGGATGATGCGCGACGACTTCGAGCTGGCGCAGGGTCTGGAGGACTACGTCAAGACGTTCCGCGAGCGCACCGGGCAGGACATCCGCTTCGAGCGCACGGGCCTGACGCGCAAGCTGCCCCCGGACGCGCAGCTGGCGCTGTTCCGCATCCTCCAGGAGTGCCTGTCCAACGCCGCGAAGCACGCCGAGGCGAAGGAGGTCCAGGTGCGCCTGGACTTCAGCGCGGAGGGCGTGCACCTGGTGGTCCGCGACAACGGCAAGGGCTTCGACCCGGGCCGCACGCCGCGCGGCCACTACGGCCTGCTCAACATGCGTGAGCGGGCCATGAAGCTCGGGGGTTCCATCGTGGTGGACTCGGCGCCCGGCGCTGGGGCCCAGGTGGCCTTCTCCCTTCCCTGTCTTTCCGCCTGACACGCACCGGAGATCCGCCCCGTGGACCCGACTTCCAGCGCCGCCCCCCTCCCCATCCGCGTGTTCGTCGTGGAGGACCAGACCAAGATCCTGAAGAACCAGCTGCGCCTCTTCGAGGGCCACCCGGACATCGACATCGTGGGCACCGCGCTGTCCGGCGAAGCCGCGTTGGCGGAGGTGGAGCGCGATCAACCGGACGTGATGCTGCTGGACCTGGGGCTGCCGCGCATGAGCGGCATCGACGTGACGCGCGAGGTGAAGGCGCGCTTCCCGAAGGTGGAGATCCTGATCTTCACCATCTTCGACGAGGAGGACAAAGTCCTCGAAGCCGTGAAGGCGGGCGCGTCCGGCTACCTGCTCAAGGGCGCGACGGTGGACAAGATCGTCGAGGCCATCAAGGAGGTGCGCGCGGGCGGCACGGTCATCCAGCCGAACCTCGCGCGGCGCCTGTTGCGCCACTTCCGCGTGGAGCCGGACACCGCGCCCGTGCCCACCGAGCCGCTGCCCGTGACGCCGTCCGCCGCGGAGGCCGCCGCGGATGCGTCCGCGCGCGAGCCGCTGCTCAAGCCGCTGTCGGACCGCGAGCGCGAAATCCTGCAGCTCATCGCCAAGGGCGTGTCCAACAGCGAGGCGGCCCGGCTGCTGTCGCTCTCCAAGGCGACCATCCGCACGCACCTGGAGCACATCTACCGGAAACTCGAGGTGACGAACCGCGTGGAGGCCGTCACCGAGGGCATCCGCAAGGGCCTCATCTCCGTCTAGTAGCGGGCCCTGATGGGTCGGGCCGTTTCTTTTCACGGACGACGCGGTGCGTGGCCTCTACAGTGGGGAGTCTTCCTTCCCCACTCACAGGAGCCCCACCATGGACGTCCGCGCCGCCGTCGCCTTCGAGGCCGGCAAGCCCCTGAGCATCGAAACCGTGCACCTGGAAGGCCCCAAGGCGGGCGAGGTGCTGATCGAGCTGAAGGCCACCGGCCTGTGCCACACCGACGAGTTCACCCGCTCCGGCGCGGACCCGGAGGGGCTGTTCCCCGCCATCTTCGGCCACGAGGGCGCGGGCATCGTCGTGGACGTGGGCCCGGGCGTCACCAGCGTGAAGAAGGGCGACCACGTCATCCCGCTCTACACGCCGGAGTGCCGCGGCTGTAAGTCGTGCCTGTCCCAGAAGACGAACCTGTGCACGGCCATCCGCGCCACGCAGGGCAAGGGCCTGATGCCGGATGGCACCAGCCGCTTCCGCCTGGGCAAGCAGATGATCCACCACTACATGGGCTGCTCCACGTTCGCGAACTACACGGTGCTGCCGGAGATCGCCGTGGCGAAGATCCGCGAGGACGCCCCGTTCGAGAAGGTCTGCTACATCGGCTGCGGCGTCACCACGGGCGTGGGCGCCGTCGTCTACACCGCGAAGGTGGAGGCCGGCGCGAAGGTCGTCGTCTTCGGCCTGGGCGGTATCGGCCTCAACGTCGTGCAGGCCGCGCGCATGGTGGGCGCGGACATGATCGTCGGCGTGGACCTGAACCCCGCTCGCAAGGAGATCGCGGAGAAGTTCGGGATGACGCACTTCGTGAACCCGAAGGAGGTGGAGGGCGACCTCGTCCCCTACCTCGTGAACCTCACCGGCGGCGGCGCGGACTACAGCTTCGAGTGCATCGGCAACGTGAAGACCATGCGCCAGGCCCTCGAGTGCTGCCACCGTGGCTGGGGCGAGAGCATCATCATCGGCGTGGCGGGCGCGGGGCAGGAGATCAGCACCCGGCCGTTCCAGTTGGTCACCGGCCGCGTGTGGAAGGGCAGCGCGTTCGGCGGGGCCCGTGGCCGCACGGACGTGCCGAAGATCGTGGACTGGTACATGGACGGGAAGATTCAGGTGGACCCGCTCATCACCCACACGCTGAAGCTGGAGGAGATCAACCACGGCTTCGACCTGATGCACGAGGGCAAGTCCATCCGCAGCGTGGTGAAGTACGCATGAGCGCCGTGACTCCGACGCTCGTCAGCGAGCACGCGTGCTTCGGAGGGACGCAGTCCTTCTGGAAGCACCCGTCCGAGGCCTGCGGCGGTGAGATGCGCTTCAGCGTCTACACGCCGCCCCAGGCGAAGCACGGCAAGGTGCCGGTGCTGTACTACCTGGCGGGCCTCACCTGCACGGAGGAGACGTTCGCCATCAAGGGCGGTGCGCAGCGCGTGGCGGCCGAGCTGGGGCTGATGCTCGTGGCGCCGGACACCAGTCCTCGCGGCGCGGGCATCCCGGGCGAGGACGCGGACTGGGACTTCGGCACCGGCGCGGGCTTCTACCTGGACGCCACCCAGGAGCCCTGGAAGGCGCGCTACCGCATGGGCACGTACATCACGAAGGAGCTGCCCGGCATCATTGGCGCGCACTTCCCCGCGCGCATGGACCGCGAGGGCATCTTCGGGCACTCCATGGGCGGGCACGGCGCGCTGGTGACGGCGCTGCGCGACCCGGGCCGGTACCGGTCCGTGTCCGCGTTCGCGCCCATTGGCGCGCCCATCCGCAGCCCCTGGGGCAAGAAGGCCTTTGGCGGCTACCTGGGGCCGGATGAGGCGACGTGGCGCGAGTACGACGCCACGGAGCTGCTGAAGGCTGGCCGGCGCGTGCCGGCACTGCTCGTGGACCAGGGGACGAAGGACAAGTTCCTGCCGGACCAGCTGCACCCGCACTTCCTCAAGGAAGCCTGCGAGGCGGCGGGCCAGCCCCTCACCCTGCGCATGCAGGAGGGGTACGACCACGGCTACTACTTCATCTCCACGTTCATGGAAGACCACCTGCGCCACCATGGCGCGGCGCTGAACGCGGGCTGAAGCCGCGGCCCGGGCACTCATGCCCCTCAATCCCCTTCCCTCCCCGGCCCGAAACGTGGGAGGCGTGGGGGCATGAGTGCTTCCTTCAAGTCCCTGGGCCTGTCCCCCGAAACGCTGGGCGCCGTGAAGCGTGCCCGCTTCGGCGCTCCCACGCCCATCCAGGCGCAGGCCATCCCGCCCGCGCTGTCCGGCCGCGACGTCATCGGCTGCGCGGCCACCGGCACCGGCAAGACGGCCGCCTACCTGCTCCCCATGATTGAACGCTTCGCGGGCGAGCGCGGCACGCTGGGCCTCATCCTCACGCCCACGCGCGAGCTGGCGCAGCAGGTGACCGAGCAGGCCCGCTTCTTCGGCGAGTCCCTGCGCGTGCTGCCCACGCTCATCGTCGGCGGCGAGGACATGAACGCGCAGGTGGATGCGCTCAAGGAGCGCCCCACCCTCATCGTCGCCACGCCGGGCCGGCTGGTGGACCTCTTGGGCGTGAAGGCCGTGAACCTGTCGCGCATCCAGACGTTGGTGCTGGATGAAGCGGACCGGATGCTCGACATGGGCTTCCTGCCGCAGATCAACCAGATCCTCCACGCGCTGCCCCGCGAGCGCCAGACGCTGCTGTTCTCCGCCACCCTGGGCGCGGACGTGACGCGCTTTGGCCAGCGCGCCCTGCACAAGCCCGTGCGCGTGGAGGTGACGCCCAGCGGGACGCCCGCGCCGCGCGCCGAGCAGCACCTCTACATCGTGAAGCCCGAGGAGAAGTGGCCGCTGCTGCTCACGCTGCTCGCGCAGGACCAGGCCAGCGCGCTCGTGTTCGTGCGCACCCAGCAGCGCGCGGACAAGATGAAGGAGCTGCTCGCCGCCGCGGGCCACAAGTCCGCCGCCCTGCACGCGGGCCGCACGCAGGCGCAGCGGCGTCAGGCGTTGGAGGGCTTCCGCCGGGGGCAGTACCGCTGCCTCGTGGCCACCGACCTGGCGGCGCGCGGACTGGACGTGGATGACATCGGCCACGTCATCAGCCTGGATGTGCCGCACGGGCCGGAGGACTACGTGCACCGCATCGGCCGCACCGCTCGCGCGGCGGCCAGTGGGCGGGCGTCACTCTTCGCGCTGGAAGTGGAGCGCCGCACGCTCCAGGACATCGAGCGCATCATCCGCCAGGAGCTTCCCCGCACGGAGGTGCCTCGCAAGGACCCCATCTTCCAGCGGGAGATGGCGGCGTTCCTGGCGAAGCAGCGCGACCCGGGGCCTCCCCAGGCCGACCATGGCCGCTCCAAGCGGCCCGAGGGCGCGGCGCCCGGGCGGCATGCCCGGACGCACGGCAAGGGCCGGCCAAAGGGCCCCAGCGGTCAGTGATCGTGGTCCTCACCGGGGCCGTGCGCGTGGCCGTGCTCGAGCTCCTCGGGCGTGGCGGCGCGCACTTCCTTGATGGTGACCTCGAAGTGCAGCTCCTTGCCGGCGAACGGGTGGTTGAAGTCCACCAGCACCGTGTCCTTGCGAACTTCCTTCACCAGGAAGTCGACCTCGTCCCCTTCCGGGTCCGTGGCGCTCAGGATGCCGCCGGCCTTGATCTCCAGGTCGTCGGGGAACTCGGTCCGGGGGACCTCTTCCACGCCTTCCGGGTCGTAGTCGCCGTAGCCATCCGCCGCGGAGACGACCGTCTTCAGCGACTCGCCCGCGGACTTGCCCTCCAGCGCCTTCTCCAGGCCGGGGACGATCTCTTCGTAGCCGTGCAGGTAGACGAGCGGATCGCCTGCCTCGCTCTCGTCCACGATCTTCCCGTCGCCGAGGTGCAGCTTGTAGTCAATGGCGACAACACTGTCCTTGCCGATTTTCATGGGGCCCTCATAGCGCATTCAGTCATGTCGCGGTGGAAGGATGATGCTCACCGTTACAGCGTGCACACGGACCGCCTACCAGCGCATGCGCAGCTCGAAGCGGCCGTGTCCGTCGTCGTTCTCCAGCACCGCGTGGGCGGTCGCGGCGCCGGCCTGACGCAGGGCCTCCTCGCAGCACCCCGCCGCGGCCTCCGCCGGAAAGGGGTAGCCCTGGAATGTCACCCGCCAGTCCTTGGGACCCAACTCCAGGGAGGTGATCTCCACCGGCTCCATCACCGAGCGGAAGCTCAGCGCCACCCGCTTCATGGCGCGCTCCGGGCCCGCGACCTTCAGGGCCACGTTCACCACCTTGCCCACCAGCGTCTCGAAGTAGCCGCGCACCAGGTCCCGGCCCATCTGCCGCAGCGCCTCCTGCTGCGGACGGCCCGCGTAGGCGGCCTGCAGCACCAGGTTCTGGCAGCGCAGGAACACCGACGCCGGATAGCTGGCCCGGGGACGGTCCGGGTCATAGCCCGCGGCCGTCATGCGCTCGCGCAAGGACGAGTCCAATCGCACGCAGCGCAGGAGCGACTCGAACAGCGTGGACTGGATGACGACCTCGGCCGGGGACATGGGCGCTCGAATTGGGGAAACGCGTTGAAACCGGTAAGGCGCGCGACACTATCCTTTCGGGTCGTGGAAGCGAGCCCCCTGGCGATGTCACGTCCAGCGCTTGTCGTTTCAAGGCCTTGGAGCCGCCAGGGGGGCAATCGTCCGTCCCTGGAAACGATTTCCGGGCAGGGCCGTCCGTGAGCCAGACGATGGAAGGCGTCACGGACGAAGCGCTCATGGACCAGTTCTGTCAGGGAGACCACCCGGCGTTCGAAGCGCTGTTCGCCCGGCATGCCGGGCGTGTGCACGGCTTCCTCGCCCGCATGGTGAGGGACGGACCGCTGGCGGAGGACCTCATGCAGACCACGTTCCTCTCCGTCATCCGCGCCCGGGGCCGCTACGAGCGGGGCACGCGCTTCACCCCCTGGCTGCTCACCATCGCGGCGAACGCGGCCCGGGACGCGCTGCGGCACCAGCAGCACGTGGACGCGCATGCCCACGCGCCGCCGGAAGGGCTCCTGGCCGTGCCCGCGCCGGACGGCGACCCGGCCATGCGCCGGCGCATCGAGGACGCGCTCCAGCAGTTGCCCGTGGAGCAGCGCGAGGCCGTGGTGCTGAGCAAGCTCGAGGGCTGGTCCTTCGAGGAGATCGCCGAGATGCGAGGCATCCGCGCGGGTGCGGCGCGGCTGCGGGCACACCGGGGCTACGAGAAGCTGCGCGAGCTGCTCGGCGGATTGGAGGAGGTGTCATGAGCGCTCCTTCGGACCCGTGGCGGTCCACCCCACCCCGTCTGGACCCGAAGGCGATGCAGCGCGCGCTGGAGGCGTCGCGCGCGGAGCTGGCGCTGAAGCGGCCGGTGCGCTCCTGGCGCGCTCAGGCGGTGGGGCTGTTCGCGGCGTCCGCGGGCCTGGCGTTCGCGGTGGCCGGGGTGTTCCTGGCGCTGGGGCGCATCACGGGCGCGGTGCTGACGGGCCGCGCGCCGATGCTGGCGATGCTCCTGTCCACGGGCGCGGTCTGCTCGTGGGGGGCGCTGTCCCCGCGCGGGCGCCGGCTGCGGTGGGTGGGCGTGGGGATGGCGCTGGTGAGCTCCGCGCTGCTGGTGCTGACACGGGCGGCCCCGAGGGGCCCCTCCACGCTGCCCGAGTGGGTGTGCACGGTGAGCCATGTGGCGCTGGCGCTGGTGCCCCTGGTGGTGGCGGTGGTGGCGCTGCGGTCGGCCGCGTTCGACCCGCTGCGCGCGGCGGTGGCGGGGCTGTCGGTGGGGACGGTGGGCGCGTTCATGGGCGAGCTGGCGTGTGAGCAGGGCCCCGGACACGTGGCCATCTATCACCTGGGGGCGTGGGCGCTGCTGACGTTCACGACCTGGGCGCTGTCGAAACGACTCAAACCCCGGACCTACGCACCATGAAGCACGACCCCTCGCTCATCTTGACGGAAGACGTGGACGGCGCGCCGGTGCGCATTGGCGCGACGGTGATGGTGGTCCGCACCGAGCCGGACGACGTCATCTCCGAGCGCTTCCTGGGCCGCGTGGGCGTCGTCGTGGCGCTCGTCTTCGATGATCCGGCCACGCAGTACCCGGCGGATCCGCTCATCCAGGTCCGCGTGGCCGGCGTGGGCGAAGACCTGTTCTTCGCCCGGGAGATCGTCGAGGTGCCGCAGGGTCACTTCGTCACGTTCGGGTCGTCCAGCTCCGGGTAGTGGCGGAAGATGCCCTTCTCGTTGAAGGGCTGGGCGCGCGGGGACTGCTTGTACGCGGCGATGCGCGGCCGCTCCCGGATGCGCTGGTGCAGCGCCATCACGCCGGGCACTTCCGAGGCGATGCGGCGCATGGCGTTGGGAAACGCGTAGCGCAGGCCGTCCACGAGTTGGAAGAGCGCCAGCTCCGGGTAGGAGAAGTCGCTGCCCAGGAGGTACTTCCCGCCGCCCTGGGGGTTCGCCTTCAGCACGCGTTCGAAGTAGCCCAGGAACTTCGGGATGCGCTGGGTGCGGAAGTCCTCGGCGCGCTGCTTCGCGGCGTCCTTCTGCTCGTCGTAGTACTTCATCACGGCGATGGGATGGTGCGTGTCGTGCGCCTCCGCCACGACGTCCGCGACGGTGAGCTGGAATTGACGGGCGTGCAGCCGCGACGCCTCGTCGGAAGGGACGAGGCCGAAGCGTTCACCCAGGTACGCGCAGATGTTCGCGGCCTGGGAGAAGACGACGTCGCCCACCTTGAGCATGGGCGGCGCGTACGCGGGCACGGGGCCCTTGCCGAGCATGTCCGAAACGGCCTTCCCGCCACCGGGTTGCAGGCCCACGTCCACCCAGTCCGCGCCGGCCTCTTCCAGCACCAGCCGCACGAACTCGCCCCGGCCGGGAATGCCGGGCCAGTAGTACAGCTCGAACCTCGCGTCGCTCATCGCCGTCACCTCGCGTGATGGGAACCGGCGCGCATCCTGCGCTCGTGGGATGCGCATTCAGGAAACCCATCCACGGGGAGGGTTCAATCCCCCACGGTCCGGCGGGCCCAGGCGCCGAAGACCATCTCGCCCAGGTAGGTCGTGTTGGCCTTCGTTCGTTCCTCGAGGAGCCGCGCGTCGATGGTGTCGATGCCCATCTCCTCCTCCGTGGCGATGCCGTGCCGCACGATGCGCGGGAGCATGGCCCGCAGGATGGGGCCCACCGGGTGGTGCACCTTCGGCGTCTGCAAGGTGGCTTCGGCACGGACGTGCTCCACCGAGAGGCCGGCCTGCTCCATCGCGGGGGCCAGGTGGAAGCCCATGTGGAGGTCCGCGCCTTCACGCTCCACGGTGTGCCACATCCACTCGCTCACGCGGATGTGGAGCGGCAGCGGCGGCAGGCTCACCGGGCCGATGGACGCGTCGTTCTCCTGGAAGACCACGAGCCCACCGGGCTTCACGGCCCGGACGAGTCCCCGCAGGGCGGCCACCGCGTCGGGCTGGTACATGAGCACGCGCCGTCCGGTGATGGCGTCGAACAGGCCCAGCTCGGGCGGCACGGCGGCCAGGTCCGCTTCGATGAAGGTGACGTTCGACAAGCCCTGCTCCCGGGCCTTCTCCCGGGCCATGGACAGCAGGTGGGGGTCGCGATCCAGGCCCACCACCTGCCCCGTGCTGCCCACCCTCCTTGCGACGAGGAACGTGAGGGCACCGAAAGCGCAGCCGACATCCAGCACGCGCATGCCCTCGCGGATTCCCGCGTCGTCCAGCAAGCGCTCCATCATCTCTTCCCGCGTGTCCGCCATCTCCATCCTCCTGGCGGCACACGATAGGAAAGCGCCGCCCCCGGAATGGAGGGCGGCGCTTCGGGAAAGATCGGCGGATCTTCCGGTGCGGGTGGCTAGTGCGTCCCGCTGGTGAACTTCAGGCCCATGATGGCGATGATGAGCAAGGCCAGGAAGAACAGGCGGGAGGGCGTGGCGGGCTCATGGAAGAGCACCATGCCGGCGATCGCAGCGCCGAACGCGCCAATGCCCACCCAGACCGCGTAGGCCGTGCCGATGGGTAGCTGCTTCACCGCGAGGCCCAGGAGGCCCATGCTCGCGATCATGGCCCCCACCGTGAGCACGCTGGGGAGCGGCCGGGTGAAGCCCTGCGTGTACTTGAGCCCGATGGTCCAGCAGACTTCGAGCAGCCCGGCGACAATGAGGAGGATCCACGACGACGTCATGACACACGACTCCCGTTCAGGCGTCGTCTTGTCGTGACCGGGTACGGCGCACCTCGTCCGGGCTCGGCTGCCCCACCAAGGGGCATCCGCACGCGATGCGCAACCTAACCGGGATGGGCGCGTCCTGCCACCGCTCAGGCTTCTTCGTCCGGCAGCAACGTGAGGAGGAGCTCGTCGTCGGGACCCATGGGGCGCCAGCCCGGCGGGAGTGACATGTCGACGAGGGCATCGCCTGCCCGTTCGACACGGGCCGCATGGGTTTCAGGTGTGTCGGTGGACCAGTAGGCAAGCGCCTGTGCGACCAGGAATCGGTTGCTCCTGTCCATCTTTGCAGGCCATCCATCCGGGAGGTTTTCGGCAAGATGGCGCACCAGCACATCGCGCACGAATCGCGTGACCTGTTTGCGCTGCTCTGCTTCGGCGAGCAGTCCGCGTAGAATCTGGACGCCCGCGATATCGTCCTTCCCAAGCTCCTCCGCCAGTTCCACGAACGGCACGGCGGGGCGTGACTCGGCGAACGCAGTAAGTGACGTGAAACCGCGCTCCTGGAGCCGCTCACGGATGCGAACCTTCCAGTTGCCGTTCCAGGACCGTCCATCGGTCATCGCCTGCTCCCTCGGACGAAGTGCATCAGGACCTTCGCACGGGTGGCACGGAGGCACACCCCAGGGACAGCAGCACCACACCCAGCGGCCAGCGCTTGCTCATGCGATTGCGGATTATCCCAGATTCGCCTATTGAACTGGCATAAGCAGCAATTCGTGAAAGGTCGTTCAATGCAGCGCAAGCATTTCGCCGTGGCCGCAGGGGTGTCGCTGTTCGCCTTCGGGCTGGTCGCGGAGGCCGCGGAGATCTTCCGCAACACCGGCACGCTCAGCGGCTGGAACTCCCTCAACGTGGAGCACAACGGCTCGCTGAAGGAGGTCACCAACGTCGTCTACGAGGGCTCCACCGCCATCAAGGCCACGCAGGTCTATGACCCGAACTACACCGAGCGCTACCACTCGGAAGTCGTGAAGCACAACGTGTACCGCCGGGGCGACACGGGCTTCTACGGCTTCATGTTCCGGCTGCAGCAGGACTGGCAGTTCCAACCGCAGTCCTTCAACATCGCCCAGTTCATCGCGAACTTCTCCGACACGGGCTGCGATGGCCACATGCCCACCACCATGGTGTGGCTGTCCGGCAACCAGCTCACCACCCGCGTGAAGTACGGCACCGTCTGCGACCAGAAGACCACCACCTTCCGCAACCTGGCCACCGTCACCCCGGGCGAGTGGCACAAGGTCGTCATGCAGGTGAAGTGGGCCAGCGACACCACCGGCTTCATCAAGCTGTGGTTCGACGGCGTGAAGGTCCTGGAGCAGTTCAACCTGGCCACCACCGTGGCGGATGACCGCTACCTCCAGTTCCGCGTGGGCCTCTACGCCAACGGCTGGCACGACAGCGGCTACATGCAGGGCAGCCAGCCCACCCGCAGCATCTGGATCGACGAGATCGCCGCCGGCACGACGTTCGCCGACGCGGACCCTGCGCAGTGGTAGTCCCGGCCGGCGCGGCGAGGTCCTCCCCCCGCCGCGCCGCCAACCTCACGGCAGGTTCGACTGGAACGTGCCCCAGCGCGTGTGCACCCACTGCCGGATGTACTCCACCTCCTCGGCGTGGGTCTTGAAGTCCTGGCGCAGGTGCCACTCCGGGAAGTTGCCGTAGCCGCCCTCGTTCACGTCGGGCCCCGTGCTCGGCTTCGCGAAGTTGCGGTACTCCTCCCCCCACCGCGCCTCGTCGCGCTGCGCGTTGGGCCCCAGCTCCCGCACGTAGCCGTCAATCAGCGCCTGCACCGCGGCCTCGCTCAGCTCGTTCTTCAGGGCCTGGCGGTAGCGCTCGCGCATGGGGCCCGCGATGGTGGGCTCCGCCAGCATCCGCTTGAAGAGCAGGTTGTCGGACGCGTACGTGGGCCGCGCCGTGGCGCTGGTGCGCGTGGTGTCGAAGTTCTGCCCGAAGCTCGCGTCCAGGTCCCACGGGATGTAGCGCCAGGGGCCGCCCGTCTTGGGGTCGTACGCGTGATAGGCGTTCTTCGACTGCGAGTCGTTGCCCTGGATGAGCGTATTGAAGATCCACCAGTCCTCGTAGTCGCGCGCCTTCAGCTTCGTGCCGAACCCCTGGCGGAAGCCGTCCGCGTTGGAGTCCGCCACCCACGCGACGAAGTCGTGCAGCGTGTCGAAGGCGTGGGGCTGCTTCTCATCCGGCGTGCCCTCGTCCTTCACGAAGCCGACGTGGAGGTGCTCCTTCGTCTGCCCGTTGCGCGTCAGGCGGGAGAAGTTGGCGTCCGCGGTGTCGGCCTTGAACAGGTCCGAGTCCTTGTCGATGCCGTTCCACTCCATCAGCCGCTTGTCCACGTGATCCGCCGCCGTGTAGAGCCCGCGGAACTTGTTGTTCGCGTACACCACCACGCTGAAGGTGCGGATGCGCACGGCGTCGGGCGACAGCTTGTGCCACAGGTCGAACGCCAGCCTCGAGCGCAGGTAGGAGTTGTCATTGAACGTGGTGATGAGCACCACGCGCTTGCGGTCCTTGAAGCCGTCGCCGAAGACGGGCTCGGAGAACAGGTCGTCCTCCGCGAACTTGAGCGTCAGGCTGCGCTTGGGGAACACGCTGGACGTGGCGCCGCGGTACTTCGCCTCGATGGTGTAGCGGTGGCCCCGGTACACCACCTCCGCGGGCCGGTAGCCGCCGGACGTCAGACCCGGCTCCGGGGGGAAGAACAGGTGCACCACGGGCAGTCCGTACTCCTCCGTGTAGGCCACGGGGTCGACGATGTCGACCTTGCCCGGCGCGTTGTCGTTGTTGGCCACGCCCACCTTGAGCGTGCCCGTCTCGCCGGTGGTGCGCTCCTCCAGCGTGAGCATCCACACCGCGCCCTGGTTGAGCGCGGGCTTCCAGCTCAGCGTGGCGGTGGACTCGTCGAACGTCGCGCCCGCGGGCAGGTTCTTCACCCCGAAGCGCAGCCCGGCCGCCGTGTAGCCCGTCGCGCACGTCACCTTCGCGGTGAAGGCCTCGCCCTCCAGCACCCAGCGCGCGTCGCCCGCCGTGGGCGCGCAGGTCAGCGGCGCGGTGCCCGCATCCGTTCCTCCGGCATCCGGCGACCCGGTGCCCGCGTCGTTCTGAGAGCCCGTGCCCGCGTCGGACGGCGCCTGCGTGCCGCCATCCACCGTGCCCGCGTCGGGCCGTGGCAGCCCGTCCGCGTCGTCATGGGTCGTGTCGGAAGGAGTGCCGGGATTGGGGCCCTGGGTGTCACCCCCACCGCACGCCACCAGGGCAAGGCACGCCAGCCCCGCCAGTCCCCGCATCCACCCATGCCTTGCTCGCACCGAGAACCGTCCCCCTTGCATCGCGGCCCGCATCAGGCCGTGGAGGCAAGGGGTAGGCATCCCGCCCGGGTCCAGAAACCCGTGCGCCAGGGGGGTGTTACACGTCCGACACGCAGGACGCTCAGTACGTCGCGATCACGCCGACGTGCAGGCTGGAGTATGTCTCCTCGGCCGCTCCCCCATCGTCCCAACCGGTGAGCGTGCCGGCCCCGGAGAACCGGTCCTTGAAGTGCGCCAGCCGCCAGGCCACGTCGTAGCCGAAGGGCCCCCAGATGTCCCCCGTCACGCCCAGCTCCGCGCTCCAGCCGAAGCTGGACACGGACGTGCCGAAGCCGCGGACCTCCAGCGCCCGCCGGCCCCCGTCCGCGTCCGGCGAGTGCCCCGGCTTGGGCGACAGCAGGAGCCCACCCGACGCGTCCAGGCGCACCGAGGCGAAGAGCGGCACGGACAGATCCAACGCCACGGACGGGAACACGCGATGCGTGCCGGACAGCGGGTTGTCCGTGGAGGACTCCACGTCGAACGCGCGCGTCTGCACGCCGGCCCTCGCGCCCACATAGCCCTGCTGCGGCCGCGTCGTGCCGAAGCGGAAGTAGAAGCGGTACAGCGCCTGCGCGGTGAAAGACGTGTCCGTGGCGGACACCTCGCGCACCGGCGTCTGGCCGCCGTCCCCGGTGAGCGTCACGTCGGAGCTGGAGAAGCCCCGCTGCGCCCCCAGCTTGAAGCCCAGCCCGCGCAGCACGGAGGTCGTCTCGCGTGCCAGCGGCAGCACCTCCGCCTCCAGCGCCAGCCCCAGGTAGGGATACGACGACGTGAAGTCGGACGTGTCCCCGAGCTGATCCTCCTCCGGCAGCCGGTCGTACTCGCCACAGCTCTCCACGCCGGGTCTGGCGCAGTAGCGCCGCCACGTCGCGGTGAGGGACAGGTTGAGCCGCACCCAGGTGGGCGCGCCCACCTCCGGCTCCGCCTTCGACTTCCCATTGCCGCCCGGAGTCGCGCCGCCCAGCCGCAGCGACAGCCACGCCGGGGCCTCACGCGTGCCGTGGAAGGCCCGAGGGGCCAGGGTGTCGGAGGCCGCCGCGGCCGGAGCCACCAGGGCTCCAGCGAGGGCCAGGGTCCACAGCAGTCCCGAGGGGACCCTCGCGCTTCGGGTGGTCGTCATGCTCCGAGCAGGTTCACCCAGTGACGGGGCGAAGTCCAGGCTCGGGGCTCAGGCGTTCATCACGTGACCCACGCTCGCCGCCGAGGGCACTGGCGCGGGCTGCGGGGAGAGCGAAGGCGAGGAATCCTCGGACACCACGGGAGCAGGCTGCGATTCCTGCGTACGCCCGAGGAAGTCCCGCCGGTAGATGCGCACCATGGCCATGAAGATGGACGCGATGAGCGGGCCCACCAGCAGGCCCATCATCCCGAACACCGCCAGCCCGCCGAACATGGACAGGAAGACGAGCAGCGGGTGCAGCGCCATGCGCGAGCCGCACAGCCGCGGGCGGATGACGTTGTCGATGCTGCCCACCAGGAACGTGCCCCACGCGAGGAGGAAGACGCCCTCGCTCACCCGGTTCGCCGCGATGAGGATGACGCCGATGGGCCCCCACACGAGCGCGGTGCCGCCCACCGGCACCAGCGCCACCAGCACCATGGCCGCGCCCCACACCCCGGCATGCGGCACGCCCGCGATGAGCAGGCCGACGAAGCCCACCGCGCCCTGCACCAGCGCGGTGACGGTGTTGCCGTAGATGATGGCGTACGCGACGTCCGTGAACTCGTGGGAGAAGGCGTCGAAGTAGCGGCGCTCCAGCGGGATGAGCCGGGCCACCTCGTTCACCAGCCGGCGGCCGTCGAGGAAGAAGTAGTACATGGCGACCGTCATCAGGAACATGTTGACGACGAGCTCCGTGCCCGCGCCGACGAGGTCCGCGAGCAGCCCCGCGCCGCCGGACACCGCCGTCATCAGCAGCCGCTCCGTCTCCGAGCTCTCCGGATCGAAGTGCACGTAGCGGGTGAGGCCGCGCGGCAGGCTGTTGAGCAGATGGTGCCGCAGGTCGACCTGATCCAACAGGTCCTGCGCCTGGCCCACGAACTGGAGCACCTCGCGGGCCACCATCCAGCCCACCAGCGCCAGCGGCGCCAGGATGAGCAGGAACACCGCGAGGGTGGACAGTCCCGCCGCCAGGGACTTGCGGCCCTGGAGCCGCCGGTCCAAGGAGTCCTGGATGGGCATGAACAGGACGACCAGGAAGCCGCCCAGCAGCACCGGCATCAGGAACGGCAGCAAGATGCGTGAAAAGAGAATCAACGCGACGGCGAAGAGCCCCGCGAAGATGAAGTTCGACCACCGCTTGGAATCGCCCGCCGTCACCGCCCCACCCCGTCCCCCAGACCTGCTGCACGCAAGCTAGGAACGGTTATTCCCACCAGGAAGCCCGTGCTTCCGTCCCTCGAGAGGCCACCCATGACTACTGGACGTTTCGCCCCCCTGACGGCCGCCGCCCTGGCGGTGACGGGAAGCACCCTCCTGCTGATCGCGCCGGCCTGCAAGGAGGGAGGCGCCGTGGACTGCGGCGACGCGTGCGCCCCGGTGGAGGGCAACTACCCCCTGGCGTTCCAGGGCGACGCGGGCCTGGCCGCCGAGTGCGTGAACCTGAACGTGCAGTCCCTGGCGGACGGCGAGGTGCTGAACATCCAGCGCACCGACGGCGGCGTCCTCACGGGTTCCCTGACGGGGGTGGCGCTGACGGGCCAGGTGTACGCGTCCGGCGATCTGATCCTCACCGGGACGCCGCCGCCCAGCAGCGACGGGGGGGTGAGCACCTTCCTCAGCCTCAACGCGACCTTCACCGGGGGCCCCGAGGACGGCGGCGGTGGCAGCCTGTCCGGGACCTTCACCGGCCAATACTCGCGCATCCAGGGCACGTCCGCCCTGAGATGCAACGTGACGCGCCCCTTCACGGCGACCCGGCAGTAAAGCCAGGGCCGCCGGGAGCGGCGCCAGGGCGAAACTACTTCTTCTTGCCTTCGGCGGCGGCGGCCTTGGCGGCTTCCTTCTGCTTCTTGATCCGCTTCTTCCAGTGCTGACGGATCTTCATCTGCACGCGGCGGTGCTTGCTCTTGCTGTTGGCCATGTGGGTGGCTCCTGGTCTCCGGAATGGAGCAAAGGGGGGCTTACCTATCAGAAGCCTACGGGCTCCCGGAAGAGGAACCCTCGGGGTCTTCTGGGGTGGGAGGGGGGCCTCCGTCCGGCGGGGGCTCGTTGGGGGCGGGCCGGGTCGGGAAGGGAATGCCCTCCGCGCCGCGCACCTGGGTGGGCAGGGCCGCTCCCAGCGTCACCTCCCCTTCCCGGTCCTCGTCGCTGGGGCGCTCCTTGGAGGCGGGCACGCTCGTCTGGTGGGGGCGCTTCTTCACCGAGGCGAAGATGGGGCGGCAGGCGTCCACGAAGCGGCGGACCTCGTCCAGCGGCAGCGCGGGCGAGTAGTTGTCGTTCACCCCCGTCATGGGCTCCGCCATGCACATGGCGTTGAGGATGGCCTCCTCCGTGGCCTCCATCACCGCCTCGTAGAGGGGGTCCAGGCGCTGATCCAGGAGGATCTTCATCTTGTAGACCATCTTCTGGGTGCGCCTGGGGATGATGTTCGCGGTGGAGAAGCCCACGACGATCTCACCCGAGCCGTGCGCCGCGTAGCTGCCCACCCGGCCGATGCCCAGGCCCACGCGCTTGCAGAGGCGGTTGATCTGATGGCTCAGGAGCGGCGCGTCCGTGGCGACCACCGCGATGATGGAGCCGTAGGACTTGCCGCGGTGGGGGGTGTTCTTGAACTTCTCCACCAGCACTTCGCCCACCGGCAGACCGCCCACGCGCAGGTTGTGCATCTTCCCGAAGTTGGACATGACGAGCACGCCCAGCGTGTAGCCGCCCAGCACCTCCGGCAGCTTGCGCGAGGACGTGCCGATGCCGCCCTTGAAGTCGCACGTCACCATGCCGGTGCCGCCGCCGACGTTGCCCTCCTGCACCGGGCCGGACTTCGCGGCGTTGATGGCGGCGACGACGTGCTCCTGGCGCACGTGGCGCCCGGAGATGTCGTTGAGCCATGAGTCGTCGCACTCGCCCACGACGGGGATGATGACGTCGTGCTCGTCACCGATGCCCGGGTAGCGCTGCACCAGGTAGTTGGCCACGCCGTCGGACACGGCGCCCACGGCCATGGTGTTGGTGAGGAGGATGGGCGTTTCGATGAGGCCCCACTCCATGAGCTGCGTCATGCCTGAGACCTCGCCCGCGCCGTTGAGCACGAAGCCGCCCCCGCTCATGCGTTCCATGAAGATGTTGCCCAGGTTGGGCAGGATGGCCGTGACGCCCGTGCGCACCGGACCGAAGCCGGGCCGCAGCGGGCCCGAGCCTTCGATGAGGGTGGTGTGGCCCACCAGCACGCCTTCCACGTCGGTGATGGCGTTGTACTTCCCCGGCTTGAAGCGTCCCAGCGGCAGCCCCAGCTCCCGCGCCCTGACCCTCGGCCCCGTCTCTTCCGGAATGCGCACCATGCCGCCGACCGTACCCGACAATCCCCGACGGTCAACCCTGCTTCCCTACCGACTGTCGCGCACCTTCAGCCGCGCGCGGGTGCCCGGAGCCCCTCGACAATCAGCCGCGTCTGCACGCGGGCGAGCGCCTCCGCGGCCTCCGGGCCCTGCACGGATTCCCCCAGCTGCCGGTCCACGAACAGCGAAGCGAGCCCGTGCACGAGCGACCACGCGGTGAGCGTGAGGGGACGCGGCTCCCCTCCCCGCAGCAGGCCCGCCGCCTGTGCGGCTTTAATGGTGCTCACCAGCAGCGTGAAGGCCCCCTGCTCTCCTTCCGGTTCAGGAGGCGGTGACATGGGCCGCGTGAAGTGCGGGCCGAACATCACGCGGAA
Organism: Corallococcus macrosporus; assembly: GCF_017302985.1. Taxonomy (NCBI): domain Bacteria; kingdom Pseudomonadati; phylum Myxococcota; class Myxococcia; order Myxococcales; family Myxococcaceae; genus Corallococcus; species Corallococcus macrosporus. Next base: position 65,663 of record NZ_JAFIMU010000010.1, read on the forward strand.
GTGCGGCGGGTGGCGCACGGCGAACAGCACGTAGGCCTCGCCCGCCGCGTACAGCCGCTCCAGGGGGCCGGTGTGCTGGGCCATGCGCTCGCGCATCTCGCGCGCCATGGCGCGGAAGCCCTCGTGCGCGACGGCCTCCAGGAGCGCCTCCTTGTCCGCGAAGTGCCGGTAGGGCGCCGCGTGGGTGACGCCCGCCCGCCGGGCCACCTCCCGCAGCGTCAGCGCGCCGAAGCCCTCCTCCGCGATGAGCGCCACGGCCGCGTCCACCAGCGCCTGGCGCAGGTCCCCGTGGTGGTACCGGGCCTTGTCCTTCTCCGAGGGTGCCTCCGCCGCCTGCTTGCGCCTGCCCTTCGTCGCCACCGTCCGTGCCTCCTCATGCCCCGACTGTCGTCTGCGCGACTTGAGCATCCACGGGACGAAGTTGCCAGCGTCAACATCCATGTTGACAGCGACAACATGCGATGTTTACAGTGTCTACACGATGGGCGGCGCGGGGTCTTCTCGCGCCCGGACGTTGCATTGGAAAGGGAGCTGTCATGACGACCGCGATGAAGCAGACGCTGTCCTCCTCCGCGCCGGGCTGGCTGAAGGCGTTCCGCACGCTTCCCCGCCAGCACGGGTTCGAGCCGCTGCGCGTGGAGGGCCAGGTGCCCGAAGGGCTGCGGGGCTCGCTGTACCGGGTGGGGCCGTGGACGTTCGACGTGCACGGCCGGCCGTACCAGCACTGGTTCGACGGGGACGGCGGGATGCTGGGCGTGCGCTTCGGCGCGGACGGGGTGAAGGGCGCGTCGCGGCTGTTGGACTCGCCCACCATGGTGGCGGAGCGCGCGGCGTCCTCGCAGCGCTTCGGCGGCTACGGCACGCCCACGCCGCTGCTCCACAAGCTGCGCCAGACGCGCAAGAACTCCGCGAACACGTCCGTGATGGCGTGGAACGGCAAGCTGTACGCGCTCTTCGAGGGCAGCGTGCCGGTGGAGGTGTCCACGGAGGACCTGTCGACGCGGGGCGAGACGGACTTCGACGGCACGGTGGTGGAGACGTTCTCCGCGCACCCTCACCGCGTGCCGTCGCGCAAGGCGTCCTACAACTTTGGCGTCCGCTACGGCCGGTTCACGCTGGCGGACCTCTTCGTCCTGCCGGACGGCGGCAAGGCCCAGCGGCTGGGTTCGGTGAAGCTGCCGGGCGCGACGATGGTGCACGACTTCATCGCCACGGATCGCTACCTCGTCTTCTTCCTGGCACCGCTGCGCCTCAACCTCTTCCGCGCGCTGCTGCAGGTGGGCTCGTACTCGGAGAACCTGCGGTGGAAGCCGGAGGCGGGCACGGACGTGCTGGTGGTGCCCATCGACGACGTGGAGCACCCGGTGCGCATCACCACGGACGCCTTCTACCTGTGGCACTTCGCCAACGCGTACGAGGAGGGCGACACGGTGGTGGTGGACTACGTGCGCTACCCCGACTTCACCACGAACCAGTGGCTGGGGGAGCTGGTGCGCGGCACGACGTCCTCGGACGCGCAGGGCATGCTGCACCGGGCGGTGGTGGACGTGAAGGCGGGCACCTTCCGCACCGAGCAGCGCCTGGACGTGAGCTGCGAGTTCCCCCGCGTGGCCCCCGGCGTCGTGGGCCGCGCGCACCAGACGCTCTACATGGGCGTGCACCGGAGCAACGAGGCCCGGCGCGGCCTCTTCAACGGCGTGGCGCGCATGGACCTGGCCACGGGCCGCCTGACGACGGCGGACCTGGGCGAGGGCACCTACCCCTCCGAGCCCATCTTCGTCCCCCGCCCTGGCGGAAGCGCGGAGGACGACGGCTGGGTGCTCACGCAGGTCTACGACGCGAAGGCGGACACGTCCCACGTCGCCGTGCTGGACGCGCGCCGGATGGAGGACGGGCCCGTGGCGCGCTGCCACTTCGACCACGCCCTGCCCCCTACCTTCCACGGCGGCTTCGCGCCCGCGAAGTGACCCTGACTCCGGTTTTCTCCGTTTTCCATACCATTTCGGCTTAAATGGTTGGAAATGGAGAAACGGAGGCAGGTCATGAAACGGTTGCTGGCGTTGGCAGGACTGGTGGCGGCGCTGTTCGGGTGTCAGCCCCAGGCGCAGACGGATCCGAACCTGGCGGCGCAGGCCCAGGGCGCGACGAACGTGCCGGGGCTCTACGTCGTGTTCAACCAGCCGGACAACACGGGCACGCGCGACTACCGCATCAAGGACGAAATCGTCCGGCTCATCTCGAACAGCCCCAAGGGTTCGTACATCCGCATCGCGATGTTCCTGTGGACGACGGACCACCTGAACGCGGCCATCAAGTCCGCGCTGTGCCGGGGCGTCGTCGTGCGGCTGGTGGTGGACGAGCAGAACGGCGGCGCCGCGTCGGAGTTCTCCTCCGGCGGCGTCATCCACGACATCAGCAGCTACGTGCCCCCGGCGGCGTCATGCCCGGACGGCTTGAGGCTGGAGCTCACGCGTTGCAACGGCACGGGCGCGGGCAGTGCGTGCATCGCGGGCTTCGACCGCGAGGGCACCATCATGCACGACAAGATCTTCACCTTCTCCACCACCACGGATCCGCAGGGCAACCGCATCCAGCGCGTCGTGGTGCAGGGCTCCTGGAACAACACCTACTCCCAGAACAACTACTGGAACGACATGGTCGTCAGCTACGAGGACTGGGACTGGTACGACTACTGGGTCGGCTACCACAACGACCTGCGCGGCGGCACGAAGACGACGGACTACTACAACCCCTCCACGGGCCAGGGGTACTACAGCTCTCCCAACGCGCCGTGGACCGCGTACTTCTTCCCGCGCGAGGGCAACGACAACGAGCTGTCCAGCGACACCGTGACGAACAACTTCACGGACTACATCAAGACGGCCGTGTCGGGCTGCACGCTGGACGTGAACCAGAACCACTTCAACGACAGCCGCGCCATCGTGGCCACGGAGCTGGTGCGCATTGGCAAGCTGGGCTGCCGGGTGCGCGTGCTCTACACGGACATGGATTCGGGCATCAAGACGAAGCTCAGCGGCGCGACGAACATCACCCTCCGCCAGCTCTACGACGTCTCCTCCAACAACGTGAAGACGAGCGACGGCACGCCGCGCGAGGTCCTCACGCACAGCAAGCACTTCGTCTACTCGGGGAACTTCAACGGGACGGTGCGCAAGATGGTGCTGACGGGCTCGCACAACCTGTCCAAGAACTCGCTGCGCTACAACGACGAGAACCTGGTGAAGTTCTACTCGGACACGCTGTGGCAGGCGTACCACGACAACTTCGAGAAGGGCTGGGCGCAGGCCCTCAGCGACGGCTGAAATGAAACGGGGACGGCGCCTTTCGCGGGCACCGTCCCCTTCCCTGCTCCGCGCTTCAGTGTCAGCTCAGGACTTGAGCTCCGGACGCGGCGCGGGCGTGTTCTCCGCGGGGGCCGAGGCATTGGCCTGCGCGGTCTGCTCTTCAATCCGCTGCACGACCTTGTTGAGCGGCGGAGCGTGGGTGCCGGACGGCTGCTCCGTCTGGGCCCTGCGCGCCTCGCGCTCCTTGTAGCGGCGGATCGCGGGGGCCATGATCTCCCCAATCAGCGTCCGGTAGTCCATGCCAGCGCCCTGGGCGATGAGCACCAGGTCGCTCCAGCCGGGCGTGAGGCCGGGCAGCGGGTTGCACTCGATGAAGTAGATGCGCCCCTTGTCGTCCATGCGGAAGTCGATGCGCGCCACGTCGCGGCACCCCAGCGCCATGAACGAGTTGCGCGCCGCCGTGCGCAGCTTCTCCAGCAGCGCGGGTTCGATCTTCGCGGGCGCGTCGTAGCGGATGCGGTCCGTCCAATCGAGCTTGTGCTGGAAGCTGTAGACGGGGTTCTTCTCCGCCTTGTCCAGGAAGACGATCTCCATGGGCGGCAGCACGCGCGGACGCCGCTCGCCCAAGAGGCCCACCGTGAACTCACGGCCGCCGATGTACTCCTCAATCAGCGCGGGCTGCTGGTACTTGCCGGCGATCTCCTTCACCACGTCGCGCAGCTCGGCTTCCGAGTAGCAGACGCTCTTGGTGACGACGCCCTTGGAGCTGCCCTCCGCCACCGGCTTCACGATGAGCGGGAAGGTGGTGAACTCCTTGTTGAGGCGCTCCTTGCCCGTGACCATCAACTGGAAGTTGGGCGTGAGGATGCCCGCCTGACGGACGATCTTCTTCGCCAGCGCCTTGTCCAGCGCGAGCGACAGCGTCGCCGGATCCGAGCCCGTGTACGGGATGTCCAGGAGCTCCAGCATCGCGGGCACCTGGCTCTCGCGGTTGCGGCCCTTGAACCCTTCCGCGATGTTGAAGACCACGTCCAGCGGCGTGCTGGAGAGCACCGTGGGCAGCTCCGCCGTGGCCTCCAGGTCGATGACCTCGTGGCCCCAGGAGGCAATCGCCTCGCGGATGGCCTGGAGGGTGTTGGGCGAGTCGTACTCGGCCTCGCTGTCCTCCTGCACCGTCTCCGCCGTGGCGCTGGGCTTCACGCGCTTCACGTTGAAGCTGAAGCCCACGCGCAAGGGGCCCGACTTGCGCGCCGGCCTGCCCTGGCGGCTCTTGTTGTCGCGGATCTTGTGGCGCTTGCCGGCGCTCTGGATGATGGAGTTGATGACCCCGTCCAGGTGCAGCCCCTCCAGCTCCGCCGCGGCGTAGATGCCCGCGCCCGGCTCCAGGCTGGGCAGCGCGTTGATCTCCAGGAAGTACGGCACGCCCGCGTCGGACACGCGGAAGTCCAGCCGGCCCAGGTCGCGGCAGTCCAGCACCTGGAGGATCTTCTGCGCCATCTTGCGCACGTCCTCGGACATCTTCGCCGGGATGTTCGCGGGGGCGCGCACGGACACGGACTTCTCCCGGCGCGTCTTCAATTCGTAGTCGTAGATGGAGTACTTGCGGCCCTGGGACGCCTCCGGGTCGATGACGTACTCCACCGGCGCGAGCACGCCGTCGAAGTCGTTGTCCACCGCGGCCAGGAACGGCACCGTGAGGTCGCGCCCGCTGATGTACTCCTCCACCAGCACGCCCGCCGGGTACTTCTCCAGCGCCTTCGCCACCTTCTCGCGCACCTGCTCCAGCGTCTCCGCGACGGAGTCCTGGGTGATGCCCTTGGAGGAGCCCTCGAAGTTGGGCTTCACGATGACGGGGAAGCGCAGGTTCTCCGGCTGCAGCTCGCTGAGCTTCTCCACGTACTGCCAGCCCGGCGTGCGGATGCCGTGCTTGGAGAGGATGAGCTTCGTCAGCTGCTTGTCCAGCGTGAGCGCCAGCGCGTACGCGTCCGAGCCCGTGTACGCGAAGCCCAGCTCGTCGAAGAGCGCCGGGTAGAACGCCTCACGGAAGCGGCCACGGCGGCCTTCCGCCGTGTTGAAGATGAGGTCCGGGCTGTACGCCTCCAGGCGGGCGACGGTGCGCGACGCGGGGCCGCTCACCTCGAAGCGCTCCAGCCGGTGGCCCAGCCGCTCGATGGCTCCCGCCAGCGTGTTCACCGTCTCCTGCGTGTCGAACTCCGCCTCTTCTTCCGAGTCCGAAAGCCGCAGGTTGTAGGTCAGCGCGATGCGCATGGCTTACCCCGTCTCCCTTTCCTGAATGCCTTGCCGCGGCGCACTTTCGCCGCCGACATCAAACGACCCGGGGCGCGCGTGGCGGCCACCGGCGTGCGGGCTGCAACCGTCGCCCCCGCGACAACCTTCCCGTCCACCACCTGCGTCTGCGCCCAGGTGTCCCCCAGCCGCAGGCCCAGCGGATCCGCCAGCACGCGCCACGCCTCCACGCCGCCAATCACGACGAAGCCCGCCAGGGCCGCCACCACGCCCTGCGGCGCGGGCATCATCCCCAGCAGCACCACCAGCGCGAGCGGCGCGTTGCGGAGCGTGCTGTCGCGGTGCCGCGCGGCCGAGCGCGTGGGCAGGTGCATCACCTTCACGCCGCAGATGCGCTTGCCCACGCTCTGCCCCTGGAGCATTCCGTCCGCGAGCAAGAGGAACAGCAGCGCCACCACCGCGCCCGCCGCCCCGCACACCACGTACAGGCCCCAGGCCACCGCGCAGTCGATGACCCGCGCGCCCAGCCGCAACAGCAGCGACGCCTTCGGGTACGGAGAGTCCGGCTCCGCGTCCTCCTGCACCAGCCGCAGCACGCGGGGAGCTCCGCGCTCCGTCGCCATGAGGCTGCGTTCGGGGGAGGCGCTCACTCCTCGGGCTCCAGCGTGAGGCCCTCTTCGGTGGGCTCCGGCTCGTCCAGCCCGGCCAGCTTCGCCAGCCGCTCGTGCGCGGACAGCGGGTGGACGAAGGGCACCACCGTCTGCGCGTGCTCGCCGGCCGCTTCCGCCGCGAGCTGGGCCGTGGGGCTGCCCGTTTCGGACATGCGCAGGAGCTTCTGCCGTGCGTCGTCCTCGTCGTGCCGCGCGGCCTCGCCTTCGCGGGTGAAGAAGACGAAGGCCATGGCCGGGCGCTTGGAGGACTCGCGCATCGCGAACTGCACGCCGTCCAGGTTCCAGCCCTTGGCCGTCCACTCGTTCAGGGTGCGCTCCAGCGCGCCCTCGTCCACCGTGGACAGCTCCACCACTTTGTACTGCAACGGCCCAGGGGTACGGACCACCGGGGCGCGGCCCCTGCCCGGGCGCTGGGACGCCCCTTTCCGGGCGGTCGTCCGCGAGGCGCCACGTCTGGGCGGAGGCTTCTCGGTTCTGCGTCCGGGCCGCTTCTTCTGGGTGGGCATCGTGTGGGGACCATTTGGGCGCAAGCGGCGGAGGCGATCAAGCCTCCCGCCGTAAGCAGGCGCCCGGGGTGTCGCCTAGAGGAGCTTGGCCGCTTCCAGGGCGTGGTAGGTGATGATCAGGTCGGCCCCGGCGCGCTTGATGGACGTGAGGACCTCCATCATCACGCGCTCGTAGTCCACCCAGCCGTTCTGCCCGGCGGCCTTGAGCATCGCGTACTCGCCGGAGACGTTGTACGCGGCGAGCGGCAGGTCGAAGTTCTCGCGCAGCGCGCGGATGACGTCCAGGTACGACAGCGCCGGCTTCACCATGATGAAGTCCGCGCCCTCGTCCACGTCCAGCGCCGTCTCGCGGATGGCCTCGCGCACGTTGCCGGGATCCATCTGGTAGCCGCGGCGGTCGCCGAACTGCGGCGTGCTCTGCGCGGCTTCCCGGAACGGACCATAGAAGCCGGAGGCGTACTTCGCCGAGTACGACATGATGGGCGTGTCCTGGTGCTTCACTTCATCCAGGGCCTTGCGGATGGCGCCGATGCGGCCGTCCATCATGTCCGAGGGGGCGATGATGTCCGCGCCCGCCTGCGCGCACGTGACGGCCATCTGGGCCAGCAGGGGCAGCGTGGCGTCATTGGCCACGTGGTTGCCGTCCAGCACGCCGCAGTGGCCGTGGTCGGTGTACTCGCACAGGCACACGTCCGCGATGACCTGGAGGTCCGGCTCCGCCGCCTTGATCTCCCGGATGGCGCGCTGGACGATGCCGTCCGTCGCGTACGCCTGGGTGCCGCGCGCGTCCTTGTGGTCCGGGATGCCGAAGAGGATGACGGAGGGCACGCCCAGCGACTTCGCGTGCTTCGCCTCCTTCACCGCGTGCTCCAACGAGAGGTTGAAGATGCCCGGCATGGAGGAGATGGGACGGCGCACGTCCCGGCCTTCCACGACGAACAGCGGGTAGATGAAGTCCGTGGGTGAGAGGCGCGTCTCTCTCACCATGTCACGGAGGGCCGCGGAGCGGCGCAGCCTGCGGGGACGGTGGACGGGGTGGGCCATGGGTCGCCGGTATAAACCGCCCGGCCCCGCGCTTCACCCCTTCCGCGTCCCCAAACCGCCTGCTCAGCCGGCGACGGGGCGCCAGGTCATCTGATGGCGGCGCGAGTCGCGCGCCATGCGGTCGGCCCGCCGCCCGGCGAGGTCCGCCTCGTACAGCGCCCGGGCGTAGCGCACGCGCGCTGCCTCGGTCCCGGTGTCCAGCTCCCGCTCGGCGGCCTCCAGCTCACGGCGCGCGTCCTGAAGCTGCTGCTCGGTCCCGTTTGCCCACGTCATGCCCATGTCTCCTGTGTGGTGTGGCCGCGGGGGGTGGCATCCAGGTCCCGCCGGTCGTGGACAGGCATTGCAGGGCCTGGACCAGGGACACCGTTGGAACACCCAGGAGCGCAACGCCCGGGAATGACGAGGTGTCGCGTCGCGCCATGCGCGCTCCGGGTGCGCAAGGTTTTTCCCAGCGGCGCGAACACGGGAACGCGCTGGGAAACCCGCATGCAGGGCCGGCCGTCCCTCCCCGGAGGGCAGGCGGGTGCAATCATCGCCCGGCCGGGTCGTCTACAGTCATGACCGTGACGACCCCACCTCCCGCGCTTGAAGTGCAGGGCCTGCGAAAAACGTATCGCCGAGCGTTCGGACGTGGCGGCCACGAGGCCCTCCGGGGCATGGACCTCCACGTCCCGGCGGGCAGCGCGTTCGGGCTGATTGGCCCCAACGGCGCGGGCAAGACGACCTTCATCAAGAGCGTGCTCGGCATCGTGCGGCCCAGCGCGGGCACGGTGCGCGTGCTGGGCGGGTCGCCGGAGGATCCGGCCATCCGCGCGCGCATCGGCTACCTGCCGGAGCGGCTGCACCTGCCCGGCACGTGGAAGTCGCCCGCGTTCCTGGCCACAGTCGCGCGGCTCAAGGGGCTCAAGGCGGACGCGGGCGCGCACCTGAAGCTGCTGGAGCGCGTGGGGCTTTCGGACGCGGTGGACCGGCGCATCGGCGGCTACTCCAAGGGCATGCGGCAGCGGCTGGGGCTGGCGGCGGCGCTGATTGGAGATCCGGCGCTGCTCGTCCTGGACGAGCCCACGGACGGCATCGACCCCATGGGCCGGCTGGAGGTGCGCCGCATCCTCCAGGAAGAGGTGAAGAAGGGCGTGACGCTGTTCCTCAACTCGCACCTGCTGGCGGAGACCGAACGCGTGTGCGACCGCGTGGCCATCCTCGCGGACGGGCGCGTGCTGCGCGAGGGACGGCTGGATGAGCTGGCGAAGGCCGGGGCGCGCTGGCGCGTGCGCTTCGCCCCCGGCGCGGACGCGGCGGCGCTGGCGTCCGAGGGCTTCGTGCCGGCCGGGAGTGCCCGGGAGGAAGGCGTGTACACGGTGGACGCGGCGGACGTGGCGGTGCTCAACGCGGCGCTGGACAAGGCGCGCTCGCGCGGCGCGCTCCTGACGGAGCTCAAGCGCGAGGGCGCGGACCTGGAGGCGGTGCTCGTGGGCGCCGTCGGCGGGCCGGGGGTGGCGGCATGAGGAGCCCGGTCTTCGTCATCGCGGGGTACGTGCTGCGCGAGGCGGCGTCGCGCAAGTTCATCCTGGCCTTCATGGTGGGGCTCACGCTGGTGCTGGCCACCGTGGCGCTCAGCCTCAAGCTGGAGGTGGTGGACGGAGCGCTCGCGGCGACGCGCCTGTTCGGCGAGGTGATGCGCTCCAACATCATGTCCGTGGACGTGGCGCTCAGGCCCGTCTACCGCGCGGCGGCGTACCTCGTCTTCTACGGCGGCATCCTCTTCGGCATCGTGGCGTGCTCGGACTTCGCGCCGGGGCTCCTGTCTCCCGGCCGCATCGAGCACCTGCTCGCCCTGCCCCTCCAGCGCTGGCACCTGCTGGCCGGCACGTTCGTGGGCGTGATGACGCTGGCCGTGGGCGGCACGGTGTACGCCGCGGGCGGGCTGACGCTCATCTTCGGGGTGAAGGCGGGGTACTGGACGCTGGGGCCCATCATCGCCGGGGGCCTGGCTTGCGTGGGGTTCGCGGCGGTGTACGCGGTGATGCTCACCACGGCGACGCTGGTGCGCAGCGCGGCGCTGTGCTCCGCGGCGGGCTTCGTGCTGCTGGTGGGCGGCATCCTCGCGGGCTTCCGCCAGGACGTGTCGCGCTACCTGGAGGCGGGCTTCGGCCGCACGGCGTTCGACGCGGTGACGCTGGTGCTGCCCCGGCTGTCCGCGCTGGCGTCGCGCGCGGCGGACCTGGCCAGCTCCACGCCGCTGGAGAAGGGCTCGCTGGGGATGTTGCTGGGCGGCGTGCTGGTGTTCGGACTGGGAGCGCTCTCCGTGGGCTTCTGGCACTTCGAGGGAAAGGACTGCTGAGTCATGGAATCGCGCGGGCGCAGGAGGGTGTGGCTGCTGGGGGCGCTGCTGTTGTTCGCCGCGGGCGCGGTCCTGATGTTCACGGGCCAGGGTGACGCGCCGCGGCCCGAGGAGAAGGACGTGGCCTTCCCCCGGCGCATGCGCGGCACGGACCTGGAGCGCGCGGAGAAGCGGCGCACCTGGGTGATGCCCGCGGTGGTGGACGCGGGGGTGGCCGCGCCCGCGAAGCCGCGCGACCCGCTGCTCGCGGCGCTGCCCCGGGGCAAGGGCCGCACGGCGGTGGTCATCGAGGCGAACGCGCTCCGCTACTCGCCCGTGGGTGAGCTGCTCATGGACTGCCTGCTGCGCGACGGCGGCAAGAACCTGGAGCAGTTCAAGGCGATGAGCGGCGTGGATCCGCTCCAGGACCTGGACCGGCTGGTCGTCACCGACGAGGGCGTCATCCTGTCCGGCGACTTCAGCAAGGCGAAGTACCAGGAGCTTTTGGGCGAGCGCGTGGCGTCCGACCACGGCCCGGGCGCGCGCGTCTACGAGCCGGGGGACACGACGTTCACCCTGCCGGACGGCGGCACGCAGCGCGGCCGGATGGACACCGCGGTGGGCACCTGGAACAACCAGATGCTGGTGTTCGGCAAGTCGCCGGACTCCGTGAAGACGGTGCTGGACCGCATGGACGGGCGCGGGCAGGAGGACGGGCCGCCGCTGCTGGACGAGAACAGCACCTACGGGGAGATGTACGGCGTGCTCGCGGTGGAGCAGCTGGCGAAGATGCTGGGGCCGGGTCAGGCGGAGCTGGCGAAGCAGCTGACGGATGTGGCCCAGAACGTGGAGCTGCACCTGGACACCAGCGGCGACGTGGCCATGGTGGCCAACGTGACGGGCCTGGACGCGGACAGGATGACGGACCTGGGCAAGTCCCTGGGCGGCGCGCTGTCCATGGCGCGCATGAAGGCGCAGGCGGACGGCAAGGAGGACCTGGCGCAGCTCCTGGACTTCGCGAAGGTGCGGCCGGACGGGTCGTCCTTCAAGCTGGAGCTGGCGGTGCCCCTGGCCACCATCCAGGAGCAGCTCGCCTGGTGCCGGACGGAGCGCCAGGCCGCCGAGCACGCGAAGCCGGCGCCCTGAGAGGAAGAGCAGGCAGGCCTCGCATGACTGTTTTCCCCAGGACACACTTCACGGAATAATCCGGCCCGATAAGGGAGCCGCGACCCACCAGGCACGGCCGGGCGCGGGCTCCCCGAGGGTCTGATGAACGCACGCGTCGGGAGGGTGGCTCCCCTCCTCTTCGGTTCGGGGCTTTGCGCACTGGTCTACCAGACGGTGTGGCTGCGGGAGTTCCGCCTCATCTTCGGGGCCTCGACCGCCGCGTCGGCCGCGGTGCTCGCCATCTTCATGGCGGGGCTGGGACTGGGCAGCGCGCTCCTGGGCGCGCGGGCGGACCGGCAGACGCGGCCGCTGGCCTTCTACGCGAACCTGGAGCTGCTCATCGCCGCGAGCGCCGCGCTGAGCCCCTTCCTCGTGGAGGCGGTGCGCGCCATCTACATCGCCCTGGGCGGCACGCCGGTGATGGGCCTGGGCCTGGGCACCGTCGTGCGGCTGGTGCTGTCGCTGCTGGTGCTCGCGGTGCCCACGGTGCTCATGGGCGGCACGCTCCCGGCCGCCGCGCGCGCGGTGCTCTCCGACGCGGATCCGCACCGCCGCGACCTGGCCCTGCTCTATGGCATCAACACGCTGGGCGCCGTCACGGGCGCGGCGGCGTCCACGTTCCTCCTGCTGGAGGTGCTGGGCAACCGCTCCACGCTCTGGTCCGCGTGTCTGCTCAACGCGCTCGTGGCCATCACCGCGCGCTCCGTGAGCCGCTCGATGGAGGCGGACGCTCCGGCCAGGCCCGCGGCCACCGAGCCCGTGGCGCCCGCCCCCGTCGCCGCTGCCACCGTGGCCGACGCGGGCGCGCTGCCGCCCCGGGGCTTCGTGCTCGTGGCCGCCGCGGTCGTGGGCTTCGCGTTCCTGCTGATGGAGCTGGTCTGGTACCGCATGCTGGGCCCGCTGCTGGGTGGCACCACCTTCACGTTCGGGCTCATCCTCGCCCTGGCGCTCCTGGGCATCGGCCTGGGCGGCACCGCCTACACCGTCTTCTTCCGCCACCGCCCCGCGACGCTCCAGGGCTTCGCCCTCACCTGCGCCGCGGAGGCCGTGCTGATGGCCGTCCCCTTCGCGCTGGGGGACCGGCTGGCCATCGTCGCCGCGCTGCTGCGGCCGCTGGGAGGCCTGGGGCTGGGCGCCATGGCGATGGGCTGGACGTTCATCACCTCCGTCGTGGTGCTGCCCGCCGCGTTCGTGTCCGGCGTGCAGTTCCCGCTGCTGCTCGCGCTCATCGGGCGGGGCCGCCAGGACGCGGGCCGGCAGGTGGGCCAGGTGTACGCGTGGAACACGGGCGGCTCCATCGTGGGGTCGCTCGCGGGTGGCTTCGGGGTGATTCCGCTGCTCACCGCGCCGGTGACGTGGCAGGCCGTGGCGGGCCTCCTCGCCGCGCTGGGCTTGGGCGCCGCGGGGCTCTCCTTCCTGCGGGAGCGCCAGCGGGGGGCGCTGGTGGCGCCGGTGCTGGCCACCGGGCTCGCCGTGCTGCTGCTCACCGCGCAGGGCCCCACCGCCGCGTGGCGCCACTCGGGCGTGGGCGCGGGCCGCTCCGGGCTGAGGGACCCCGACATCCAGCAGATCGACCGGTTCGTCTCCGCCATCCGCTCCGACATCACGTGGGAGCACGAGGGCGTGGAGAGCAGCGTCGCGCTCGCGGAGAACAACGGCCTCAACTTCGTCGTCAACGGCAAGGTGGACGGCAACGCCATTGGCGACGCGTCCACGCAGATCATGTCGGGCCTCGTCGGCGCGCTCCTGCACCCGGATCCCCGCACGTCGATGGTCATCGGCCTGGGCACGGGCAGCACCGCGGGCTGGCTGGGCCAGGTGCGCAGCATGGAGCGCGTGGACGTCGTGGAGATTGAACCCGCCATCCTGGAGGTGGCGCGCCGCTGCCACGCGGTGAACGCGAACGTGATGGACAACCCGAAGGTGCACACCTCCATCGGGGACGCGCGCGAGGTGTTGCTCACCACGCCCCAGCGCTACGACATCATCTTCTCCGAGCCCTCCAACCCGTACCGCGCCGGCATCTCCAGCCTCTTCACGCGCGACTTCTACCAGGCCGCGAAGCAGCGGCTGGCCGATGGCGGCATGTTCCTGCAGTGGATCCAGGCCTACGAGGTGGACGCCCTCACCATCCAGAGCGCCTACGCCACGCTGTCCTCGGAGTTCGCGGCCGTGGAGACCTGGCACACGCTCAGCGGGGATCTGCTGCTGATCGCCTCCCTGCAGCCGATGAAGCATGACCTGGCGAAGCTGCGCGCGCGCATCACCGAGGAGCCCTACCGCACCGCCCTGTACTCGGTGTGGCGGACGGACGAGCTGGAGGGCGTGCTGGCCCACTTCGTCGGCAACGTGGAGCTGGCCCGGGTGGCGGCGGAGCGCGGCGCGGAGATGATCAACACGGACGACCTGTCCTCCATGGAGTTCGCCTTCGCGCGCAGCGTGGGCCACACCGCCTTCTTCTCCATCCAGGACCTGCGCCGGGTCGCGCGGCGGCTCAAGCTGGACCGGCTCGAGTTCGCGAATGGGGCCCCGGACTGGAACCGCGTGGACGAGCTGAAGCTGTGGCTGGGGACCGCCGTGCCGGGCCAGGTGGCCGAGCAGAGCCGTTCCTACGAGACCTTCGTCAGCACCGTGCTGGCGGGCCAGGACGCCGAGGTGCTGGCCCTGTGGCAGCAGATGAAGCGGCAGCCCCGGGGCCCTCATGAGGAGTACTCGCTGGCCCGCGCCCTGGTGATGACGCAGCACCCGGAGGCGCTCGCGGCCGTGCGGTCGCTGCGGGCCCGCCGTCCCGCGGACGCGGACATGCTGGAGGCCCTGCTGATGGAGTCCCAGCGGCAGGATGCCCAGGCGACCGCGCTCCTGGAGCGCGCGTTCACGACCCTGCGCAAGGATCCCTGGGCGGTCATGCCGCTGACGGAGGCGGCCCTTGATGCGGCGCTCCGCGTGGGCGAGCGCTCACCGGAGCTGGCCCGGCGGCTCCACGCGGCGGTCGAGCAGCCCTTCGCGGCCAGCGCGGCCACCCCCCAGCGCAAGCTGACCTACACCAAGCTGGCGTTCGCGGCCGGAGGCACGGCGCTCTGCGTGGAGGGGCTCGCCCCCCTGGAGCCGCACGTCCCGTGGGACCGCGCCCTGCTGCTGGCGCGCGCGGACTGCTACGCGCAGCGCGGTGACCCTCGGGCCGACATGGCCCGGGACGACCTGGAGCGCTTCCTGGCCCAGACGCCCCCGCCCTTCCTGGCGGACGTCGAAGCGGCGGAGGTCCCCACGAACAAGGCGCGGCAGCCGGCGCCGCCGCAGGCCGAGGAGGCGAAGTAGGCCCGCCCGCCGGGCCTCAGCGCGCGGGGCGCGAGCCCTGCGCCTTCGCCTGGGGGCGCCCCGGACGCCAGCCGAGCACCACGCGGCCATACGGGGCGGGCCCCATGTCCAGCCCGGGGACCTTCAGGCTGTCGCGCTCGCGGTCCAGCAGCGCGTAGTCGTTGATCAACGACAGGCCCACCGACGAGCTCAGCCACAGGTCGCGGCCCAAGTGGACGTTCACGGTGGGCCCCACGCGGACCTGCGTCTCCCGCAGGTAGCTGGCGCCCGCGGCCCGCAGCTCCGGTTCGAAGCGCGTGCGGAGCACCTGCATGTCGAGCGCCCCCACCAGCCCCAGCTCCACCGTGTCCCCCAGCTTGCGCAGCAGCGTGAGCCGGGGCAGGCCCACCTCCACGACGTACGGGCCCCGGTTGTAGGTCAGGTTCAGGATGGGGATGACGGGCAGCGTGTCGAACGGCCACAGCGCGACCACGCCGAACGTCACCCCGAAGCCGGGCGTGTCCCCCAGCTGGTGGCTGGCCATCGCGAACGCCACCCACGACGTGTCCAGCGAAAGGTCGAAGGAGGACTTGAAGTCCGTGCGCGTGTTGCCCGACACGCCAGCGACCACCAGCCAGCGCGGCGCCACGGGCCGGACGACGGTGAGCCCCAGCTGGATGCGGTGGAACTGCCGCTCCACCGGGCCCGGCTCCACCTCCGGCACGTCCGCGCCCATCCACCGCGTCTCGTAGCCCACCGATGGCAACAGGTACGTGCGCCCCACCACGACCGGCGGCAGCGGCACGCGCAGCTCCAGGCTCCGCCGCTCCCGGATGTGGACGCCGCCGGCATCCAACGAACCTCCGCCGGAGAGGCCGTAGCTCAAATAGAGCCGGTCCGCCTGCGTCTGCGCCTGCGCGCTGGAGCCCAGCAGCAGCGCCGCCACGGCCCAGCAGCCCAGGACCTGGAGGCACCCTCGCACCGCGCGGTGGAAGTCCACGCGCATCACACCCTGCCTTCGTAGGACGGGGTGGCCGGTCCCAGCCCCGAGGCCGGACAGTCTACCCTCCCCTGTCCCACTCCGGGTGAAGCGAAAGGGAGCCTGTGCGTCAGCCCACCATGGCGTTCACTTCGTCCGTGAAGGCCGCGTCCTCCTCCGCGTGGACCACGAGCGGCGGCAGCACGGTGAGGTCCGCCCGGCCGCCCTTCACCGCGTGGAGCAGCACCAGCTTCGCGGGCCGGTCCCCGCGCGGGTGCACCATGCGCACCGTGCGAGGCTCCAGTTGCTGCGTGCGCAGCACCGACACCAGCTCGCTGAAGCGCGACGCGGGGTACACCATGCACAGCCCACCCCGGGGCACCAGCAGGTAGGCCGCCGCGCGCACCACGTCCGGCAGCTCGCAGGCAATCTCATGCCGCGCGAGCGCCTTCTCCAGCGACAGGTTGCTCTGGCCCGCGGTGCGCGCGCGGTAGGGCGGATTGCACAGCACGTGGCCGAAGCTGCTCGCGGGGAACGTCTCCGCCACGCACCGCAGGTCGCCCTGCACCAGCGACACCGCGCTCTCGCAGCGGTTGAGGTACACGTTGCGCTCCGCCAGCGAGAACAGCCCCGGCTGCAGCTCCAGCGCGGTGATGTCGGAGCGCCCCAGCCTGCGGGCCAGCACCAGCGGGATGATGCCGCACCCGGTGCCCAGGTCGAGCAGCCTTCCGCGGTGCGCGCCCGCCTCGAACACGGCGAAGTGCGCGAGCAGCACGGGGTCCAGCGTGAAGCGGTAGCCCAGCCGCCGCTGGAGCACCTGCACCTCGCCGCCGCAGATGGCGTCGAGCGTCTCTCCCGGGCCCGGCTCCAACCGCAGCCGAACCCGGTGGGGCCAGTCCTGCGCGGTGCCGGTCAGCGCGCGCACACGGAGGGCCGTCAGACTTCGGGATCCAGGAAGAGCAGCCCCGCCGGCACGCGCGGCTCCACGCGCAGGGTGCGCGGCGGCAGCGTGGCCTGGGCCTCCATCACCGCCCGCACCTCCCACACCGGCGGCGGGTTGAGCGCGAAGCCCGCCTGGAACGTGCCCGCCTCCACGCCCGCCACCAGCGCGTCCAGCCCGTGCACCGGGAAGACTTGAGGATGTCCGGACGCCTCCGGCTCCTGGATGCCCAGCACCGTGCGCAGCACCAGCGCGTTGAGCAGCGCCAGGTCCAGGCTGCGCAGCGTGGGGTTGCGAGGCGCGCCCTTCAGGTGTGCCAGGTCCAGGCCCTGCCGGAAGCGCAGGATGCGGCCCCGGCCTCCCGGCAGCACCAGCAGCACCGCGTGCTGTCCGGGCACCAGCGTGGCCAGCCGCTCGCGCGCCGCCGCCAGGCCCTGCGGCGTGGTGAGGGGCGTGTCCAGCTCCGTCACGCGCGCGTAGGCGGACACCAGGGTGAGGAACGTCTCCTCCTGGAAGGTCTCCACGCCCTTGAGGGCACGGTGGATGGGGCACAGCTCCAGGCCCGGCTCGGACAGGGGCACCACCGCCGCCAGCGTCTGGCCCTGCTCGCTCAGCGCGGCCAGGGGGCGCATGGGTGCCTCGTCCAGCACCGCCTGCAGGCGCTTGGACACCGGGGACGGTTCGATGCGCAGGAGCGACACCGGGTTGCCGTCGTAGTTGCCCTTCCAGACGGAGATGCCGCGCTCGGCGGCCTCCGCCAGCAGGGCCCGGAGCGCGCCGTGATCATCCGCCACCAGGGTGACGGCGGGCTCCACCTCCCACGCGCGGGGCCGGTACGGGTCCTGCTCCAGCGAAGGCACCGCGTCCGGCCTCAGCGCGCACAAGAGATAGCGCACCGGAGGGCCGGAGAAGGCGCCCGCGGGGCCATGCAGCTCCACGACGTAGAGGGCGGGACGCGCGTCCTTCAACAGCCCGCCCGAATCCCGCATCCGGCGCAGCTCCGCGCTCGGGTTCGCGGCCTCCAGCAGGGGCCGCACGTGGGTGGGCAGCGGGGCCGCGTTTCCGCGAGGAGGACCGTCCCCGGGCTCCAGCGAGGAGCCCAGCGAGGTCAGGAGGGCCGAGAACGGGAGGACGCGCGCCATACCGGGGAAAGGTGATGCCGCCTTCCCCCGCGCGCCATGACGCCTGCCCGCCCGTCCTGCAGGCCGTCTACCACCAGACGTTCTTGTAGGGCCGGTCCTTGGCACTGCGCAGGGCGGACCGGTCCACGCTCTCCTCCCACAGCAGGCTCACGGTGGTGATGGCGCCCGCGGAGCCCAGGAAGGACAGCACGTAGGGCGTGGACTGGTTGAAGCCGCCCAGCACCAGGCCGGAGATGAGCAGCACCGCCGCGCCCACGCCGCCACCGAAGAGGTCCGCGCGGAGGATCTGCGACGCCGTCGGGTTGTAGCGCATGGTCGCCAGGGCCAGCACGCCCGCGCCCACGCCCGGGGAGATGAGCAGCATGTCCTTCCACGTCTTGCCGGAGATGGACGTGCCGGAGAAGTGCACGATGGCGAGGAACAGCGCGCTGTACGCCGCCGCCCAGCCCGCGCCGGAGGCCACCAGCAGGCCGTCCGCGAGCGGCAGCTGCCCGCCGCCGATGCCCGCCGTCAGCCACGCGCCCAGCTCCGCGCCCAGGAACGCGGCCCAGGTGAGCACGCCCGAGTCCTGGGTGATGAGGTCCATGAAGCCCGCGAGGAACATGCCGCCGATGCCCGAGTTGAGCACGGTGAAGTTCGCCATGGGCGTGTCCACCCAGTTGTTGAACTGCCACCACGCGGACGCGCCGAAGCCCAGGCCCGCGCCGATGAGCGTGCCCGCGAGCATGGACTCGCGCGAGCTGCGGTCGAAGTTGAAGTCCTTGGAGAACGCCTGCGTGAAGAACCCGCCCAGCGCGCCCAGCGCCGTGTGGTGCAGCACGAAGCGCATGCTGCCGGGACCGGAGAGGAACGGGCCGCGGCGGCGCTGGCCGTCCAGGAACACGCCGTTGTCCTCCGGCGGCGGGCGCAGGCGCGAGGCCGCGGTGGCGGTCTCGTCCCGCGTGGACTCCTGGCGCACGCCCGAGGGCCCTTCCGTCAACGGGGCCTGCGGCTCGGTGCGCAGGCGGTCCGGATCCGGCGGCGCGAGGGGCGCGTCACCCGGGGGCGCCCGGGTGTCGTCCGGGTTCGAAGGCTGCGCGGCCTGCGGGGGCGGATACGCGTCCGGGCTCGAAGGCTGCGCGGGAGGCGGCTGTTGTCCGTAGGCGTCGTTGGACGGCGACACGGGGCGCGGCTCGTCCTGCGGCGCTTGCGGCTCCGCTTGCGAGGGCGGCGCCGGGTACATGCCCGGCGCGGGCGGAGGCGGCGGCTGGGGCGCCGGGTACACGCCCGTGCCTCCCGCCTGCGCCAGCGCGAGGCCCGGCAGCATCAGCGCGACCGCGAGGACGGTGACAGGGAGGTTCCAGGTTCGACGGTGTGACACGCGTAGGGCTCCTTGGGTCCGGCCGTCCGGCAGAAAACCACAACCCGTGCAGGCGTGTTGGTTTTCCGCCGCGCGTCGAAGATTCTCGCGAGCCCATGCCCGAAGGCCTCTCGTGGTCCGAACTCGGTGTCGACTCCGCGCGCATCCAGGCGGTGAACGACGCGCCCCTGCCCCAAGGTCAGCGCGACTTCGTCCTCTACTGGTGCATGGTGAACCATCGCTGGCAGGAGAACCACGCGCTGGACGCCGCCATCGCGCTGGGCAACCACCTGGGCCTGCCCGTCGTCGTGTATCAGGCCATCCGCCCGGACTATCCCTACGCGTCGGAGCGGCTCCACGCGTGGGCGCTGGAGGGCATGGCGGACATGGCGAAGGGCTGCGCCGCGCGCGGCCTGCCGTACTGGCTGGAGCTGCCGCGCAACAAGAAGGAACACAAGCCGAGGCTCGCGAGCCTGGGCAAGCGCGCGGCGGCCGTGGTGTCGGACCTGTTCCCCACGTACATCATCCCGGGCCACCTGCGCGGCGCGGCGAAGGCGCTGCGCGTGCCGCTCATCGCCGTGGACGCGTCCTGCGTGGTGCCCATGCAGCGCATCCCCGCGGCCCAGGTGGGCGCGTACGCGCTGCGCCCCAAGCTGCGCAAGCTGTGGCCGGAGTACCTGGAGCGCACGCTGCCCGCGCGCAAGCCGCGCGTGTCCGGCGCGAAGCTCCAGCCGGACTTCGAGCTGTCCGACGCGGTGAAGGCTCGGGCCGCTCTGGACACGTTCGCGCTGGATCATTCCGTGAAGCCCCTGGCCGAGCGCGGCGGACGCAAGGCCGGCTTGAAGGCCCTGGACGCGTTCCTCCGCGAGCGGCTGGAGGGCTACGACACCGGCCGGAATGATCCGGGCCTGGGCCAGCAGTCCAACCTGTCGCCCTACTTCCACTGGGGCAACCTCTTCCCCGGCGAGGCGGCGCGCGCGGCCATCGCGGCGAAGGGCAAGGACCACCCGGCGGTGCAGTCCTTCGTGGAGGAGCTGCTCGTGCGCCGCGAGCTGGGCTTCAACTACTGCTTCCACACGCCCGGCCCGAAGCAGCTGAGCGTGGACTCGCTGCCGCCCTGGGCGCGCGAGACGCTGTCGCGTCACCGGAAGGATCCGCGCCCGCACCTCTACTCGTTCGAGGACCTGGATCAGGGCCGCACGCAGGACGCGCTCTGGAACGCGTCCCAGCGCGAGCTGCGGGAGCGCGGGCGGATCCACAACTACCTGCGCATGCTCTGGGGGAAGAAGATATTGGAGTGGAGCCCCACGCCGGAGGAGGCGCTGCTGCGCATCTCCCGGCTCAACGACACCTACGCGGTGGACGGGCGCGACCCCGCGAGCGTCTCCAACTTCATGTGGGTCCTGGGGCTGCACGACCGGCCCTTCCAGGAGCGCCCGGTGATTGGAAAGGTGCGGCCCATGAGCTCGCCGCGCACCGCGGAGAAGTTCGACCTGGAGCCCTACCTGGCCCGCTGGGGCACCCCCAGCAAGGCCGCCCGGTAGGCCGCCGGTGGACATCCCCCCGAAGACGGCGGTTCCCTTTCCGGCCCGGTGTCACTAAACCGCTCGGACGCACCTTTTTCGCGCAACCAGGAGTCACCCCATGGGCATGTTGAAGTTCGAGGTCCCCCACAACCTTCCCAAGGACGAGGTCAAGAAGCGCGTCGAGCAGTTGCTGCAGTACTGGGGCAGCAAGTACGGCGTGAAGTCCGACTGGCAGGGCGACGAGGGCGCGAAGCTCGCCGGCAAGGTCATGGGCATCAACCTGGACGCCAGCTTCGTCATCACGGACAAGACCGTGTCCGGTGAGGGCACCGACCCCGGCATGCTCCTGCGCGGCCAGGCGAAGACGTACCTGCAGAAGAAGTTCAGCGCGGTGCTGGATCCGTCCAAGAGCCTGGATCAGGTGAAGGGCAACCTGGACTGAAGCAGCCGCCGGGCGCCGGGCGTCTGTTTCAGCCCGGCTGCTCCTCCAGCGCGGCCAGCGCATAGCGGGCCGCGCGGGAGATGGACTCCGCGGAGTCGAGCATCTCCGGGTAGTGCCCCGCCAGCGGGCGCTGCGGATACTTCAGCTGCGCGACGGCGTTGCGGTAGCTGCGCCGCGCGGACTCGAAGTCCTGCGTGCGCTCCTGCACCTGGGCCAGCAGGTAGTGCCCGATGGCCAGCGTGGGCTCCAGGAACAGGGCCTTGGCCAGCTCGGAGCGCGCCTCCGCCAGGCTCCCCGCCTGCATCGCCGCCACCCCGCCAAAGATGCGCGCCTCCACGCACAGCGGCTCGCGCTGGAGCGCCTGGCTGAACGTGTCGCGCGCCTCGCTGATGCGGCCGGTGAGCGAGTACAGGTTGCCCAGCGTCAGGAGCGCGTCCAGGTCGGAGGGCTCGTCCACCAGCAGGCGCTTCACGCCGTCGATGGCGCCCGGGAAGTCGCCCTGCCCCATCTTGCGCACGGCCATGTTGAGGCGCTCCGCGGGCGGCAGCAGCTGCGGCCACGAACCGCTGGGACGCGCGGGCGCCGCTTCCGCCAGGGGCCGTGACGCGGGCGGCTCCACGCGAACCGCCGCGAAGGTGCCGGTGGGCCGGTCCGCGGGCCGGCGAGGAGGCTCCGCCGCGGGAGGCGTCTGCGGCCGGACGGCGGGGAACTCCCCGGTGCGGCGCCCGGCCAGCGGGCCCACCGCGGGCATCTCCGTGGTGGGCCGGCGCACGGCCGCGTCTGGAGTCGCGCTGGCTGAAGCGCCGGCCGTGCGCAGCTTCGCGGCGGTCTCCGCGTTGGCCTGAAGCCGCTGGCGCAGCTCCACGGCGAAGGACTCCGGGCTGCCCGGGCGCGGCTCCGTCGTCATCGGCGCCAGGGGCGGCGGCGGACGGGGGCGCTCTCCCAGCGGGCGCCGGTACACGAACGCGCCCTCCACTTCGATCATCTCGAAGCGGTCGTAGACCTTGAACAGGCTCTCCGAGTACCCCAGGAACAACAGCCCGCCCGGGCGCAGCGCCGCGAGGAAGCGGTCCATCAGCGCGCGGATGGTGGGCAGGTCGAAGTAGATGATGACGTTGCGGCAGAGGATGAGGTCCAACGACGCGGGCGCGACCTTGTCGAACACCGGCACGGCCAGGTTCTGGCCATCGAAGCGGATGTATTCGCGCAGGATGGGCGACGCCTCGTAGCCGTCCTCCATCTGCCGGAAGAAGCGCTTGAGCCGCTCGGGCCCGATGGCCATCGCGCGGCGCGTGGAGAAGCGCCCCTGCCGCGCGGCCTCCACCGCGGCCAGGTTCAGGTCGGTGGCCCACAGGTCCACCTCCACCGCGAGCGCGCCCAGCTCCGCCATCACCAGCGCCAGGCTGTAGGGCTCCTCGCCCGTGGCGCAGCCCGCGGACCAGATGGACACCTTGCGCATCTCCCGCCGCGCCTTCGCGAGCAGGTCCGGCAGCACGCTCTGCTCCAGCGCGCGGAACTGCTTCGCGTCGCGGAAGAACTCCGTGTGCCCCACCGTCACCAGCGGCAGGAGCGAGCGCAGCTCCTCCTCGCCGCTCGCGCTCATCAGCTTCTGGAGGTACTTGTCCGGGTCGCTCAGGCCCAGCGCGGGCATGCGCGTGGACAGGGCGAGCCGCAGGCTGTGGTAGCCATCCAGGGTGATCTTCAGCCCCGCGCGCTCCAGGAGGAGCGCGGACAGCTGCTGGAGCACCTTGTTGCCCACGTTCAGCACGCGTCCACCCACTGCACGAGCGTCGGTGCGATGACGTCCAGCGGCAGCACCTGCTGCGCCGCGCCCAGGAGCACCGCCTCGCGCGGCATGCCGTAGACGACGCACGTGGCCTCGTCCTGCGCGATGGTACGCCCTCCCCGCTCGCGAATCTCCTTCAGCCCCCTGGCGCCGTCGCGGCCCATGCCCGTCAGGATGACGCCGATGCACCGCTTGCCGAAAGCCTCCCCGGCCGAAGTGAGCAGCATGTCACACGAGGGCCGGAAGCCCCGCAGGGCAGGGCCCGTATCCAGTTCCAGACGGCCGTCCGGCTTCACCAGCAGATGTCCTCCCGATGGGGCGATGTACACCGTGCCCGGCTCCATCCACGCGTCGTGCGTCGCCTCGACGACGCGCAGCGCCGTCTCCGTGGACAGCCAGTGCGCCAGGCCTTCCGTGAAGCCCTGGCTGATGTGCTGACAGTAGGCGATGGGCGCGGGGAAGCCGCGCGGAATCATCCGCAGCACCTGCGCCACGGCCTTCGGCCCGCCCAGCGAGGCGGCCAGCGCCACCAGGGGGAACGGCGCGGTGGGCCCCTCCTGCGCCGGCCGCGAGGCCTTGGGCGACGAAGGCGGCGAGCGCACGCCCTTCACCTGCGACAGCATCACCAGCTTGCGGTTCACCGCGTGCCAGAAGTCCGGGCCCGGCGTCATGGGCCGGTCCATCACGTCCAGCGCGCCCAGGGCCAGCGCCTGGAACGCCTGCTGCCCGGTGAGCACGCCCGGGTGCAGCGCGAGGATGGGCGTGGGGCGCATGGCCATGATGCGCTCGATGGCGCCCAGCGCCTCGGAAGAGATGAGGTCCACCAGGAGCACGTCCGGGAAGTGCCGGCGCACCACCCCTTCCGCGCCCACGAAGTCTGCTTCGGGCGGGCCTACGGCCACCAGCGACTCGCCGTCGAAGAGCCCGCGCACCAGCCCGCGCAGGCCCCGCCCCACCAGGAGTACCCGGAACGCGAGTCCCGTCACCGCCGTGCCGCCGCCCACGAGAGGCTCCTCAGGTCAGCCGATCGATGGACTGCGCCAGGATCTCCACCCCCAGCTCGCCCTTCACCAGGTACGCATCCGCGCCCGCATCCAGGCCGCGCCGCTTGTCCTCCGGCGACGCGAGCGACGACAGGATGATGACCGGGATGCGCGCCACGGCGGGCGTGCCCTTCAGCCGCCGCGTGAGGGAGAAGCCGTCCAGCTTCGGCATCTGCACGTCCGTGAGGATGAGGTCGTACGTGTTCGTCTGCACCTTCACGTACGCCTCCTCGCCGTCCTGGGCCTCCTCCACGGAGTGGCCCAGCGCCTTGACGAGCGCGCCTTCCGTCGCACGCGCGATGGGCGAGTCATCCACCAGGAGCACGCGCAGCCGGCGGCTGGCGGGCGCCTGGGTGACGGGGCGGGCCATGCGGCGCACCTCCGTCATGATGTCCGGCACGTGCAGCAGCACCGCGATGCGCCCGTCCTCCAGCGCCGCCGTGCCCGCGATGAACGGCGCGCCCTTGAGGAACTCGCCGCCGCAGGGCTTCACCGCCACCTCGCGCTCGTCCACGAAGCCGTCCACCACCAGCGCGGCGTAGTCGTCGCCGTGGCGCACCACGACGGCGGGAGGCTTGTCGAAGCGGTTGCCGCCGTTGAGGCCCAGGAGCGGCCCCAGCGCCACGAGCGCCGTGGGCTTGCCCCGGTGCCGCACCGCCAGCGTGCCAAACACTTCCATGCGGTCATCCGGCTTGATGCGCATGACGGCCACCACGTCCGCGGCGGGCATGCCGTAGACGTCGTCGCCCAGGCGCACCAGCAGCACCTTCATGAGGGCCAGGGACTGCGGCAGGCGCAGCGTGACGGTGGTGCCACGGCCCTGGCGGCTCTGCACGCCGACGGAGCCGCCCAGCGTCTCCACCTTGCGCTTCACGACGTCCATGCCCACGCCGCGGCCGGACAGCTCGCTGACCTGCTCGCGCGTGGAGAAGCCGGGGCGGAAGATGAGCTCGATGGCCTCGCGCTCCGACAGCGCGGCGGCCTGCACCGGCGACAGGAGGCGCTTGTTGATGGCCACCTGCTTGAGCCGCTCGGTGTCCATGCCGCGGCCGTCGTCCTCCACCTCGATGTGGAGCATGTCGCCGTCCACGCGCACGCGGATGCGGATGCGGCCCGTGTCGGGCTTGCCCATCTGCTGGCGGAAGTCCGCGGACTCCAGGCCGTGGTCCACGGCGTTGCGCAGGAGGTGCACCAGCGCGTCGCGCACGTCGGCCAGCATGGACCGGTCCACGCCGATGTCGGCGTTCTCGATGACCAGGTCCACTTCCTTGTTCTGCGTCTTCGCGATGTCGCGCACCGCGCGAGGGAACGCGTCGAACACGGTGGACAGCGGCACCAGGCGCGCCTCGGCCACGTGGTCCGCCAGCTGGGCCAGGTTGCCGTGCAGCGTGTTGATGCCGTCACCGTTGCGGCGCACGAAGCGGAACGCGTCGTCGCGCAGCATGTGCAGGTCCGCCTCCGCGCGCTCCAGCTCCGTGCGGATGGCGTCCGGGACGTCCACGTCCTCGGAGATGCGCAGGAAGCGGTCGCCCAGGCGGCTGAAGCGCTCGAAGAGCTGCGCCGTCTCCGTGCTGCGAAGCCGGCCGCGCGCGCTCTCCACCAGCAGGTCGCCGGCGAGCAGGCCCAGCGAGTCCAGCACCTCCACGTTCACGCGGATGCTGCGGTCCGCGATGGAGCTGGCCTTCGCGGCGGCGGCGCTCGGAGCCTCCTCCTCCTTCGCGGCCGGAGGCGGCGCGGCGGCGACGGGCTCCGCCACCCGGGGCGTCACCGGAGCCTGGGCCGCGGGGGCCTGCGCCACGACGGGCGGAGCGGCCGGAGCCACCGGCGCCTGCACGGCGGGCTTGGGCGGCGCCGCGGCGGAGGCGGCGGGCTTGCGCACCGGGCCCAGGGCGGGCACCGGGTGGCCGGACACCTCCGCCAGGGCCTTGACCATCTCCTCGGTGGCGGACGTGCCGGTGTGGGCCGCGTCCAGATCCTCGATGAGGTCCGACAGCACGTCGCAGGCACGGAGCATGACGTCCGTGGCCGTCTCGGTGGCCGTCTTGCCTTCGCGCTCGGCGCGCAAGACGTCCTCGGCGGCGTGCGCCAACTGACCGATGGCGGCCAGGCCCAGCATGCGGGCCTCGCCCTTCATCGTGTGCAGTTCGCGCGCGACGTCCTCCGCGGCCTGCTCCGCGGTCTCCTTCTCCAGGTCGATGACTCCCAGCTGGATCTTCTGGAGTCGGTCGGCCGTGACCTCCTGGAACTTCTTCAGGAGGGATTTCTTGAGGGCCTCGGTGTCCATGGGTCGCGGGCGTCAGGGCGCTGGTGGCGCCCCTCGACCCATTTCTCCCCTCAGGAGAACGACTGCTAGTCGGCCTTGAACCGCTTGATGAGCTCGGCGAGCCGGCCCGCGAGCTGGGTGAGCTCGGCGGCCGCCCCGGTGGCCTGCTTCGACGCCTGCGTCGTCTGGCGCGTCACGTCCTCGATCTCCGCCATGGACGCCACCACCTGCTCGGTGGCCGTGCGCTGCTGCTGGGTCGCCAGGTTGATGACCCGGGCCGCGTCGCTCGTCTCCTGCACGCCGGCGAGGATGCCCTCCACGGCCTGCGCCGCCACCGCGCCCAGCTTCTCGCCGGATTCCGTGGCGTGCTTGGACGCGTCCGCCGCGCCCGCGGCGGCCTGGGTGGCCTCGCGGATCTCGGTGATCAGGTTCTTGATCTCCTTGGTGGACTCCAGGACGTTCTCCGCCAGCCGGCGCATCTCCGCCGCGACGATGGAGAAGCCCTTGCCCGCCTCACCCGCGCGGCTGCCTTCCAGCGCCGCGTTGAGCGCCAGCAGGTCGGAGCGGTCGGCGATCTCGTCGATGACCTCCACCACCGTGCCGATGCGCTCCACGCGCTTGGACAGCTTGGAGATGGAGTCCGCCACCGCGACGCCGTCGCTGCGGATCTGCTGCATGGCCTGGATGAACTCGCCAATGGCGCCACGGCCCGCGCGGGCCGCGCCCAGCGTCTCTTCCGCCACGCGCGCCACGCTGCCCGCGTTCTCCGCGATCTGCGCGGAGGCGTGCTTCAGCTCCTCCATGGTCGCGGTCGTCTCGTGGATGGCCGCGGCCTGCTCGGTGGAGGACGTCTCGTGCTGCGTGGACGCCGCCAGCACCTGGTTGGCGGAGGACGACAGCCGCAGCGCGGCCTCGTTGATCTCGCGCACGAAGATGCGCAGCGTCTCGATGACCTTGCCGAAGCCCTCGAGGAGGGGCCCGAGTTGGGGGTCTTCGGTGGACGTGTTCCAGCGCGACAGGTCGCCCTCACGCACCAGGATGATGAGCGAGTCGAGCGCCTGATCGATCTCCTGGGCCGCCACCTGCTTGCGGTGCTCGGCGGAGGAGAACTGCTCCAGCACCTGGTTGAGCAGGTGACCGAAGCCGGTGGGGTCCGCCTGCACGCGGTCGGCCGGAACGCGCGCGTTCAGGTTGCCGGACAGCACCGACATCAGCGTGTCGGTGAAGGGCTTGAACGGATCCGTCACGGTGTTGGCGATGACGGACTCCGCGCCGGCCTTCACGCCCGGGGACTTCCTCGCGCCGCGGGACTTCGCGGGCTTCTCGTTGGGGCTCTCCAGGGACATGTGTGTCAGTGCCTTCCTTGCGTCTTCAAGGTTTCCGCCAAATCAATGAGCAACACGGGACGTCCCGCCTCTTCATCCAGGCAGACGCCCACCGCATACGAAGCCGCCGAGGCGGCGGCCGGCATGCGGCGCAGCCCGGCGAGCGGGATGGAGCGCACCCCGTTGACGGCGTCCACCTTCAGGTGGCCCTCGCCCTCGGGGGTGTCGAACACCAGCGCCCGGTGCCCCTTGTGGGGCAGGCCCAGGTCGCGCACGGTCAGGTCATCCGGGAGCGCGCGGTCGATGCGCAGCACGGACGATGCGTCCGTGCCGTACTCCGAGTCACCGATCTGGAAGAAGAGGACGTCCACCTCTCCCAGGGCGCGCTCCGAGTCCGGTTCCAGCCCGGAGGCCGGCTCATCGCGCAGGACGTTGCCGCTCATCGCACCACCGCGCGCTGACGGGCCGTCTGCAGCAGCTTGGAGAAGTTGAGCAGGTTGAGGCCGTCCGCCGGCCCCGCGCCCTGCACGACACCCAGGAGATGTTCCGCGGCCTGATCACCGCCCAGGGGCGGCGGCAGGATGTCCGCCACGGGGATGCGGCGCAGGCCCAGCACGGTGTCCGCCACCACGCCGGACACGTAGCTGCCGCTGACGCCCACGAAGATGCGGGTGCGCGGACCGATGCGCGCCTCGCCCTTGCTGAGGAAGCGCAGCAGGTCCACGACCGGGAGCACCTGGCCGCGGTGGCCGGTGACGCCCAGGATGAAGGACGGCGTGCGCGGCAGCGGCGTGAGCAGCCCGGCGCGCAGCACCTCCAGCACGTTCTCGCTGGGGACGCCGAAGCGCAGCTCGCCCACGCGGAAGCAGAAGAATTCCAGCTCCGGCCGGGCCTGGGCGGCCACCGTGCGGTCTGGCGCCATGCGCAAGGCGCGTTGGAGGGGGGAGGAGTTCGGGGTCAAGGCAGTGAAGTATCCCGGACCGGGAGAAAGGGGGTCAAGGGTCCATCGTCCGGACCGGACAGGCCGCCTGCTCTCCGTTTCGATGGTCCAACGTGACCCAAAGGTGTAGGGTTGAGTGCCGGGAGCCCCTGAGGAGGACGATGTCCCGCGTACTGGTCATTGACGACAGCCCCATGCTTCTGGAGCTCACGGTCCGGGCCCTGACGGCCGCCGGCTACGAGGCCAGTGGCGCGCAGGACCTGGCCACGCTCAACCAGAAGCTCACCGAGGGCCCGTTCGCGCTCATCCTCATGGACGTGAACATGCCGGAGATGTTCGGCGACGACGTCGTCGAGTACCTCCGCACCCAGAAGGGCGTTACCGCCAAGCTCGTCCTCTACTCCGACATCTCCGAGCAGGAGCTGGACGCGAAGACGAAGAACTCCGGCGCGGACGCCTACATCCTCAAGAGCGGAGGCCTGGAGGGCGTGCTGGGGGGCGTGATGGGTCTCATCGGCGCCCCGGCGCTGAACATCCCCGCCGCGGTCCCCTCCCCCGCCCCGGCCGCCACGCCTGCTCCCGCCGCGACGCCGGCCGCCCCGGCCGCTCCCACGGGAGGCCTCCCGAAGGCCCCCATGGCCGCCGGGGGGCGCAAGCCGCGCATCCTCATCGTGGACGACAGTGAGATGACCGCGCGGATCATCGAAGCGGACCTCGTGTCCAAGGGCTTCGAGGTCCACGTCGCGGACACCGCCGACAAGGCCACGAAGATCATCCTGAAGAAGCAGACGCGCCCGGACCTGGTGCTGCTGGACGTGCGCATGCCCAACGTGAACGGCGAGCAGTTCTGCCGCTTCATCAAGAGCAACAGCCTCTTCAAGGGCATCAAGGTGCTGCTGTGCTCCGGTGAGAACGTCGAGGAGCTCCAGCGCATCTGCCGCGAGGCCGGCGCGGACGGCTACATCCCCAAGGACGCCGTGATGGGCAACCTCGTCGCCAAGGAGCTGATGCCCCCTGGCGCCGAGTAGTCGCCGCGCGCCTCAGGGCTTCTGGGCCGCCTCGGGCGTCACGGACGCATCGGGCGCCGCCGCCTCCTGCGCCGGGCAGCTCGTCTTGGCGGCCCGCTCCTGCAGCTGCTCCTGGACCTCCGCGGACTTCGCCTCGGAGGGCTTCGCCTTCTCCACGAAGCGCTGATAGGCGGCCAGCGCCTCGCACGCCTTGCCCTGCGCGTCGTAGGCCTTCACCAGCGCGTTGAGGATGGGGCGCTGCCCCGGCTGCAGGTCGAAGGCCTTCTGGAGGTCCGCCGCGGACTCCTCGGTGCGGCCCAGGGACTCCAGCGCCAGGCCGCGCCACACGCGGTAGCTCGCGTTGTCCGGCTGCGCCGTGACGAGCCCGGTGGCGGCCTTCAGCGCCAGCTCCTTCTCCCCCGCGCGCGCGTTGGCCGTGTACGCCAGCTGGAGCAGCACGAGGTTGGGACCGCACTTCTCACCGAACGTGTCCGTCACGCGGGTGAGGCCCTTCATGTCGCCGGTGTCCAGGAGCAGCTGCGCCAGCTGCTGCGCCTTCGCCTTGTCGCACGGCGTTTCGGCCAGGTCCTCGCGCAGCTTGCGCACGAGCGGCTTCTTCAGGCCGTGGTCGAACTCGGGCTCCTCGGGCGCCTTGCTGCACGCGCCGAGGACGGCACCGGAAGAGAGACAGAGGACGGCGAAGCGGAACGCGGAATGGAAGGAGGCGGCCATGCCCGGCTCTGTAGCCGTCCCCTCCCGGACGGTCAAACCTCCGGCGCGCCCGCGGCGTTCTCGCGCTCGTCCAGGCCGCGCGCGAAGTTGCCGATGATCAGCCCCGGCCGCGCCGCCTTCAGCCGGTTGAGCAGCGTGCGGATGCCCACCGGCTCACCGCCCGCGCCCACGCCGCGCGCGACCTCCAGGTACTGGAGCGGATCGATGCACAGCGAGCGCGTCTGCACCTGATCCACGCGGTACTTGCGCACCAGGTTCTCCAGCGCCTGCACTTCTCCCTCGCGGTCGGTGACGCCGGGGAACAGGAGCAGGTTGAGCGCCAGATACGCGCCCCGCTCGCGGGCCAGCGCGATGGACGCCTCCACGTCCTCCCAGCCGTACTTCACCGGCTTGTAGTAGGCCTCGTAGAGTCCCTTGGACGCGGAGTTGAGCGACACGCGCACGGCGTCCAGCCCCGCGTCCAGCAGGGCCTTGAGCCCGTGCGTGAGGCTGGCGTTGGTGTTGATGTTGATGGAGCCCCGGTCCGTCTTCGCGCGCATCAGGCGGATGGACTCCGCGATGAACTTCCAGCGCGTCAGCGGCTCGCCCTCGCAGCCCTGGCCGAAGCTCACCATGGTGCGGCCCGGCGCGTGCTCCAGGTGGTAAAGGCCAATGGCCGCCATCTCCTCCGCGGAGGGACCGTCGTCCATGCGCTCGTGCGACGCCGGAGGGCCGTCCGCGGGCTGATCCGAGATGCAGCCCACGCATCTCGCGTTGCACATCACCGACGCGGGGATGGCGCCTTCGTCACGCGCGTAGAAGATGTTCTGCGACGTGAAGCACCGGTACAGCAGCGCGCACGTCTTCAACTGCTTGAGCACGCGGCTGTCCGGGAAGCGCTCCATGTGCGCCGTGACCAGGCCCTTCAGCTCCGGCGTGGAGTACGACTCCGGCTCCCAGTGCGAGCGCCGGTCGGTGTGGATGGCCCACGCGAGCGGGCCCTTCTCCCCCCACGCCGCCGCCGTGTACGCCCACTGCGGCAGGATGGGGCCGCTGCCCTTCACCTCGCCGGGCAGGAACGTGCGCGTGTAGCCCGGGGGCAGGAGCGCGCCCACGGCGTTGGGCACGAACGTCTTTCCGCCCACCTTCATCTCGCGAACGAGCTCCAGCTCGCCGGAGTCCGGGTTGAGCCCCACCGGCAGCCGGCCGGGCAGGTGCACCAGGCGCCCGGCCGCCGGCAAGGCGATGGGCTTGTCCTGCGGGGGCACCAGCTCCTCGCCGCTGCGCAGCGTGGCGATGAGGTAGGGATGCTCCATGACCCGACCCTTGGGGTCCGCGAAGAGCAGTTTCGGCGCGTGCGTCATGCGCCGTTAACTAACACGGGTGGGCCGGCCTGCGTCCAACGCCTCGCGTCATGTGGATGGATGAATGAGGCCCATCACGCCCGGTCCCCTTCCTCGCCCGTGCGCGCCTTGAAAGCGCTCATGCCCTGGTCTATGGGTCCGCCACGTTTTCCAGGCAGTCCCCCATTCGTCGGAGGCAGTCGTGATCGTCGGAGTCCCCAAGGAGATCAAAACCCGCGAGTACCGTGTCGGCATGGTGCCTGCGGGCGTGCGCGCGCTCACCATGGCGGGGCACACGGTGCTGGTCGAGACGAACGCTGGCGTCGGCTCCGGCATCCCGGATTCGGAGTACCAGCGCGTCGGTGCGCAGATCATCTCCAGCGCGGATGAGGTGTGGAAGCGCTCGGAGATGGTCGTGAAGGTGAAGGAGCCCATCGCGCCGGAGTACGAGCGCATGCAGCCCGGGCAGATCGTCTACACGTACTTCCACCTGGCCGGCGTGGACCCGGAGCTCACCAAGACGCTCCTGAAGAAGAAGGTCACCGCGGTCGCCTACGAGACGCTGCAGCTGGACGACGGCAGCCTCCCGCTGCTCAAGCCCATGTCCGAGGTGGCCGGTAAGATGGCCATCCAGGTCGGCGCCGCGTGCCTGGAGAAGGCCCACGGTGGCAAGGGCATCCTGCTGGGCGGCGTGCCCGGCGTGCGCCGCGGCCGCGTGGCCGTCATCGGCGGTGGCGTGGTGGGCCTGTGCGCCGCCAAGGTCGCCGTCGGCATGGGCGCGGAAGTGACCATCCTGGACGTGAACCTGGAGCGCCTCACCTACCTGGACGACGTGTTCCTCGGCCGCGCGCAGACGCTGGCCTCGGACACGGAGTCCATCGCGCGCACCGTGCGCGAGTCGGACCTCGTCATCGGCGGCGTGCTCATCCCCGGCGGCAAGGCCCCCAAGCTGGTGTCCCGTGAGCTGATTGGCGAGATGGAGCCCGGCTCCGTCGTCGTCGACGTCGCGGTGGACCAGGGCGGCTGCATCGAGACCTGCAAGCCCACCACGCACGACAACCCCACCTTCACGGTGAGCGACGTCGTCCACTACTGCGTGGCCAACATGCCCGGCGCGGTGCCGCAGACGTCCACGTTCGCGCTCACCAACACCACCCGTCCCTACTCGCGCAAGATTGCCGACCTGGGCCTGGTGGAGGCCATCAAGTCCGACCGC
The DNA here is from genome assembly GCF_017302985.1 of Corallococcus macrosporus. Lineage (NCBI taxonomy): Bacteria > Pseudomonadati > Myxococcota > Myxococcia > Myxococcales > Myxococcaceae > Corallococcus > Corallococcus macrosporus. The sequence goes on from NZ_JAFIMU010000010.1 coordinate 98,219, forward strand.
GCCCTCCAGCGTGCCATCAACACCTACAACGGCCACATCACGTACGAGGCCGTCGCCAAGGACATGGGCTACGACTACGTGCCCCTGATGGACGCGATCGGCGGCAAGAAGTAACGCCTGCCCCACAACCGGCCAGCCTCGCGCTGGCCGGTTGCCTGGATTGGACCTTTGTACGGGTGTCCCATCCGGTTCCCACCCTGAGGAATAAATGATCCCGCCGGGCGTCTCCGCACTCCAGAAGCGGGCATGCGGGCGGCGTGGCAGGGGAAAGCGTTGTTGACCCGTCTGTTCCGGTGCATAGATTGACCGTTAGGCAGGCGACGCATTCCCCAATCATTTCGGGCCCCTGGAAGGCGGGAGCATGATGCTGGACTTCAGGCAACCCAACCGGACGAAGCAGGAATTCGAAGAGCTGGCGCTGGCGCACCTGGACCCGCTCTATTCGGCGGCGCTCCGGTTGACCAAGAACGAGCGCGACGCCGAGGACCTGGTGCAGGACACCTGCATGCGGGCCTACCGCTTCTTCGACAAGTTCGAGCGCGGCACCAACATCAAGGCCTGGCTCTTCAAGATCCTCACGAACACCTTCATCAACCGCTATCGCCGCAAGGTGAAGGAGCGCACGGTGGTGGAGGGCGTGGAGCGCGAGGCGGTGCATGAGCGCTTCGTGAGCCGGGACGCCACGGACTTCGCGGCCAACCCCGAGCAGTACTTCTTCGACCGGCTCCTGTCGGACGACGTGCTGCGCGCCATCGACTCGCTGCCCATCGACTTCCGGCTGGTGGTCATCCTCGCGGACCTCCAGGAGTTCTCCTACAAGGAGATCGCGGAGATTCTGGAGTGCCCCGTGGGCACCGTGATGAGCCGCCTGTTCCGTGGCCGCAAGCTCTTGCAGAAGACGCTGCGCGAGTACGCGGAAGGTCAGGGCGTATTCCGGCACGACGGAGACCCGGTGCAGGCTCCAGCGGACCTGGAAGAGTACCGGCGCCGGAAGAAGGCAGGCTAGAAAGAGGTTGGAGGGGCGTCGTCTTCCCTCCGCCCACCTCATCGAGCGCCCATGACCTGCCAGGAACTCGAGCGGTTGCTGTACCCGTACCTCGACGGCGAATTCCAGCCCGAGGAACGCCATGACGTGGAGTCGCATCTCGAAGGCTGCGAGGCGTGTGTCGCGCGCGTGGACGAGGAGATGCAGCTCCGCCAGACGCTGCGCCGGGCGGCGAAGCACTCCATCTCCGCGCAGGGCACGCGCGCACCGGCGTCGCTGCGCGCGGGCATCCAGTCCGGCCTGCACCGCGAGCACCGCCGCGCGCAGGTGAGCCAGTGGCTGCGCGCCGGGGCCATGGCCCTGGTGGTGGTCACGGTGAGCGGCGGCTGGATGATGTACCAGTCCGGTCAGGCGCAGAAGGCCACCATCCTGGAGGCCGTGCAGCGCCACACGCGCCAGCGGCCCCTGGAGTTCGTCGCGGGCACGCCGGAGCAGATCGAGGCGTGGTTCAACGACAAGGTGGAGCACCGCATCACCCTGCCCCGCCTGCAGCAGGCCCGGCCCGTGGGCGCGCGCTTCTCCACGCTCAACGGCCAGGAAGTCGTCTACGTCAGCTACGAAACCCAGCCTCGCGTCACCAACGAGCCCAAGCGCAACATCGGCGTGTTCGTGTATCCGGCGACGGGTCAGCGGGTGATCAAGGACGAGGGCCCCACGGTGGAGAACGTCGCCGTGGACTCGAGCCAGGCGTACAACGTCGTGACGTGGCGTGATCAGGACGTCACCTATGAGCTGGTGACGGACCTGGACGACGCCGCCATCCTGCAGATGCTGCGGGATCAGGAGCACCGCTCGAATGGGCTCGTGCGCCCCGCACAGGTGAAGCCAGCGGTGAGCGTGCAGCCGGTCTCGCTACAGCCCTGAAGTCCTCGCACCAGCGAGGGCTTGCGTGGTCGCCTGCTCAACTGAATACCGGGCGTTGCGCCCGGTGTGAAGATTGACGGTCCCAGGCATGGCCGATAGCCTCGACGGCGTCTTCACTCTCGCGCGCCGCCGCTGCTGTTCCTCTTGGCGTCACACCGCGCGCCGCACCCCCAGGATGGCCGTCCCTTCATGTCCAAGCGAATCCTGATCGTCGAAAGCGACGCCACCCTCGCCACCTCCCTGCAGCAGGCCCTGGAGGCCCGGGGCTTCTCCGCGCAGACGACGGGCGACGGCAAGGGCAGCGTGGAGCTGATCCGCCGTGAGCGTCCCGACCTCGTGGTGCTGGCGGTGGACCTGTCCGCGGGACAGAACGGCTATCTCATCTGCGGCAAGCTGAAGAAGGACGACGAGCTGAAGACGGTGCCCATCGTCATCATCGGCAGCCCGGACGGCTTCGCGGCGCACAGCAAGCTGAAGGCGCGCGCGGACGAGTACGTGGCGAAGCCCGTGGACAGCAACGTCCTCATCGAGCGCGTGGGCGGCGTCATCGGCTTCCCGGAGCCGCCCGCGAGCAACGAGGTGGTGGAGGACGAGAGCCTCACGCTGGGCTCGCTGGGTGAGGAGCCCTCGGCGGACTTCGGCGAGGAGATCGCCGTCGACACGGGCGAGGAGCCCGCGGTGCCCGGGGAAGACCTGGACATGCTCGACGACGCGTTCAGCGACCTGTCCGAGCCCGTGACGGGCACGCCCGAGGAGGAGCCCGTGGTGGCGCCTCCGGAGGAGACGGAGACGCCGTCCGGCCTGGAGGAGATCTCCGCGCTCGACTCGCTGGGCCCGGACAACGACGACTCGCTCGACGTGCTGGGCGGCCTGGATGACGAGCCCGAGGAGAAGACCGTCGTCGGCTTCATGCCGCCGGTGGATCCGGAGCCCGTCGCCGCCCCCACCCCGCCGCCCGCGCGCGCCGCCGCCACGCCCCTGCGCGCGGTGCCTCCGCCCGCCGCCGCGGCCCGTCCCGCCGCCGTCGCCGCTCCGGTGATGCCCGTGTCCTCCGGCCCTTCCGCCGCGGACCTGGCGGAGCTGCGCAACCTGCGCGCGAAGGTGGCGGAGCTGCAGAGCGCGCTGGAGGACGCTCGCTCGGAGACGACGCAGGTCGAGGAGCGCGTGCAGTCGCTCGAGTCCGAGCTCCAGGCGAAGGCCACGGAGCTGGAGGCTTCGCGCTCCACCGCCGGCAAGAGCGACAAGGACACCTTCGCGCTGCGTGACACCGTCAACAAGCGCGACAAGGAGATCCTCCGCCTCAAGTCCGAGCTGAACCAGAAGGACCAGGAGATCATCGAGCTGAAGGATCAGCACCTGGAGCTGGAGCAGAAGGCCTCCACCTCCGAGGAGGAGCTGAACCGCCGCGACGCGCAGATCAAGACCCTCACCTCGCGCACGGAGCAGCTCACCACGGAGCGCAAGCGCGTGGATCAGCAGCTGGCCACCGCGAAGGAGGAGGCGCGCGGCGCCACCGCGAAGCTGGGCACGCTGCAGGAGGAGCTGGAGCAGCACCAGGCCCAGGCCCAGGCGCTCCAGGGCGAGGTGGAAGGCCTGCGCGCCCAGGTGGCCCAGCAGGACGCGGACCTCCAGGCGGCGCGCGACGAGGCGGAAGGCCTGCGCTCGCAGGTGGAGTCGGCGCAGGGCGAGCTGGAGGGCCTGCGTGGCCAGCTGGAGCAGGCCCAGGCGGACCTCTCCAACCAGAGCGCCCAGGCCGCGTCGGAAGCGGACGGGCTGCGCGCGCGCATCACCGAGCTGGAGCAGGCGGCGGTGCGCAACGAGGAGCGCGTGACGAAGCTCTACGCGCGCATCAAGGGCGACGAGAAGCTGCGCGAGAAGACGAAGAAAGCGCTCGCCATCGCGCAGCAGCTGCTGGACGAGCCGGGCACCGCCGTGGGCGACGACGCCGACGAGGAAGCCGCGGCCTGAAGCAGCACCACAGGGCCTGGGGGAAGGCGCGGGCAACCGCCCTCCCCCACCAGCACAGCGCCCGCGTTACTTCCCGGCCTCCTTCTTGGGGGCCGTTTTCTTTTCGTGCAGCTTCTTGGCGAAGGACTGCACGGCGGCGGGCACGTTCTTGTCGCGGGACAGATCCTTGAGCTCCGCGTCGCGCAACGTGTTGAGGAACTTCATGGTGACGGTGAGCGGCACCTTGGGGTTCTTCACCAGCGCGAGCTTCACCTTCTGCATCTTCGTCCACTCGCGGTTGTTGTAGATGACGCGCAGCACGTCCTCGTTGACGGCGCGGTTCGCGGCGCACGCGAGCACCTCGCCGTCGGTGATGCGGGGGCTGCGGATGACGGCCACGCAGACGAGCTTGTTGGTGTCGCGGATGAGCGCGGAGCGGGCCTCCTTGTTGCCCAGCGTGCCCAGCTTGATCTTCTCCGCGATGGACATCTTCATGATGCGCTGGGCGAGCGTCAGGCGCTTGCCCTCCTCCATGGGGGCGGCGTCCTCGGACTGCGCTTCGGTGCCCAGCTCCTGGAGCACCTCCTCCGCGGTGGGGCCCGGATCCGGCGGCGCGGCGGCGGCCTGCGGGCCGTAGATGCGCACGCGCGCGGCCTGCATCGCGGGCACGTCCGCCAGCACCAGGCCGCTGCGCACCGCGAAGTCGCAGACGCTGTCCACCAGCGACACCGGCGCGCCGGGGTTGGCGCACAGGTTGCGGATGATGTCCTCGTTGCGCAGCAGGCGCAGCTGGTTCTGGGAGATGATCTCCGCCACCTTCGGGCTGCACGTGGACGCCACGCTGGCCACGGCGTCGTCCGGCGTCTCCGAGTTGAGGACGAGCATCTCCGCGTAGGCTTCCTTGTCCTTGAGCAGGCCCAGGAACCAGCCCAGCACGGGCGGCTGCACGCCCTCGTCGCGCAGCGCGGAGCCAAGGATGCGGTCCGGCAGGGCCGCGGCCGTCTTGGCGGCCGTCTCGCGCACGTTCGCCTCGGGGTCGAACGTGAGCATGTAGAGCGCGCCCAGCATGTCCGCCGGGTTGAGCGGCACCAGCGACTTGGCCGCCATCATCCGCAGGGGCACGGGGGCGTTGGGGTCCACGTGCTTGCGCAGGTTGGGCGGCAGGAACTCCGCGTTGAAGGGGCAGCCCGGGGGCGGGGCCGGAATGCTGGGGTCGGCGGCGGTGCTCATGTCGCGTGATTCCTTCCGTAGATGATGCGCAGCCCCTCCAGGGTGAGGAACTCATCCACCTCCTGGATGGCCTTCGATTCACTGGCCACCAGCGGGGCCAGGCCCCCGGTGGCCACCACTTTCGCGGAGAAGCCCATCTCCGCCTCCATGCGCGCGCACATGCCGTCCACCATGCTCACGTAGCCGTGGACCAGCCCGGACTGCATGGAGTGCACGGTGTTGCGGCCCACCACGTGCGGCGGCCGGGCGAACTCGACGCGGGGCAGCTTGGAGGCGTTCTGGAACAGGGCCTCCATGGAGATGTTGATGCCGGGGCAGATGGCGCCGCCCAGGTACTCGCCCTTGGGCGTGACGGCATCCAGCGTCGTCGCGGTGCCGAAGTCCACGACGATGAGGCCGCGGTGGTGCTTCTCGTAGGCGGCGACGGCGTTGACGATGCGGTCCGCGCCCACTTCGCGCGGGTTGTCGTAGAGGATGGGCATGCCCGTCTTCACGCCCGGGCCCACGAACATGGGGCGCGTCTTGAAGTAGCGCTCGCTCATCTTCTCCAGGATGAACTGGAGCGGCGGCACCACGCTGGACACGGCCACGGCCTTCACCCCGTTCGCGTCGATGCCGCTCCAGGAGAAGAGCTGGCGCACGACGATGCCGTACTCGTCCGCGCTCCTGCGGGCGCTCGTCTCCAGGCGCCAGTGGTCCAGGAGCCGCCGGCCCTCGTACACGCCCAGGACGGTGTTGGTGTTGCCGACGTCGATGGCCAGGAGCATCGCTTGCGCACTCTAGCGCTGGGGGCGCAGCTGCTCCACGTCCCCCGCCAGCACGCGCTCCACGCGGCCGTCCGCCATGCGCACCATGAGGGCGCCCGTGGGGTCGATGTCCTCCGCGAACCCCTCCCAGTCCCCCCGGTCCGTCCGCACCCGGACGGGCACCCCCAGGGTGCTGGAGAGCGCCTTCCACCGGGTGCGCACCGCGTCGAAGCCGGTGGCCAGGTACGTGTCCAGCCAGGTCTCCAGCCGGGTCCACAGGCCCGCGGCGAAGGGCGCGCGGAGCACGGGCCGCCCCAGCGCCAGGGACAGCGACGTGGCCGTGGCGCGCAGCTCCTCGGGGAAGTGCTCCTCGCCGGAGTTGAGGTTCACGCCCACGCCCACGATGACGAAGTGCACGCGCTCGGGTTCGGCGGACAGCTCCGTGAGGATGCCGGCCACCTTCCGGCCCGAAATCTGGACGTCGTTGGGCCACTTGATGGCGGCGTCCGCGCCCGCCTCGCGCAGCGTCTCCGCCAGGGCCACGGCCGCCACCAGGGTCAGCTCGGGCGCGCGCTGCGGGGGCAGCTCCGGGCGCAGGATGGCGGAGAAGTACAGGTTCAGGTTCGGCGGCGACACCCACGCGCGGCCCCGGCGTCCCTTGCCCGCCGTCTGCTGCTCGGCCACCACGACGGTGCCGTGCACGGCGCCATCCTGGGCCAGCCGGAAGGCCGCCGCGTTGGTGGAGCCGATGGTGTCGTGGTGGTGCAGCACGCGGCCCACCGCGCGCGTGGCGAGCAGCGGGTGGACCTCCAGCGCGGAGAGCCGGTCCGGCCGGCCCGTCAGCCGGTAGCCCTTCGCGGGCACCGCCTCGATGCGGTAGCCCTTCAGGCGCAGGGCCTCCACGTGCTTCCACACCGCCGTGCGCGACAGGCCCAGCCGCGTGGACAGCGCCTCGCCGGAGATGAAGCCCTCCCCTCCTTCCGCGAGGAAGTTGAGGATGCGCGCGTCCTGCGTGAGCTCAGGTGTCTCCACGGCTTTCAGTTCGCGGGAGGGGCCGGAGTGCTGGCGCCGTCCGCCTTGTAGGAGATGAGCTCCAGCTCCGTCTGCGGCACGCGCTTGCCCTCGTGCTCCGTGGCCACGTCCACGCGGACCAGGCCCACGCCCGCGGCGAAGGTCATCGTGTTCACGAGCGTCGTCTGCGCGTCGACCTTGTTGCGGCCCTCCACGCTCACGCAGTTGGGGAAGGAGCCCGCGGGCACCTTGCACGCGAAGCCCACCTGCACCAGCTGGTAGCGCTCCGTGGAGGACACGGACACGACGTTGTTCCAGCCGCGTCCGGCCTCCAGCGGGCCGCGCAGCAGGTAGCGCTTGGGGTCGCGCAGGCCGAAGGCGTCCACCGTGAGCTGGCCGCCCTGGTTGTCCACGAAGTACCCGTCCTGCTCCTTGACGATCTCCACCGTGACGGGTTTGTCGTCGCGGCCGTCAATGCGGTACGTCCACGCGTTGCCCACGGCCAGCGGGTAGTACTGGCCAATGGACTCGGGCGAGGGGCGCGCGTCCGCTTCGACGCGCTTCGCGCAGCCGGAGCCCACCAGCGTGGAGGCCAGGAGGGCCAGGCCCCCCACCATCGACAGCGATTGCTTCAGGGACGGCTGCTTCATGCGCTAGGGGTCCGCGTGGCCCTGGCCACGCGCCTCCGCGGTTGCGTGGTTGCGTGATGCGTAGAGTGTGTCCAGCGCCTGCTGCGCGGCGGCCTGCACCGACGGCGTGTCGTGGCCCTGGGCCACCGTGTAGAGGTACGCCTCCGCCTCCGGGCCGCCAATCTCGCCCACCGCGAAGACGATCTCCTGCAGGAAGCCGGAGTCCTTGCCGCGCGCCAGATCGATGAGCGCCGGCACCGCGCTCTTCGCCTTCATCTCCGCCAGCGCGCCAATGGTGCGGCGCACCTGCTCCGCGTCGCTGGTGTCCTTGAGGCGGTCAATCAGGAGCGGCGCCGCGGCCGGGTGCTTGCGCTCGGCCAGCGTCCGCAGGGCGAACTCGCGCATGCGCGAGTCGGAGGCCTGGAGGTCCGCCACCAGCGCCTCGTCCGTGCGCTCCAGCGCGGCGAGCTGCAGCACCGCGGACTCCGTCACCTGCCGCAGCACGCTCTCCAGCGCGCCGCGCATGGCCGCCCGCCGCCCCTCCGCCGAGTCCTCCTCCACGGCCGCCTCGCCCAGGCCGACGATCTCGTAGCGCTGGGGGGTGTTGCCGCCGAAGCGCTCCAGGGACAGGTTGGCGCCCACTTCCGCGAAGCTGTGCGGGTTGCCGTCCTTCAGCACCTCGCGGGTGAAGGGCACCTCCAGCGACAGCCTCCAGGGACGGGCCTTCTTGGGCTTGGGGACGTCCTCGCCCACCCGCTCGAAGCGGCCGGAGGACTCCAGCGCGTCGTCGAACAGGTCCCGCACGCCTTCAGGACCGAAGCCCAAGAGGGCGTTGTCCTGCAGGGTGGCCCCGGCCAGCTCCACCGGCGCCACCGGATAGCGCGGGGCCTGCGAGCGGCAGGCCCCGAGGAACAGCACGCAGGAGGTAAGCAGCAGGGCCGGCTTCATGGCCCCCCCAGGCTAACACTCCCGCGTCCACCGCACCCGATTCCGTGCGGGGGATCAGCCCTCCTTGTTGCCCTCGGACGAGCCATCCGTCGCGGGGGCCACCGGCGCCTCGTGCACCTCGCGGGCCTCGCGAACTTCCGCGGGCTGCGAGGACGCCTCGGCGGCGGCTTCTTCCGGAGGCAGCGCCTGTCCGGCGACCGGGGTCACCGCGTCGGACGAGGCGTGGGCGTCCGCCCGGGCCCGCGCGACGTCGTCGGACTCCGGCGCGGACTGCACCGCTTCGCCCGCCTGCCAGACGTTGCCCACGGCGGGCGGCGTGGCGGCGGACTCCTCGTTGGCAGGGCTGGCGGACGCGTCCGTGCTCACCGGCAGAGCCTCACCCGCGAGCGCGACCTGCTCACCGGTGACGCTGCCACCCGGCGACGGCGCGGCGATGCCACCCGAGGTCGCCCCGCCCTCACCGGAGGCGAGCGCCGCCACGGTGGAGGCACCGGCCTGATCCGCGCTGGCCGCGGCTTCACCGGAAGCGGCGGCGCCTTCACCCGCGGGCGCGCCCTCCGCTCCGCGCGTGCCACGGCCGCGACGGCCCCGGCGACGGCGGCGGCGGCGCTTGCGCTCGGAGGCGTTGGCCTCGGCGGAGCCACCCTCGGCACCCTCCTTGGCTCCACCCACGAAGGCGCTGGCGGCCTCCAGGTCCTCGTCCTCACCCTCGTCGTCGCCCTCCTCGGACTCGTCCTCCTCCGACGCGGGCGTGAACCCGGCGGCGGCCGGCGGCACGGGGGCCACCGGCGAGGCCTTGGCCTCGGAGCCCTCGGTGCCGGCCTGGGCGGCGTCGCGGGCCTCGGCCCGTTCACGCTGACGGTCGCGGCGGCGCTCGGAGCGCTCGGAGCGCTCGGAACGGTCCGCGCGCTCGGGACGCTCGGCGCGCTCCGGACGCTCGGTGGTGGCGGCGACCTCGACCTCGCCACCGCCCTCCTCGCGGGCCTGCTTCTCGCTCTTGCGCTCCTCGCGGCGGCGCTGGGCCTCCTCGGCGTCCAGCTTCGCGGCCTCGAAGAAGCGCTCGTCGATGTCGTACAGCTCCACCTGGGTGACGGTGACGGCCGTCTTCGCCTCCAGGAACTTCTCGCCCAGGGCGTCCCCGCACCACAGCATCACCAGCGAGCCTGAGGCCTGCGCCTCGGAGCGCGCGTCGCCGCGCACCTCGCCCGCGCTCACCAGCAGGCCCACCTGCGCCGAGTAGTGGCCCAGGTCGCGGCGCAGCTCCTGCACCGTCTTGCGGTCGATGCCCGGCATGCCCTTGAGCATGCGCACCGCGTAGCGCAGCTCCACGCTGCCCTCGCGCTTGCGCGCCGTGAGCAGGGGGCCTTCCTTGGAGCGCTTCGCGACCTTCAGCTCGCGGAAGCCCAGCCCGTGCATCATCTTCACGACGGACTTCTCGAAGGTGCCCACGTCCGCGTCGCCCAGGCGCTTGCGCAGCCCGCGAGCGACCGCCCGGCGCGCGTCCTTGAGGGCCGTGCGCGCGGTGGTGATGAGGGCCTCGTCGACAAGCGGCTCCCCGGCGGCGGCGGGCTTGCCCAGCACCGGGCGGCCCCCCTCCAGCGGGATGCCCAGGGCCTGCGCGAAGGCGGCCTGGAGCTCCAGGGGCGGCGCCTCGCTCGGCGCGCCCGCGCGCTCCAGGGACACCTCGCCGGTCTCCTGGTTGAAGGCGTACTGGGGCCGGCGGCCCGCGTCGATGCGGCGCTGGTTGTCCTCCAGCAGGGCGGTGAGGACCGCCTCCACCGTGGTCTCCTCGGCGCACAGCTCCTTCGCCTTGGCGCGCTCGATGAGCTGATCCGTGCGCAGCCCGGCTTCCGCCTCGCTGAGGATTTCGAAGACGACCTCCGGCAGCGGCGGGAAGCGCTTGCGGCGTCCACCCCGCTCCTCGTCGCCCTCGTCCCGGCGGCGCTTGCGCTCCGTGCCGCGGCCCGACGCGCGGACGTTGTCCGTGCGAGGCTCCGGGTGGCGCTCCACCGGCCGCAGCGGAGGAAGCTCCTCCTCCGGATGCGGCTCCATCACGCCCGTCTGTGCAAGTGCCTCGACGTCCTCGGAGAGCGACCAGTCCGTCAGCGCGAAGGTATCCTTCGCCGTGACGATCACCTTGCGATCCCGCGTCCTCCGCGCCATGGCAGCCAGCCGCGACAGCATCGTCACTTCGGGCGTCTTGCCAATGTGGGACAGCAGGCTCAGCTGGATGGACTTCTCCGTGATTTCAAGGAAATGCAGGGGGCGACCTTCGCTCTCCAGTACCCTGAGCGCGGCCTCGTAAAATGTCATCGAGTATTCCCCAAGAATTCCGAACGGTTACAAAAATGTAGGTCCGTATGGGCGGCGGATGCTAGCCACCGCTAAACTGGCTTGTCAACGAACGTCAATGACCCGTCTCCGCATCGGACACCATTGGAAGCGCGAACCGTCAGCTTCCCCGCTCGATTCCATCGCGCTGGAACTTGATGGCGTGAACCTGCTGTCCGGGGCGGTGGAGGAGCCCCTGGCGGAGGTCGTCCCCGCATTGGTGGAGGCGGTGGCGGCCCTGCACGCGGGGAAGCGGCGGCTGGCGCAGGTGTCGCTGACGGAGGCGCACCTGGAGCTGGTGTTGCGTCGGGTCGGTCCGGACATCGAGCTGTCGGTGGCCAGCCTCGCCCGGCCCGCGCACCTGTTGCGCCCGCCCATCCGGGTGGACGCCGAGGAGCTGACGAAGGCCACCCGACAGAGCGGTCAGCGCTTCCTCCAGGACGTGACGAAGCTCGCGCCCAAGGCCCTGTCCGCGACGGCCGCACGCAAGCTGGGCGAGGCGCTCCAGGGCCTGGGCAAGGCCGCCCCGCATGCGGAAGAGAAGCCCGTTCCCCCTACCCCACTGCGGATCGAGCCCGTCTCCGTGCCGGGGTTCGGCTTCGAGCTGAAGGACATCTCCCCCGCCTCGCGCGAGGCGCCGTCGAAGGGCACCTCCGGGGCGCTGGCGCCGCTGTTGGGCGCGGGCGAGGTGTGGCTCGCGCTGCCGGGCCGGCCGCAGGCGTGGCGCGCGCCGGGGCCGCCGTTCCTCACGGTGCTGGAGCTGTCCCGCCAGGCGGTGGAGCTGGCGCGGGCCGTGGAGCTGGGCGAGGCCCGCTTCGAGTTCGAGCCCGCGGGCGTGCGCCCCCTGCTGACGCTGGACCTCCCCGGGCGGCGGGCGAAGCTGGGGCCCACCGGCACCTGGTTCGAGCTGGAGCCCTCGGAGCTGCTGTCCGCCCTCTTCCAGTTGGGCGAGGCGCTGGGCCTGGCGTTCGCGGAGGCGCACCGGGTCCAGGTCTCCAACCCGTACCTCGTGGAGCTGGCTGAGCGCTGCCGCGAGGGGCTGTCGCACCTGCGTGGGGCCCACAAGCCGCCCGAGGCGGAAGGTGAAGCGCGCGAGCGCAAGACGCCGCCGGCGCGCGCGGAGTCCCGTCCGCTGAAGGTGCCCGGCAAGCTCAAGCGCCTGCGCTTCGAGAAGCTGTGGGAGCAGCGCGGGCTGGAGGAGCCAGAGGAGGCGCGGCTGCTGCTGGGCCGGCATGGACCGGTGTACTGCGCGCCGGGGCTCGCGGGCGCGTTCTCGCGCAAGGACGGTGCGCTCTTGTGGCGTCGGGCCGCGTCGCTGGGCGTGGCGGCGTCCGCGGATGGCCACGCGGTGGCGGCGGACGGGACGCGCGTGTTCGGCTTCACCGGCCGGGGCGCGGGTGCGCGGTGGCTGCACGACCATGACGGCATCCCCCTGGGGCCGCTGCTCCTTCGGCAGGACGGGCTGCTGCTGACGCTGTCGGAGGACCGCACGGCCGTTGCCTTCGCGGAGGCCACGGGCCGCGAGGTGTGGCGCCTGGCCCCGCCGCGCACGCAGCGCGGATGGCTGGCCACGCAGGGGCACCGGGCGCTCCTGTCCACGGACTCGGGCTACCTCTATGGCCTGGACCTGGAGGACGGTCAGGTGCGCTACCGGCTGCGCTCGCCGCTGCCCTTCCATGGGCCGCCGGTGGCGTGGGGCCGGCGCTTCCTGGCGCTGCTGGGGCGCGGCTCGCATCACGCGATGCTGCTGGCGGACGCGCACACCGGCGAGGCGCAGTGGACCTTCGAGCCGGACCTCATGCTGCCCTCCACGCCGCTGCCGGTGGGCCAGCGCGTGCTGCTGGCCGGCATGCGCGACCAGGACGGGTTCCTCGTGTGCCTGGACTCGCGTGGGCGCAAGGTCTGGGAGCGCGCGCTGCACCTGGGGCCCGGGCCCTATGCGCTGGCGCCGCTGCCGCGCGCGGTGGTGGTGACGAGCGCGTCCGGGGCCGCGGCCCGCGTGGCCCTGTCCGGGCAGGTGGACTGGCGCGTGGGGGCCGCGGGAGAGCCGCTGATCACCGCGCTGCCCGCGCGCACCGCCCGCGACGTGACGCTCATCGCGGGTGAGGTGGTGCGCGCGGTGGATCCTCGCGGCGGACAGGTGCTCGCGGAGGTGAGCGCGGGGGTGGGGCTCGTCGCGCTCCAGGCCGACGTGCGCCTCAACCTGTACTTCCTGGACGACGCCGGCACGCTGTCCGCGTACCGGCTGGGTTCACACTTCGCCGTCGTGAAATAGGGCTACTCGCCCTTCTTCGCGGAGGCCTTGGCCGGGTCGATCTCCTCCTCCGGCCGCTCCTCCTGCGTGGCGCCTTCCCAGGTCTCGTTGGCGCCCAGCTTCCACTCCGACGGCACGTCCAGCTTCCACACGTAGGTGGCGTTGGCGTTGCCACCGGACGCCGCGTGCGACGCGACGTTGATGGTCATCTCCAGCTTCGCCACGTCCGAGGGCAGGAGGTCCAGGTCGTAGTGGCCCAGCACCATCTGCGGGGGGAACTCCGCGATGAGGCGCTCCGGGTAGTCGATCTTCATCGACGGATCCGCGCCGCGCATTTCACCCAAGAGCTTGCCCTTCGCGTCGGTGAGCTTCCACACCGTGTCGAACGCGGCGCTGGTGACCATCTTCTTCAGCTTGCCCTCGTCCTTCTCCACGCGCTGCGCGCCCCAGAGCACCAGCTGCAGGCGGATCTGCGGCTTGCCCATCACCATCACCACGTCGTTGGACACCACGTCCAGGCGCATGCCCTTGTCCGTGGCAGTCCACACCGGGCGGTAGCGGCCCTCGTGCAGGGCGTCGAACTGCTTGCGCGCGTACTCGTAGAAGGCCTTGCGGTCCGTGGCGCGGTTGTCCTTCTTCTCGCCGCCGGACGCCTCGCGCTGCTCGAGCTCCGCCAGGTAGCTGTCGAACTTCTTGTTGCCGTGGAAGCGGTCCAGGTGCGCGTCGACGTCGTCGAAGTACGCCTTGAAGAAGGACTTCAGCTCGTCCCGGTAGGACGCCTCATCCGGGTTGGAGCGCATCCAGCCCACGCGCTCCAGGTAGACGGACTGGATGCGGCGGAAGTCCGCGTCCCGCTCCGCCTCCGTGGCCCGCGCGGAGGCGGTGCGGTGACTCGCCACCGCGGCGACGATCACCAGGGCGATGACAACGATGATTCCGAAGTAGCGCTTCAAGCGACAGGCTCCTGTGCGTACGGGCAGGCAATGATATGAGCCCCATCATCGTGCCCCAGGCCGAGGGAATCCAACTGTTCACCGTGCCCCTTCCGCTGGAGGAAGGAGAGCTGCTGGGGAGCCCCCAGATTGCCTGGCAGGCCTTCGGGAAACCGTCTGATGGCAAAGCGGTGGTGGTGCTGCACGACCTGTCCCATTCGCACCAGGCCTTGAGCACGGAAGTGAACGGTGCGTTCCAACCCTCGGGCTGGGGGCGGGAGCTGATTGGCCCGGGCAAGGCGCTGGATCCGGAGCTGACGCCGGTCATCGTGCCCAACCTGCTGGGCAGCCCGTTCGGATCCACGTCGCCGGTGACGCTGGATCCGCACACCGGGGCGCCGTGGGGCACGGCGCTGCCGCCGCTGACCGTGCTGGACATGGCGCGCGGTGTGTCCGCGCTGCTCAAGGCCCTGGGGCTCACGCGCGTGCGGGCGCTGGTGGGCATTGGCCTGGGCGGGCTGGTCGCGCTGCGGCTGGCGGCGCTGTTCCCGGAGCTGGCGGACGGCGTGGTGGTGCTTGGCGCGGCGCGGGCGCTGCCCGAGGGGCTGCGCGAGAAGCTGGGCCTCACGTCGCAGGTGCTGCGCATGGCGCCCGACAACGAGGACACCCCGCCCCTGCGCGAGCGCGCCCCGAACCGGACGCTGGCGCGGCTGCGGCTGGACTACCTGAAGCTGCTCTACGGGCGCGACCACCTGGGCACGGCGTATCCGGACAGCGCGGCGGCGCAGGCGGCGCTGGAGGCGGAGGCCGCGTCGTTCGCGGACACGTTCGATCCGGTGGCGTGGGCGCTGCTCTGCTCCGCGTACGCGGGCTGCGACCTGACGGAGACGTTCCCGAAGATCCGCGCGCGGGTGCTGCTGCTCGCGGGCGCGACGGACGCGCTGGCGCCGGCGGGCCGCGTGCGGGACACGTACCACCAGCTCACGGCGGCGGGCGTGCAGGCGCGGTTCGTGGAGCTGCAGGGGCCGGGAGACCACGGCACCCTGCTGTCGGACGCGCACCGGCTCAAAGGGCCGGTGCAGGACTTCCTGCGCTGGCTGCGCGGCTGAGCGCTAGCGCTGCGACTGGTGCTGGGAGGCGAGCCGCGCCCGGAGCGCGCCCACGAGCATCCCGATGGCGATGTCGTTGTTGCCGCCGTGCGGGATGATGATGTCCGCGTGGTGCTTGGACGGCTCCACGAAGCCCATGTGCATGGGGCGCACGTGGCGCAGGTACTGGCCCACCACGTGGTCGAAGTCGCGGCCGCGGTCCTTGATGTCGCGCGTGAGGCGGCGAAGGATGCGCAGGTCGTCGTCCGCGTCGACGTAGATCTTCACGTCCATCTGGTCGCGGACTTCCTTCATGTGCAGCACGAGGATGCCCTCGATGAGGATGATGTCCCCGGGGTCCACGCGGTGCGTGTGCGGCTGGCGGCCCGACGTGACGAAGTCGTAGACCGGCTTCTGGATGGCCTGGCCCTGCTTGAGCGCGCGCAGGTGGCTGACGAGCAGCTCCGTGTCGAACGCGTCGGGATGGTCGAAGTTCACCTCCCGCCGGTCCACCAGGGGCATGTCCTTCAGGTCCCGGTAGTACGAGTCCTGATCAATGAAGGCGACCCGGCAGTCGGCGAGGGCCTCACGCACCTTGCGGGCCACCGTGGTCTTGCCGGATGCGGTGCCGCCCGCGATACCAACGACGAGGGGTGACGACATGCGGCGGGCAGTACCCCACCAGACAGGTGGGCGCAAGGGTCCGTTCACTCCCCGACAGCGCGCGTGGCTTATGCCCGCCGCAAGAGCCCGCGCGCCTGCCCTTCCGCGAGCAGCCACCCGGGCAGGTCCTCCACCGGACGCGGACCGTCCGCGAGCCCCTGGAGTCCCGTAGCCACCTCGGGCGGCAGCGTCAGGACCTCGAAGCCCGTCGCCTTGCGGCGGATGGCGAAGCGCCACGGGCCCGGGCCCGGCCGGGCCGCCACCTGCGCCAGGGCCTCCAGGCCGGACACCTCCAGGGCCCCGCAGGCCCACGCACGCCCGGTGAGGTGACGCCGCAACGCCCGTGCGGCGAAGACGAGCTCCGTCAGGTCCGCCGGGAAGGCGCCCAGGCGGACGTCCTCGGCCAGCGCCACCTGGCCCGGACCGGGAGCTGGGGGCGGCTGGAGGAAGGCGTGCGGCAGCATCATCTCCAGCGACAGCGCGGCGGCCACCCCGTCCGACGGCGCGGCCATCACGCGCTTGCGTGCCCAGGACGCGAAGGCGTGGGACAGCGACTTGCCCAGCCCGTCGAAGAGGCCGCGGTACTCGCGCGAGCGGGTGAAGGACTCCAGCCCCTCCGGCGTCGCCGCGAGCAAGAGGCGCGTCAGCGGCCAGTCCTTGTCCAGTTGCTCGGCCACCACCGCCAGCCGGAAGTCCCGGTCCGCTCGCGTGCCCTCGGGGTCCGGGTCCTCCGTGGCCGGCGTGACGCCGTGGCCTGCGTCGAACAGCGCCCACGGGCGGCTCTCCCCGGTGAGCGCGGGCACGGGCTCGCGCGACGCGGGGTAGTCGATGGCGGGTCGGGACTCCTTCGGCACGAGCGCGCGCAGCCGCCGCAGCGACGCGAGCGCCACCTCCGGCGGATGGCCGTCGCCTTCGAAGGTCACGGCGCGCACGCGCGGGCAGCGCGGCAGCACCTCCGCCAGCAGTTCGAACAGCTCCTCGCGCACGGGCTGCGTGTGGTCATCCACGTAGAAGGTCCGCCCTCCCCTGCGCGTCACCACGCCGCCCGCGATGTGGATCTCCACCACCTGATCCAACGGGAAGCCGTCCAGGCCCGTTCGCAGGGGCAGCCCCGCGGAGAGCTGGTGGCTGAAGAGGTGGCCCAGGTCCAGGAGCAGCGGCAGGCCCGTGCGCGCGTGCAGCTTCGCCATGAAGTCCAGCGCGTGCATTCCGCCGCGCGTGGCGAGGACGGCGGGGTTTTCAATCACCAGCGGCACGCTCAAGCCCGCCTGGATGTGGAGCGCGTGCGCCGCGCTGTCCCGCACGCCCGCTTCGTTGAACGGCGGCGTGACGTAGAGATAGCCCGGGAAGGGCTGGCCGCCCGCGTGCCACCAGCCCACGTCGTTGCCCACCCACGGGCTGCCCACCGCGCGCGCGTGCGCGTCCAACTGCGCCAACGCGGACGCGGGCTCCAGCTCCGGACCCCACAGGTTCAGGTGTACGGGATGGAAGAGGACCGGCACGTCCGAGCGGCGGCGCCACATCTCCGGGAAGAGCGTGGCCTGTTCCTTCGCCTCCTCCAGCGCGATGGGCGCGCTGTACTCCACGAAGTCGAAGAGGCCGGGCGAGGCGTCGAGCAACCGGTACGGATGCGGCACGTCCGAGGCGCTCAGGTTGCTGCTCAGCCCCAGCCCCATCCAGGGCAGTGACCACGAATCCGATGCAGGGCGCGTCATGGGCACACCCTAACCAGCCCGGCCCTGCGTGGCGCTAACCTTGTGGCACCGGCTCCAGGCGCACGTCCTGGACCGTCAGCACCCGGCCGTCCGCCGCGCGCACCTCCAGCGGCTTCACCGGCTGCCCGTGCGCCTTGTCGAGCACCCGCGTGCGCGGCTCTCCCGCTTCGAAACAGTGCTCCTGCCCCCACTGGCCCAGCGCGATGAGGATGGGAAAGAGGCTGCGTCCCTTCTCCGTCAGCACGTACTCCTGCCAGGCGCTGCCGTCGGAGGCCGGCTGCGTCTCCAGGATGCCGTGGTCCACCAGGTGCTTCAGGCGCTGGGTCAGGATGTTCTTCGCCACGCCCAGGCTCTTCTGGAACTCACCGAAGCGGCGCAGGCCGTACTGCGCGTCCCGCACGATGAGCAGCGACCACCAGTCCCCGATGACGTCCAGGGACCGGGCCACCGGGCACGCCGCCCCCTCCATGCTCGTCCGCTTCATCACCCGCTCCTTCCCGTGACGCCCTGGCCACAACTGGTTGCATAACGAAACCAGGCCTTTTATCCATCCGGAAATTAGTTTCATCATGAAACCATTCAAACCGGAGGCACTCGGATGCGGCTCAACGGAAAGACGGCGCTGATCACGGGCGGAAACAGCGGCATCGGGCTGGCGACAGCGCGGCTGTTCGTGGCGGAGGGCGCGCGGGTGGCCATCACCGGGCGCAACCGGGAGACGCTGGACGCGGCGGTGAAGGAGCTGGGCGGCAACGTGCTGGCGATCCAGGCGGACGCCACGGATCCGGCGGCGCTGGAGCACGCGGTGGCGGCGACGGTGGAGCGCTTCGGCGGGCGCTGGGTGCGCCCCTGTTCCGCACGTCCCAGCCGATTTGATACGGGCCTCAGGTTTCTGAAGGCGCCTCGGTTTTCCGAGCGCACGGACAGGCCCGTGGGACGGCGTCTCGCAGAGGGAGCACGGCGATGGCATCGCCATTGCTCTGCTCACGGGACACTTCGTCCTACGGGAGTCGTCCATGAACACGAACCGGTTGCGGCATCTGTTCTCTCGCGCACTGCGGGCCTCGCTCGCGACGCCGCTGGTGCTGGCGGGCTGTGGCACCAGCAGCACGAACCTGACGGAGTACTCGAAAGTCGAGTGCGCGCCAGGGGGGACGCTCGCCATCGACGGCCTGAGCATCCAGCCGGCGCAGGACTACATCGAGCTGCGCCAGGTCACGAGCTACGACGATCAAGAGCCGCCCACCTACGTGCTCCGGGCCTCCAGCGGCGAAGCGTGCGCGACCGCCACCGACGTGCCCGCCTGTCAGACCGCCCTGGCCGAGGCGCGCTCCAGTGACGGCTTCACCGGCGAGTGCATCCAGGTCTGCTTCGACTACTTCCTGGCGACGACTCGCGGTGACGAAGTGAAGACCTGGGCGACGATGGATGCGCTCCGGCAGTTGATTGGAACGGTCGACACCGCGCAGGACGCGGCGCTCCTGACCTTCGCCGCGGGCTACAGCTTGAGCTGCGACGCGCTGGAGCGGGGGGCGGTGAAGCGCAATCCGGATGGCAGCTTCAACGTCATTGGCACCAAGGGCTTCGTGTGCGGCGAGGGCTCCAGCCTGACGCAGCACGTGGTCCGGGTGTCCACCGACGGCACCCTCAACGAGGTGGAGGGCCACGTGCTGCAGAAGGGCTCCGGCAGCTGCTCCGTGGGCCGCCGGCCCGTGGGGCTCCAGGGCGCCGTCGCGGGCGGCTGCGAGGACGCGCTGGGGCACTACTTCGCCCAGACGGCGCACCTGGAGGCCGCGTCCATCCACGCCTTCCTGCGGCTGCGCGAGGAGCTGGCCCTCCACGGCGCGGAGGCCAGCCTCCAGGACGCGGCGCTCGCGAGCGCGGTGGACGAGGTCCTGCACACGGAGATGACGGGACGGCTCGCGCGCCGCTTCGGGGCCACGCCTCCGCCGCCCTCCGTCGCGGCCGTGCCGCCGCGTTCGCTGGACGCCGTGGCGCTGGACAACGCCGTGGAGGGCTGCGTGCGCGAGACGTACGGCGCGCTGGTGGCCCACCACCAGGCCCTGCACGCGCGCGACGCGGAGGTCCGTGAGGCCATGGTCCGCATCGCCGAGGACGAGACGCGGCACGCGGGCCTGTCGTGGGACATCGACCGGTGGGTGCGCTCGCGGCTGTCCGCTCCGGAGCAGGAGGCGCTGCGCGAGGCGCGCAGGCGCGCGGTGGCCCTGCTGCGCGCGGAGGTCGCGGTGCCGGTCGACGCGGCGCTCGTCACCGAGGCGGGACTGCCCACGCCCGAGGTCGCGCTGGCGCTGCTCGACACGCTGGAGCAGGAGCTGTGGGCCTGATCAGCTCGTGGGCTTGTCGCGCCTGGCGGCCTCGCGCGCGGCTTCGAGCACGTCGTCCACGGCGGACTCCACCGCGTCGCTGACCAGCTCCGGCGCGGAGGTGCGCCAGCGCTCCAGCGACGCTTCGTGCATCGCCTCCGGGTCCTGGAGCCGCGCGTCCGTCTCCGGGGCCACCTCCGCGATGCAGTCCGGGCACACGCCTTCGAGCGCCCGCGACCACACCTCCAGGTGCGTGGTGATGAGCACGCCCTCCATGGCCAGGGCCTCGCGCAGGCCCCGCTGGCCCGCGCCGCGCATCTGCGTCCCGTGCACGCGGTCCAGCATCGTCCGCATCCAGGAGGCCACCGCCTCCGGCTTCGGGCAGGTCTGCCTGCCACATACCCGGCACGTCGTCTGCCAGGGCTGTCCTTCCATGGGGTTCATGCCGCTCGCTTTAGCAGGGCCCCTCCCGCCGCGCACATAGACGCGAGCCACTGGGAATGCGGAGAATCCAACTCCCTTGACCCCGTCTGGAGGCAGCCCCGTGTCCCGAGCCGAGATCGACGAATCACACGCGCAGTTCCGTGGAGCCTGGAGGCTGTTCGCGCTGGGCCTGCCCGGTGGAGAGGTCGTGGAGCGGGCGGACGTGTTCATCACCGCGGGCCACGTCGCGTGGTCCCTGATGAACATGGCGTTCCTGACGCGGCCGGTGGAGACGGAAGCGGAGCTGGAGCGCGCGGTGGACTCGGCCGCGCGCTACTTCGCGCAGGGGCCCCACGGCTGGGCCTTCACGCTGACGCCGGACTGGCTGTCCCCGGTGCTGCGTGACAAGGCGGACGCGGTGCTCGCCTCGCGGGGGCTCAAGCCGGGGATGCTCACGACGGGCATGGTGGCGGACCAACTGCGGGAGCCGGTACGGCACCAGTCCTCGCTCGAGCTCCGGGAGGTGCGGGACGAGTGGGGCCGCAACGCGGTCGCGGACGTGAACTCCGCCAGCTACGACGTGCCGCGGGCCATGGGGCGCGAAGCCCTGGCCGCGCCCGGCATCTACGGCCCCGAGTGCCGGGCCTTCGTCGGCTGCCACGACGGCGCACCGGCGACGAGCACGGCGGTACTGCGCGTGGACGGCATCGTCTATGTCGCGCTCGTGGCGACGCTCGCGGAGCACCGCCGGCAGGGCGCGGCGGAGACCGTGATGCGGCGCACGCTGGAGGAGGCGAAGCGCGTGTGGGGGCTGGAGCGCACGGTGCTGCATGCCACCGCCGCCGGTGCGCCCGTGTACCGGCGCATGGGCTACCGCGACGTGACGAGCTTCTGCTCGTACTTCGCGCCCGCGAAGGAGGCGTGAAGCATCGCTCGCTGGACGGGGACACCCGCGACCAGGAACAATCCGCGTCCCGATGGAGTCCCCCGCATCCCCCGACCGCGCCGAACCACGAGTCCCGGGTCCGCGCGCGGCGTGGGCCGTCGTGGGGGCCGCGCTCGGGCTGACGTGCCTGTTCTTCCACCGGGCCGTCTTCAGCGCGCAGGTCTTCACCGGGCGGGACATGCTGCTCGTCTACGCGCCGCTGCGCCGCTACTGGGCGGAGCGCGTGTCCCACGGGGACTTCCCGGGCTGGTATCCCTTCGACGGCCTGGGCCAGTCCTTCCCGGGGACGATGCTGTCCGCCGCGTTCCATCCCTCGCAGTGGCTGGGGCTGGCGCTGTCCACGGGCACGGCGATGAAGCTCACCGTGCTGCTGTGCCCGCCGCTCGCGCTCTTGGGCACGTACGCGCTCCTGCGCCTGTACGCGGTGCCACGGGCGGGTGCGTTCTTCGCGGGGATCGCGTTCGCGTTCAGCGGCTACATGGTGAGCCTCACCAGCAGCCTCGCGTACCTGATGGCGGGCGCCACCCTGCCCTTCGCGCTCTGGGGGGCGGTCCGCTTCCTTCGCGAGGCCTCGCCCGCTCGTGCCGCCGTCGCCGCGCTGGGCCTGGGCGGCGTGCTCCTGGCCGGTGACACCTGGGCCTATGCGTTCGTGAACGCGTTCGTGCTGTTCCTCGCGCTGACGGAGGACGGGCCTCGCGCGGTCCTCGTGCGGCGGGGGCTGGGGCTCGTGGCCCTGGGCGCGGGAGTGGCCGCGCCGCAGTTGTTCGCGGGCGTGGCGGTGTTCGCCGGCGGTGCCCCGGGCGCCAGCTCCGTCGAGGACGCGCTGCGCTGGTCGGTGGATCCGCTGCGCCTGCCGGAGCTGCTGCTCGGGCCGTTCCTGGCGAACCCCACCGTGGAGCGCGCCGTGCCGGAGGAGATCGTCAAGCCGCTCCTGCGCACCGGGGGATTCTCCACGCTGTGGTCGGAGTCGCTGTTCATCGGCGTTCCGGTGTTCGTGCTCGCCGTGGCGGGATTGCGCTTCATCCCCTTCCGCCGCTGGGCTCCGTACGGCGCGGCGTGGACCGCGCTGCTCGCGCTGGCGCTCGGATCCGCCCTGCCCTTCTATGCGCTGCTCTACCGCGTGCTGCCGCTGTGGCGGCCGTTCCGGTATCCGGAGAAGCTGGTTGTGCATCTGTCCCTGGGCCTCGCGCTGCTCGCGGGGTTCGGATGGAAGGCCGTCGTGTCCTCGCCGGAGCGCATGCGCTGGACGGCTCGCGCGGCCGGGGTCCTCGCCGGGCTCCTGGCCCTCGTGGCGATCGCCGAACGCGCGGCGGGTGCGTGGTCGCATGCGTTCGTGCTCGCGCGCTGGCCCCAGGTCCCCGCGCCGACGCTGGACACGCTCTCCCATGCGTTCAGCACCGCGGGCTTCATCGCGGCGGGCCTGGCGCTGGGCTGCGCGCTCGTCCTGCCGGGCCTCGCGGAGTCCCGCGCGCGCATGGCCGTGCTGGTGGCGCTGCAACTGGGCGCGGCCTTCACCGCGAATGAGCCGCTCGTCATCCTCGGCACCGAGGAACTGCTCGACAGCCCACCGGCGTTCATCGAGACCGTGAAGGCCTGGGCCGACCGCACCGGAACCTCCGTCCCCCGCGTGTCGTCGCGCATCCAGCGCTTCCGTCTGCCGCGCTTCGAAGGCTTCGAGTACCAGGACAGCGTCGCGCTCATGTCGCGGGCCATGCTGGTCCCGGACAGCCCCGCGCTGTGGGGCATCGGCACCGCGGAGGCCTACCTCCCCGCCGCGAGCCCCCGCGTGCTGAACCTCCAGGACGCCACGCCCGGCCTCTTCACGGAGCTGTTGCCCGTCTTCGGCGTGCGCTTCAGCGCCTACACCCCGGCGGACTTCGATGCCCTGAAACACAGACCCGGCGCCATCGTGGCGAAGGATCCCGCCTTCGAGCTGCTGCTGGTGGAACACCCGGACGCGCGCCCTCGCCTGTCCCTGGCGAAGCCCCGGTGCGTCGCGGATGCATCGGCGGCGCTCGAACTGCTGCGCGACGCGGCCTTTCGCTCCAGCGCGCAGGCCGCGGTGGAGTGCGGTGAGCCGGTCCTCCCCCGCGCCAGCGACGCGCTCCTGGAAGGCCACCTCCGCGTCGAACAGGACGCGCCCGAGCACCTCCTCGTGAACGTGGACGCCTCCGAGGACGCGGTGCTGCTGATCAACGACGCGTGGCAGCCCGGCTGGACGGCGTTCGTGGATGACGCCCCCGCGCGCCTGCTCCCCGCCAACGTGGCGGTGCGCGCCGTGCCCACCCCTCGGGGCTCGCACCGCGTGGAGCTGCGCTACCGCGCGCCGGGCGTGCTGCCGGGCGTCTGCCTCTGCGCCGCGACCTTCCTGGGGCTCGCCGTGGCGGAAGCCCTGCGCCGACGCCGACTTCCCCGGAAGACCGGTGCGCTCGCCGGAGTTGGGAGCTGACCTCTCGCGTCAACACCGCGCGAGCCTGTCCCAAGGGTCGTCCACTCAACGCTGCGCGAATCCCCCGCCGGGCCGCGGGGTTTGGACGGCCGTCCCCGCTGCCTAGCTTGAACCCACCCCCTCCACCCTGGACCTCCACCGTGGCGACTTCCCTTCGCACCGACGTGCGTCGTTCCACCTTCGCGCTCCTGGGCGCGCTCCTCCTCCTGACCTCCGCCTCCGCCCGAGCGCAGTCCGCGCCCACGCCGCTGGAGGACAACCGCACCATCACGCTGGGCTACATCGACATCGCGTATGAGCTGGGCGGCATCATCGACCCCACGCTGCAACCCGGTGGCACCAGCAGCGCGCGGCCCAACTGGTTCACCTTCGCACCGCACGCGTCCCAGGCCGGCGGCAAGGGCATGTACAGCGCGGTGCTCGCGCGGCACTTCATCAACACCGCGCGGCTCCAGCCCTCGCTGTCGCTGACGAACGCGCTGGACCGGCTGGGGCTGGGCGGCGTGGTGCGGCTGCGCCTTCAGGACCTGTCCCTCCAGCTCATCGCGCAGGGGCTGACCACGGACGCGGCCACGGCCCTCAGCGTGCTGACCAGCTCGCTCAACACCGCGGCGCTCGCGGACACGCGCACCCTGCTGGCCACCGCGTCGCGCATGGGCGCGATGTACTGGAGCGCTCCGGGCGTGACGCCGCTCGACAAGGTGGAGTCCATCGTCATCACGCTGGAGCGCACGCTCCACGAGGGAAACCTGGCCATCTTCAACGACATCGGCGGTTCGGCGCGCCTGTACCTGGACTGGCGCGCGGCCGCCACCGGCGCCATCACGCCCACGCGCGTGCTCACCGAGTTCACGCTCGTGGACGCCTACAACACCGAGGCGCAGCAGGCCTACGCCTGGGCCGTCGCGCACGCGGAGGACTCGCCGCGCCCCACCCGCATGGACCTGATCTTCCCGGGCATGCACTGGAAGAGCCTGCTCATCGCCGCGTTCGCCCTCTACGAGGACGCCCGGCTGGCGCCCACGCCCGCGCGCCGCGACGCGCTCGTCGCCATGGGCACCAACTTCGTCGCATGGCGTGAGCAGCGCGACCAGGCCCAGCCCGTCTTCACGCCCGCGGGCTCGCCCACGGACGAGGTGTCGCGCTCGGCCGTGCTCCAGGCGCTGACGCCGTTCCTGATGACGGACTTCGGCACGGTGCGCTGGACCTACGCGGACTACGCCTACGCCCAGCCGGACCGCGACGGGAACATCCTCACCGCCCCACCCTGCGAGTACAGCTGGGCGGACTTCTGGGACCGGTGGAACGGCATCCTCTTCGCGTTCGACGGGGCCTACACGCGGCCCACCGAGCTGTGGGTCATGCCTGAACCCCTCACGGATCCGCTGGGCTGACAGACGGCCTGGACGGCCCCTGCGCTTGCTTGACGGGCGCCGGGGCCGTGCGGGAGCGTGCATCCCCGATGAGTCCCCTCCCCGGTGGTCCGTTCGAACCCGTCCGCCCCGCCTCCAAGGACGACCCGTCCTCGCTGGACGCAACCTCCGCGCGCACGCCGAAGGATTCCCACCAGCCCCCGCTTCCGGCCGACGAGGCCAGCATGTCCGCCCAGACCCGCCTGCAGGTCCTGCGGGAGATGATGGCCGAAGCGTTCCTGGCGCTCGACGCGCAGGGAACCATCCATGAGCTCAACCACCGCGCCGCGTCCCTGCTGGGCCTGCCCTATGGCGCCTGCGAGGGCATGACGCCGTGGGCGGCGCAGCCGATGCTGGCCGGCACGACGCTGCACGAGCGGCTGCTGGACGCGCTCACCACGCGCGAGCCCGCGCGGTTCCTGTCGGAGCTGCCGTCGGGCGTCTGGCTGGAGCTGTCGGTGCGGCCGGTGGGCGGTGAGATGTGGGTGCTGGCCACGGACATCACCCGCCGTCAGCGCGCGGAGAACGAGGTCGCGCGCACCGAGGAGCGCTTCCGCCAGTTGGGCGAGCGGTTCCAGGTGGCGCTGGAGTCCGCGCAGATGGCGGTCTGGGAGACGAACCTCGTCACCGGGCAGGTGTTCCGCTCGGAGGGGCATGACCGGCTCTACGGCTACCCGCAGCCCCTGGAGGAGTGGACGCACGAGCAGTTCCTGGCGTCGCTGCACCCGGACGACCGGCCGGAGGTGGAAGCGCAGGTGGCGGCCATCTTCCACAACGACGTGCTGTCGTATTCCTCCACGTTCCGCACGCACTGGCCGGACAACACGTGGCACTGGCTCATCAGCCGCTCGCGCGTCATCCGCGACGCGAACGGCAAGGTGATGGTGGTGCGCGGGGCCATCCTGGACATCACGGCGCTGAAGGAGACGGAGCAGGCGCTGCAGGAGGCGGTGCGCACGCGCGACGACTTCCTGTCGGTGGCGAGCCACGAGCTGCGCACGCCGCTCACGTCGCTGCGACTCCAGATAGACCTCCTGCGCCGCATGGCCGAGGGCAAGGGCCAGGAGCCCGTCAGCTCGGAGAAGGTCACGGCGCGGCTGGACGCGGCGGACCGGCAGCTCAAGCGGCTGGCGGCGCTGCTGGACAACCTGCTGGACGTGAGCCGCATCCGCACGGGCAAGCTGGACTTCGAGCTGGCGAGCGGAGACCTGGCGCCGGTGGTGCAGGACCTGGTGGGGCGCTTCGCGGACGAGGCGAAGCAGGCCGGCGTGGTGCTGGACGCGCGCGTGGAGGGGCCGGCGCCGTGCCGGTTCGACAAGCTCCGGATGGAGCAGGTGGTGAGCAACCTCATCGCCAATGCGCTGCGCTACGGCCAGGGCACGCCGGTGCACGTGGCGCTGCGCCAGCAGGACGGACAGCTGCGGCTGACGGTGCGAGACGGAGGCCCGGGCGTCCCGGCCACCGAGCGCGAGCGCATCTTCCAGCGCTTCGCCCAGGTGCAGGGCTCCGCGCGCACGGGAGGCCTGGGACTGGGGCTCTACATCGTGCGGCAGATATTGGAAGCCCACGGCGGCCACGTCTGGGTGGAGGACACGCCCGGCGGCGGCGCAGCGTTCGTGGTGACGCTGCCGGTGGAGGGCGCGTAGGCGCGTCAGCGCCGGATGAACGTCCCTCCACGGTAGGCGGGGCGATCCAGCGTGACGGTGTGCATCCGCGCGTCATCCAGGACCAGGGGCATGCGCGTGACCGAGTCCCCACCGTCCACTTCGTCGCGGACGAAGACCGTGTAACGCCCCAGGGGCAGGTGCCCGAAGTGGAAGCGCGCGGCGGCCATGAAGGACGGCGTTGCCCCGTCCGGATCCCATGAGTCGTCGCCCGAGCCCTCCCGGAGCAGCGCATCCAGCGCCTCACCTGACACGGGCATGGGGATGTCCCCTGGCACGATGAACGCCGAGACGAATTCACGCGAAGCCTCGACGTGCACGCGCACTGTCCCCGGCCCTTGCCGTGCTTCGATGTCCAGGGCCGGATGCGAGCCCGGGCCCAGACGGATCCGCCGCGGAGCGAAGGACACCGGGGGCGGCTGAGGCGTGGACACATTCAGGGGACGCGCCACGGCATGCACGAAGCAATTGCGGTCGCCCGGCACGTGCATCGTGTAGCGGCCCGCGACGTCGGTTGTGGCCTCCACCTCGAAGCCGCCTTCACAGCGGACCTCCAGGTGCACACCCGCCAGGGGAACCTTCGCGCCACCCGTCACGGCGCCTTGAAGCTCGGCATCGGCCACGAGCCGCGACTTCACCGAGTCGTCCTCGGGATGGAGCGGCCGGAGCACCGTTCCCCTTCCCTTCGCGTGCACGCGGATCAACTGGGGCCGGGACGCCACGTTCTCGAACCGGAAGCGCCCGTCCTCATCGGTCACGGCCGTTCGCGGCGCATGCCGCCCGCGAACCTCCAGGTCGAACACCTCACGCAGCTCGACCTCCTGTCCCGCCACGTTCGTCCAGCCGTCAGCCGCGACGAGGCGCCCCCGGACGGTGCGGCCTTCCTCCAAGAGGACGTCCGGGACCGTCACCGTTTCGTCCAGGCGCCCTTCGGCGCGAACCAGCGCGGGAGCGAAGCCGTGGACATTCCCGATGACCCATTGGACGGGGCCTGATGCGGAGACGTACCGGGTGTACTCGCCACGTGGATTCGCCACGGCGTGACCGTCGATTTCGAAGTACCAGGCGGCCCGTCCATCCGGGCGGAGGACGCGTCCCTTCAAGACACCACTGTCGGAGCTGAACACCCACGGCGCGTCCGCCGCCGAGGGCGGGCGTGCTTCCATTTCCCCGCCCGTCCTGGACTCGTTCACCGACCAGGTCAGCTTGGAGGGGGCCTGGAAGACGAAGGGAATGGCGAAGGAGCCATCCGCCTCCGTGCGGGCCATGCACCTGCCGCTCATGCCCACGCCACCGGTCCCGCCCATCCAGGCCGTCACCACGCCATGGGCGAGCGGTCGCCCCTTCAGGTCCACGGCGCGCCCCCGCCACGGTCCACCGTTCGGAACATCCTGAAAGCTCACCGTCGCTTCCGTCCGCGTGCCCGGAAGGACCTGGCTTTCGAGGGTGCGCTGCCACTCACAGCCCGGCATCGGTTCGTACCGCCCCGTGACGCGGTAGAGCTCCGCGGGAAGTTGCTCGAAGAGAGCGGCGTCCGGAGTTTCCTTCCGGTGCATTGGGAGATCGCGCAACTCGCCCATCCCCTCGATGGACGCGGGGCCTCCAGGCAACGGCCTTCCCTGGGGATCCAGCACCCGGACCTGGAGCGAGCTGAGTCCCCACATCATCACTTCAAGCTCCGGTTGCGGTGCACGACGCCGCAGGAGGACGGGACTCCAGCCATCCTTTTCGGCACGAAGCTGAAGCCACCCGTCCCCCGCGGGCACACCGTCGAACCGGAAGCGCCCCTGCGCGTCGCTCTGGGTTTCCGGCAGTGGTTCCAGGATGTCTTCGATGGGAAGGGTTTCAAGCCGGAGACGGACCCCTTCGAGGGGCTGCCCTTTCATGTCGACCACGCGGCCCTCGAAGGGAACCGCGCGCGCCATGGACAGATCCCACCGGGCCTCCGTGTCGAAGGCAATCCGCACATCCGTACGAATCACGCCCACGAATCCAGGGGCCTCCGCCTGGGCGACGTACCACCCTGGCATGAGGTGGAGCCGGGCCGTCCCGTTCACATCCGTGAGGCCCGACCTGGAGACGCTGGAGCCGCGATCCGCGCGCCGTGCCCGCAGCGTCACCCCGGGAATCGGCTGTCCCAGTGCATCGACGGCCCGGACGGTCAGCGTCCTCTCCTCCAGCGGCCATCGCTTCAACACCGGACGCGGAGCTTCCGCGCACGCGAGCACCACGGCCAAGAGCCCCACCCAGCTCCATCGCATGCCCCGCAGGTTAGCAGGGCATGGCGTGACAACGGCCAGCGTCAGCGAGCGAAGCGCGTGCCGCCCTCTTCAGGGCGCGGTGTCTCGAACCGGTGCACGCCGGGCTCCGTGAGGTTCACGGGGTAGCGGAGCACGACCAGGTTCGCATCGCTCGTGAGCACGAACACCGTGTAACGCCCCAGCGGCAGGTGACTGAATCGAGGCTCCCACCAGGAACGGTAGGACCAGTTCTCCACCTGGCGCTCTGGACGCTGCTCGGCGGGCTCGGAATCCGGCTCGGCGGCGGACACCATCAGCGTGTGGACGGCGTCCACCGTCGACGGCATCGGGACGTCTCCGGGAACGAGCAGGACCCGGTCCCACTCGCCCGCACCGGGGAACAGGACCTGCACGGACGCGGGCCCTGTGCGTGGCCGCAGGTCCACCCGGACCGTCTCTCCCGGACGGCCACTGCTGAAGCGCTGGGGCCAGAAGACACGCAGCGGCGGCGAGGGCCATCCGGAGGGACCGCCCGTGTCGTAGACGCTCAAGAAGCACTCGCGCCCCGAGACGACATCCAGGCTGTACCGTCCCTCCGCGTCGGTGACAGCCATCTGGTCGGGGTAGACCTCGCACCCGGTCATCAGGCGCGTGCCCGGCAACGGACGCCCCGCTTCATCCGCCACCGTCCCCACGAGGTGGGCAGCCGGGACGAGCGGCACCGTCACCTCCGCCACCTCCGGACTCAACGGCAGCGAGGCGGTTCCGTCTTCTTCCGTCTCCGCCTTGAGGATGAGCGGCTCACGCGGCACGTTCTCCAGCAAGAACCGTCCGTCCGCCTCCACCCTCAGGAACGCCTGCTCCCAGGCGAACGTCGACTCGTTCCCTGGCGGCGGGCGCAGGGCCACCCAGCCCTTCGACAGGGCCGGCTGCCCATCCTTCCGCAGCAGCCGGACTCGCACGTCGCGCCCGGCCTTCAGCATCACGTCGGACAGCACGGTCCGTTCCCCCACGGGCTCCACCCGCCTGCGCGTGCTCGCGAATCCCTCCGCCGAGAAGGTCAGCCCCTCGGGCCAGGGACCTTCCAGCGTGTACTGGTAGCGCCCTTCCCGCTCATGGTGGAGCGTCGAGTTCACTTGAAAGTCAGTCAGGGGCTTCCCATCCGGCCCCAGCACGCGTCCCTGCACGCTGGGATGGGAACGGACCTCCACGGAGACGTCTCCCGCGTCCGGGCCGAGCTCGACCTTCGTGTTCCCCTTGTGAACCACCACGCGCACGGGTCCCGCCAGCAGGTGATGCACCGCGAAGCGTCCCTCCAGGTCGGTCGTGCTGGAGGACTCGCTCACGAAGGCGTCCTTCTTCGGGTCACCCGAAGAGGCCCTCAACTGCACGCCCGCCACGGGCCCGTCCGCGCCAACGACCCGGCCCTGAAGCGGTGCGCGCTCCGGCGCGTTGTCGAAGCGGAGCGTCAGCTCGCGGGTCCCTCCCGCCACGACCTCGACGTCCAAGGACGCGCTCCAATCCGCGCCAATCCCCACCGGACACGTGACCGTCACCCGGTAGCGCCCTGACTCCAGGCCCCGGTACACCCGGGCGTCCTTCACCTTCTCGTCGATCCAGGCCCCCTCCTTCGACACGGGATCCAGCGCCTTGATCTTCACCTCCGGCGGGTGCGCAAGCCTTCCCCCCGGGCCGAAGGCCATCACCCGCAGCGAGCCCTGCTCGCGCATCACGAGCGTCAGCTCCACGGGCCGGGCGTCGAACACCCGGCGTTCGTCGCTGTAGCCCTTGCGCCGCGCCAGCAACACGCCAGGGCCTGGCCCCATGCCTTCGAACCGGAAGGTTCCGTCCGGGTTCCCCACGAGGTCCAGACGGGGCGCCGTCGTATCCGCGGGGATCCATGAGAGCGACACGGCGCGGACGGGCTGGCCCGCTCCGTCCACCACGCGCCCTGGCACCGGGGCGGAGGGCCGCAGCGTCATCATCACCGCCGCCGGATGCTCGCGCCCGAGCCGCATGTCCGGATCCACGAAGGTCTGATGGCCCGTGGCCTCGGCGGTGAAGACGTACCAGCCGGAGGGCACCGTCAACACGGCCTGTCCCCGTGCGTCGGTCGTGCCCCAGAACACCTCGGGGGGATTCACCATCGCCTGCCGGATGCGGAACGGGATGCCAGGAAGAGGATGGCCCTCCGCGTCCTTCGCCAGCACCGTGAGCATTGCTGTCGCGGGCGCCGGCTCGGACGCCGTCACGGGTTGCTGCTTCGGCGTGCCCGCGCACGCGAGCATCCCCACCACGAGCCCCAGCTGGCTCCATCGCATGTGCCCGACGCTAGCAAGCGCGCGAGCACACGGGACAGCCCCTCAGCCGAAGCGCTCGCGGAAGGTGCTCAGGTTGGGCCCCTTTCCATCGCGCTCGTACACCGCGAACACCACGCGGCTGAACGCGCCCGCCATCGTGGACAGCCCTCGCGCGAAGGCCTCCGCCGCGTCGCGCGGGTTGTTGCGGAACGCGCCGCAGCCCCAGGCCCCCAGGATGATCGTCCGGTGCCCGTGGTGCGCCGCCACCTGCAACACCTTGAGCGCTCGCGCGAAGAGCACGTCCCTCACCTGCTGCGCGACCTCCGGGTCCCCTGCCGGCAGCTGCTTCGCGTTGGGCGCGGGTGCCGTGAGCAGCGACACGAGGAAGGGCCGCTCCAGCAGGTCATGGTGCTCGTTGCGGAAGAACGGCACGTCCGGCGAGTAGATGAAGTGATCCGTGTACAGCGGCGAGCGCAGCTTGCGGTTCGCGTCGTAGTACTCCGGCCACTTCAACAGACACGGGTACAGCGCCGAGCACCGCGCCAGGTCCTCCTCCTGCGCCTTCGCGCCCGTGAGGAAGCCGCCGCCCGGGTTCACCGCCGACGCGAAGTTGAGCGCCAGCACGCGGCGCTCCCCCTCCTGCTCCACCAGCCGGCGCGCGGCGTCGCCCGTCTTCTCCGGCGTCACCTCGATGGTGAAGCCCTGCACCGGAGAAGGCCGTGTCAGGTGTTCGAAGTCCCCGGGGCGCACCAGCACGGTGCCCTGGACCGCGTGCGCCACCGCGTCGCGAAGGGACACCTCCTTCCCGGAGAGCGGCACGTAGCGGCCCTCATCCAGGATGCGAAGGGTCTCGTCCGCGACGCGGTTCAGCGCCATGGCGTCACTCGCAGCCGATGCGCTGGGTCGCCACCGCGAGGTCGTCGATCCACGTCTCCGACGCGGAGTCGCCCTTGGGGTGCACGAAGCCGTAGCCCACGCCGAAGTTGGTGAACGGCCGGATGCCGACGTTCGGGAAGTCGAAGGCCTGCTGGCCATCCACCCACACCAGCGCGTGGCCCGTGGTGGCGGAGGTGTCGGCGCGCTCCACGCCCCACTCGATGCACGTCCACTTGTTGGGCGACACCGTCACCGCCGTGTTGTCCTGGAGGTTCCAGCCCGTGCCCTTGATGCCGCTCCAGTCATCCAGCGCGAAGGCGCCGTTGTGCATGCCTTGGAGCTCGATGCCGCCGAAGTCGTTGTCCTTCGGGGAGAAGAGGATGAAGTACGTCCCCATCACGCCCTCCGGCGAGGCCCGGCTCAGGTACACGTACGCGCGCGTGTAGAGCTTCGTGCCGAACGCCGGCATGTCCTTGCGCAGGTGCGCGATGGCCTGCTGGTCCCCCGAGCCCGTGTCCTCGTTGTAGCCGGGGTCCGTCTTCACGTGCACCGCGCCGCTGCCGGAGCGGGTGCGCGAGTTGTCGATGGTGATGGTGGCGTGGTGGTTCTCGTCCGGCTGCTTCCAGCCGTTCATCCCCTTGTCGAAGTTCTCGCAGAAGATGGCGGAGGCGGGGCACTGGCCGTTGGGCGTGGTGGTGCCGCCGTCGGTGTTCGTGCCCGCGTCCGTGCCCGAGTCGGGGGTGTTGTCCGTCTTGTCGTCGCCGCAAGCCGACAGCGCGCCCACCGCGAGGGAAGCCATCATCAACGCCAGTGCCGAAGTCGAACGCATGAGTCCTTCCAGGAAGAAGCGTCGCGCCCTCGCGCTCCTGCCGCGGGGACGGGACGTGTCGCAGTCCTAACACGGCCCCCCGTCCACCTTGGAATGGGGCCCGCCAGACCCCGGCCACGCAAGGCAGGCGGGCAGGCGCGAGGCCCGCCGTGACGACAGGCCCCGCGGGGCCATACGGATGTCGGCCAGCGATGGATGCGCGCGCGGCGCGATCACAAGTGCTCACTGGCAGCGCACGGACCTGCCCGGCAGGTGCGCGTTGCCGTTCCGCCCCGTACTGCTTTCCATGTGAAGCGCCAGCGGCACGGGCGTCACCCTCACGGGCAGCAGAGGGGTGGGAGCGGGTGGGGGTTCCTGGCATCGGGGAGAGCGGGAGATGGGAGAGGCCTTCCGAAGACTCACGATCGTCGAGCCCCCGGCCGACGACGCGCCCTCCAATTGCGCCACGCCGCCGCATGCCCGGCACCTGCCGCCCACCGGCTCGGTGGCGCTCGTCTTCACGGACATCCAGGGGTCCACGCGGTTGTGGGAGCGCTGTGGCCAGGCCATGCGCGACGCGCTGGAGCTGCATGACGGCGTGCTGCGCGCGCTGCTGCCGGGCACGGACGGCTACGAGGTGAAGTCGCAGGGTGATGCCTTCATGGTCGCGTTCGCGTCCCCGGTGGAGGCGGCGCACTGGTGCCTTCGCGCGCAGGAAGCGCTGCTGCACGCGAGCTGGCCGGAGACGCTGCTGGAGGAGCCGGACGCGGCGGAGGAGCACACGCCGGAGGGGCTGTCCCACCGGGGGCTGCGCGTGCGCATGGGTGTGCACGTGGGCGAGCCCGACTGCCGCCTGGATCCCTCCACCCACAGGCTGGACTACCTGGGGCCTCCGGTGAACATCGCGGCGCGTGTCGCGGACGCGGGCCACGGCGGCCAGGTGCTGCTGAGCGGCGCGGCGTGGGCCCGCATCCAGCCGGAGCTGGCCTCCCTGGGCATGCCCGTCTCTCGCGCGCTGGGGTCCTTCCGCCTGCGCGGCGTGAGCGACAGCGTGACGCTGGTGGAGCTGCTGCCCGCGTCGCTCGCGCACCGCCGCTTCGGTCCCCTGCGCGCCCCGCGCGAGCGGCCCGGCAACGTGCCCTCGATGCGGCAGGACCTGGTGGGGCGCGCCGAGGAGCTGGACACCCTGCGGCAGTGGATGTCCGAGGGCGCGCGGCTGATCAGCATCCTGGGCCCGGGCGGCATGGGCAAGACGCGGCTGGCCACGCACTTCGGCGCGCTGGAGTCCGACGCGGGCTCGTGGGAGGGCGGCGTCTGGCGGTGCGACCTGGAAGAGGCGCTGACGGAGAGCGACCTCTGCCACGCGGTGGGCCGGGCCCTGGGCGTGCCGCTGACGGCGGACGGCGACGGCAGCACGCCGGCGGAGCGGCTGGGGCGCGCGCTCGCCGGGTGCGGCGACGTGCTGGTCATCCTGGACAACGTGGAGCAGGTGGTGCGGCACGTGCCCGCGACGCTGGGGCGCTGGCGGGTGCTGGCGCCGCGAGCCCGCTTCCTCGTCACCACGCGCGAGGCCCTGCGCCTGCCCGGAGAGCGCGTGCTGGACCTGGCCCCGCTGGGCCTGCCGGATCCCGAGGAGACGCGCTGGGACGTCATCCTTCGCTCGGACGCGGTGCGCCTGTTCGTGCAGCGTGCGCGGGAGACGCGCGGCGACTTCATCCTGAGCGACGCGGAGGCGCCGCGCGTCGCGGACATCGTGCGGCAGTTGGACGGCATCGCGCTGGCCATCGAGTTGGCCGCGGCGCGAGTGAGCGTGCTGGGCGTGGAGCAACTGCGCGAGCGGCTGTCGAAGCGCTTCGACCTGCTGCGCGTGGGACGAAGGGACGCGCCCGCGCGGCAGGCGACGCTGCGGGGTGCCATCGACTGGTCCTGGAACCTGCTGGAGCCGGCCGAGCGCGCCGCGCTGGCGCAGTGTTCCGTGTTCCGCGGCGGCTTCACGCTGGAGGCGGCCGAAGCCGTGCTGGTGCTGCCGGACGGCTCGCCGGACGTGCTGGAGGTGGTGCACTCGCTGCGCTCGCAGTCGCTCTTGTGCGCGCGCGAGGTGGGGGCGCCCGGCGGCTTCCTGCGCCTGGGGCTGTACGAGAGCATCCGCGAGTACGCGGCGCTGCGGCTGCGGGAGATGGGAGACGCGGCGGCGTGCGAGGCCCGGCACGCGGACACGTACCTCCAGGTCGCGGGCCGGCTGCGCGAGCGCGTGCAGAAGACGGGAGGCGCGACGGCGCTGCGGCGGCTGGCCCTGGAGCGCGAGAACCTGCTGGCCGCGTGCGACAACGCGATGGCCGTTCGCCCCGCGACCGCCGAGTCCCTGGGCCGCGCGCTGGAGACGCTGGTGGCGCTGGAGCCGGATGCGCGCACGCGCGGGCCGGTGGGGCTCTTGGTGGATCGGCTGGAGCGCGCGCTGGAGGCCTCGTCGCAAGTGCCGGTGGCGCCGCTGAAGCGCGCGGAGGCGCTGGCGGTGCTGGGCCGCGCGTACCTGGACGCGGGCCAGGCCGAAGCCGCGCGCCGGGCCCTGGAAGAGGTGCGCGGCGTCTTCCACACGCTGGGCGAGACGGCGTCGGAGAAGCGCGTGCTCGTGGACCTGTCCATCGTCGCCCGACATGCCGGGGACGGTGCCGCCGCGTGGACGCTGATGCGCGACGCGCAGGCGCTGCCGTCCGGAAGCAACCGGTGGCTGGAGGCCTACGCCGTGGGAAACCTGGGCCTCGTCGAACAGGTGCGGCATGGACCGGAGGCGGCCATCCCGCATCTGCGCGCGTCGCTGGCGCTGTTCCGCGAGGTGGGCGACGTGACGTTCGAGGTGGGCTTCCTCACCAACTGCGCGGTCGCCATCGGCGAGGCGGGCGACCTGGGCGAAGCGGTGATGCTCCTGGGCGAGGCGCTGGGCCGGGCGCTGAGCGTGGAGGACCGCGCGGGCCAGGCGCTCGCGCGGCTCAACCTGGGCTGCTACCTGATGGACGCGGGCGGCGTCGCGGAGGCGTGCGAGCACCTGGAGGCCGCGGTGCGCCTGTCGCGGCTGTTGGGCCAGCGGCTGCTGGAAGGCACCGCGCTGGGGGAGCTGGGCCGGGCCTCGCTCGTGCGGGAGGACTGGGCGCAGGCCCGCGCGGCGCTGACGGAGGCCGTCTCCATCCTGGGCCGCGTGTCGCGCTGGCAGGCGCTGCGGTTCATCGCGTACCGGGCCGCGCTGGACGCCGCGTGCGGAGAGCCCAGAGCCGCCCGGGACGGCTTCGCCGCGCTGGAAGGCGCCCCCGAGCTGCGCGAGGACCCTGCCCTCTTCCAGCTCGTGGATCTGCTCCGCGCGGCGCTCGACCTGGCGGAAGCCGACGCCGCGCCCCCGGGGAGCGCGCAGGCCCACGAGGCCAGGGCCGCCGCGCGCCGCCGCATCGAAGCCGCGCGCAACGCCCCGCGAGAGACGGCGTCGTCCGACATCCGGGGCGCGCTCCGCTTCCTGGAGGCCCGCCCCGGCGTCAGCGATTCGCACCTGGACGCGTGACGCCGCTCACGGCTTCGCGGCGGGAGCCTCCACGGGCTCCGGCAGCGGCTTCGCGAAGCGGCGGAAGAAGCTGTCGTCGTTCCAGTACGGGCGCCGGGGCTCGTCCGCCACCGCGTTCGTCAGGGCGGTCAGGAAGGTGATGAAGCGCGCGGCGCCCTCGTGATCCACGGGCTGCTGCGCCAGGTCATCCGACGGCGCGTGGTAGCGCTCGGTCAGCCACTGCTTGAACACCTTCTGCTCCTCCGAGCCCGGCGTGTAGCCGAACTTGAAGAACAGCGCGGGCACGCCCTCGCGGATGAACGAGTACTGATCGCTGCGCACGAACAGGTTGCGGTCCGGCTCCGGATCCGGGAGCACCTGCACGTCCTGCTTCGCCGCCACCTCCGCCAGCGGCACCGCGAGCGAGGACTCGTCCTTGCCGTGCGCCACCACGGAGGTGAACGGCCAGTGGGGCATGAACATGTCCAGGTTGAAGTCCGCCACGATGGAGGTGATGGGCACCGGCGGCCGTGACGCGAAGTACTTCGACCCGAGCAGCCCCTTCTCCTCCCCCGTCACCAGCGCGAACAGCACGGACCGCTTCGGCTTCTCCGGCTGGTCGTGCAGCCGCCGCGCGACCTCCAGCACCGCCGCCACACCGGACGCGTTGTCCATGGCGCCGTTGTAGATGCGGTCGCCCTTCACCGGCTCGCCAATGCCCACGTGGTCCAGGTGCGCGCTGAGCACCACGTATTCCTTCGAGAGCACCGGATCCGCGCCCGGCATGACGCCCACCACGTTCATGGACTTCAGCGGCTTCACGTCGAAGGCCACCTTCGCCTTCATGCGCAGCGGGATGTCGAACTTCGGCAACGGCTTGTCCGCGTCGGCCAGCGCCAGCAGCTCCTCGTACGTGTGTGGCGCGCCCTCCAGCCACTTCCGCGACTTCGTCACGTTCACCATCACCGCGACCTTCAGCCCGCGCGAGTCATTGAGCGACGGATCCGCGAACACCACCGTGGGGTTCTTGCTGGAGCCCACGATGCGCTCCCACGGCAGCTCCAGCAGCTTCGGGTTCTGGAGGTACACGTACCCCACGGCCCCCGCGGCCTTGAGCACCTTCAGCCGCTCCGACCACGCGGAGAAGTGCGACTTCACCGGGCCCGGGATGTCCCCCGGCCCGCCCTGGAGCATCACCACCACCTTGCCCTTGAGGTCCAGGCCCGCGAAGTCGTCGTGGCCCAGCTCCGGGATGGACAGGCCGTAGCCCACGAACACCAGCGGCGCGTCCACGGTGCCGTTGTCCCCCTGCCGCGCGGACAGCACCACGTCCTCGCCCTGCACCAGCGGCAGCGTCTGGCCGTCCTTCACCAGCGCGACGCTGGACTTGGACTCGATGAGGCGGCGCGACTGGAGCGCCATGGGCTGGAGGAAGCCCGTCTTCAGCATCGGCTTCACGCCCAGCGCGGCCAGCTCCTTGGACACGTAGCCGGCGGCCGTCGCATAGCCCTTGCTGCCCGTGTCGCGCCCCTCCATCGCGTCACTGGCCAGCACCTCCACGTGCTTCCACCAGCGATCCTCCGCGGCGGCGGCGGGCTTGGAGGCAGGAGGCTCCGCGGCCAGGGCCCCGGAGGAGACGAACAGCGCGAGCGCGGCGACGGACGAGACCCGATTCATGCCCCGGAGCATCCAGGGCGGAGCCGGCGCATGCAACCGCGATCAGGCCTGCACGCCCAGCCGCCGGCCACGCAGCTCCGACAGCGTGCGCGCGTCCAGCAGCACCGCGGACTTCTCCTGCGGAGACAGGGGCTCCACGCCGCCCGCCAGCAGCTTGCGCCGCGCGGACGCCAGCGCCGCGGGGACGCTCGCCGCCGGGTGGGACTCCAGCAGCGCCAGGTGCAGCGCGTGCGCGCGAGGGTCGGTCAGCACGTGGTCCAGCGCGTCGTCCACCGGCTCCATCCCCTCCTCCGCCAGCTCCTGCGCGCGCACCAGCACGGTGGGCGGCTCGGCCTCTTCCGGAATGAGGAGCAGGCCCTGCTTCTGCAGCCACAGCCCCAGCGACGCACGGGAGGTGAAGACGGAGATGGCCGGGGCCAGCCACAGCCCCAGGATGACCGGCGACAGCCACGCCAGCATGCCGGGCGCCACCGCGAGCGTCAGCGCCGCGAGCACGACGCCGATGACCATGTGCCCCTTGTGCCGGCGCAGCGCCTCCGACCACGGCAGGTCCGTGTCCTCGCGCTGCTGGCTGGACCAGTTCACCTTGTAGCCAAACAGCGTCCCGAACACGAAGTGCGACTGGAAGAGCATCATCACCGGCGCCATCAGCGTGGACACCACGCCCTCCAGCAGCACGCTCAGCACCAGCTTGAAGCGGCCGCCCATGCGCGCCGCCTCCTCGCGGTTCGCGAGGATGAGGCCCGTCCCCATCAGCCGGGGGATCCACAGGAGCGCCAGCGACAGCACCATCAGCCGCAGCGCGCCCACCGTGTCGAACGCGTCCCCGCCCGGCAGCGTGGCCTGGAACTCCATCAGCGTCGCGGGCGCGAAGAACCACTCGTGCAGCGCGGCGAACAGGCCGGCCACCAGGAAGATGAGCCACAGGGGCGACGCCACGTAGGACATCACGCCCATGAGGAAGTGCATCCGGCTCATCGGGTGCAGGCCGCCCGCCATCACCAGGCCCATGTGCTGGAGGTTGCCCTGGCACCAGCGGCGGTCGCGCTGCGCGTACGCCAGCAGGTCCGGCGGCGGCTGCTCGTAGCTGCCGCCCAGCTCCGGCACCAGCCACACCGTGTAGCCCGCGCGGCGCATCAGCGCGGCCTCCACGAAGTCGTGGCTGAGGATGTGGCCGCCAAAGGGCTGCTGTCCCGGCAGCACCGGCAGGCCGCAGTGCTCGATGAAGGGCGCCATGCGCAGGATGGCGTTGTGGCCCCAGTAGTTGGAGTCCCCCAACTGCCACGCCGCCGCGCCCGCCGCCACGATGGGGCCATAGACGCGCCCGGCGAACTGCTGCAGCCGCGCGAACAGCGTGGAGCGCCCCACGTTCTGCGGCGGCACCTGGAGGATGCCCGCGCCCGGGTTGAGCTCCATCAGCCGGGCCATCTTCACCACGCTGTCGCCCGCCATCAGGCTGTCGGCGTCCAGCACCAGCAGGAAGTCGTAGCGGCGGCCCCAGCGCTCGCAGAACTCCGCGAGGTTGCCCGCCTTCTTGGCCGTGTTGTCGGAGCGGCGGCGGTAGAAGATGCGCCCCTGCCCGCCCACCCGGCGGACCAGCTCCGACCACGCCAGCTCCTCCGCCACCCACGACTCCGCGCGCGTGGAGTCGCTCAAGACGTAGAAGTCGAACGCGTCCAACTGCCCCGTCGCGGCGATGGACTCGTACGTGGCCTGCACGTGCGCGAACACCGCGGCCGGGTCCTCGTTGTAGACGGGCATCACCACGGCGGTGCGGCGCGTGAGGGGCTTTCCGGCCTCCTCTTCCGTGGGCCAGCGCAGGCCGGGCACGCGCTGGTTCGACACGAGCTGGAGGAAGCCCGCGACGCCGCTCCAGAACGACAGGGCGATCCACGCGAAGCACAGCGCGAACAGCCCCAGCACGAACAGCTCCGGCACCGTGGTGCCGTGGGCCGCGAGCAGCCGGTGCATCTCCACCGAGGCGAACCCGGTGGACAGGGCCGCCAGTCCCAGCACCATGACGCGGCGGGGCCGCGCCAGGGCCGGAGTGTAGGGTTGGGCGTTCATGCGGACTCCGGGCTCCCGTGCGGCTTCAGGTGTGGGGTGTGCCGCGCCTAGCGCGACGGCGACACGTCCGCCTGGCTGGCGGCGGGACGCAGCCAGCGGCGCAGCATGTCCATGAAGGGATTGAGCACGAGCACCTGCTCGCGCATCTGGCAGGGCACTTCCGCCGGCGTGGACATGGGCACTGCTTCACA
Source organism: Corallococcus macrosporus (assembly GCF_017302985.1). Classification (NCBI taxonomy): domain Bacteria; kingdom Pseudomonadati; phylum Myxococcota; class Myxococcia; order Myxococcales; family Myxococcaceae; genus Corallococcus; species Corallococcus macrosporus. The sequence continues at coordinate 138,525 of NZ_JAFIMU010000010.1, forward strand.
CACCGCGCGGCGCCAGGCCTCCGGCAGCGAGGACGGAGCGCGCATCAGCACGTCCGCGCCCCAGCGCGCGCCGCCCACCAGCACGAACGCGGCCCGGCCGCGACCCAGCAGCGCCGGCCCCACGTGCGCGGGCCCCAGCACCTCCGCCAGCCACCCCTCCACCCGCCAGCGCGCCAGCGCCAGCGCGGCCTCCGGCGACAGGGACAGCTCGCGCGTGCCCAGGATCCAGCCCGCCAGCTTCTCCAGGTCGCCACGGGCGGTGAAGCCGAAGTCCTGGAAGAAGCTCACCAGCGCGGCCTGGGTGTCCGCACGGGGCGCCTGCGGCATCGCCGGGGCGAAGGAGATGAACGGGTGCGTGGTCACGGAATCCACAGGTAGCTCCAGGTCTCGGTGAGGGTCTCGGAACCGCGTTTCAGGAAGCAGCGCAGCTCGACGGGGCCATCCCCGTCGGGCATGAGCTCGAAGGCCGCGCGGAAGCCACCGGTGACGGCGTGGACCTCCGCGCGCGGGTGCAGCACCTGGCCGCGCGAAGCGGTGACGACCGCCTCCACGGGGCCCGTGCCCTCCACGCTGGCCTTGTTGAAATCGAGGACGAAGCGGCGCGCCCCCGGCTTGGTGCCCGCCGCGACACGCGTCGCCGCGACGGTGGAACCTCCGGCCTTCACGCCCTCGGGGGCAAAGCCCCAGGACAGCCGGTAGGCGAAGTGAAGCTGCGCACCCGCGGGCACCGGCGCATCCGGCACCCAGAAGGCCACGATGTTGTCGTGGACCTCTTCGCGGGTCGGCAGCTCCACGAGCCGCACGGAGCCCGCGCCCCAGTCACCCACCGGCTCCACCCAGGCGCCCGGACGGCGCTCGGAGCGCGCCTCCAGGTCCTCGTAGCTGCTGAAGGCCTGGTCGCGCTGCAACAGGCCGAAGCCCGCGAGCCCGTCCGTGTGGAAGCTGCTCACCTGGATCTGCTTGGGGTTCTTCAGGGGGCGCCAGAGCTTCTCGCCGTTCTTCATCCACACGGAGATGCCGTCGGAGTCGTGCACCTCCGGGCGGAAGTCGTCGAAGTCGCCCCGGTCGTTCTCCCCGAAGAGGAACATGCTGGTGAGCGGCGCCACCCCCAACTGGCGCACCGCCTTGCGCACGAACACCTTGGAGGTCACGTCCATCACCGTGCGCTCACCCGGGCGGATGGCGAAGCGGTACGCGCCCGTGACGCTGGGGCTGTCCATCAGCGCGTGCACCACCACCGTGTCGGAGCCCCTGGCCGGCGTCTCCAGCCAGAACTCGCGGAACGTGGGGAACTCCTCGCCCCCCGGCTGCGCCGTGTCGATGGCGAGCCCGCGCGCGGACAGGCCGTACAGGTTGCCCTTGCCCAGCGCGCGGAAGTAGCTGGCGCCCAGGAAGACCACCAGCTCGTCGTAGTAGTCCTTCGTGTTGAGCGGCGCGTTGAGGCGGAGGCCCGCGAAGCCGTTCACCTGGCCCTTGGGCGGCGTCCCCACCAGCGGGCCGTAGGTGAACTGCTCCGTGGAGAACGGCACCGGGCGCGCCTTGCCGCCCTCCACCACGTTCACGCCCACCGGACGGGTGTAGAAGAAACCGGGGTGGAAGAACTGCGCCCGGAAGGGCAGCCCCTCTTCACGCCACAGCGACGCGGCGTCGCGGAAGCGGATGTCGCGGTACTGATCGTAGGTGAGCTTCTCGAAGGACGGCGGCACGCCGACGGGCGGCTCCTGGTACGGCTTCGCGGCCAGCGCGCGGGCCTTCTCTTCCACCGTCGCCGCGGAGAACCCGGACACCTTCGCCGCCCCTGCCTTCGGCTGCTGGGCACACGCCATGGCCGCGACGCACAGCCCCAACCCCCACGCCATCCCCACCGTCTGTCGCTGCCACCGCTTCAAGTCCCGCTCCTCACCAGGGGCCACCGCCCGCGCCAGTACGGCGCGACGCGGCATAGGCTAGCAACGGTCATGCCAAGCGGCAGGGGACGGGGAATTTCCCAATCAATCCAAGGACCTGCTCATCACCGGTTGATTTGAGTCCAAATGATTCCGGTGGGTTGAGAGGGGGACAGGAGAGGGAGCCACCGGCGCCTGGATTGGGGGGTTGTGGACGTTGGGGACAGGGGGCCAACAGCCCTGTCCGAAATCTCCACAGCGGAGGGGGGCAGCCGGGCGGGAAGGATTTCCCGGGACATTGCCGCCCATTGCAGGCAGTGTGGCCCGCGCCCTGGGCGGCACCGGGAATCCATCCGGAGGCCCAAGGGTTCCAAGACGTTTCCAGGTGCCTCGGGCCGCAGGTTGGCCTGACCGCGTACCGCCAGGCGCCCCCGCAATACCGCGGGAGGGCGCGCTGCGCGGTCGGTCCCCCGCCAGAAGGGGGAGTGGTCCCCCGCCAGAACGGGGAGTGCGCCCACCCATCTCATGCGGGATTTCATGACTTTCGACGAACTGCAGTTGACCGATTCACTCCTCAAGGCCGTCAAGGCCGAGGGCTACACCACGCCGACGCCCATCCAGGCGAAGGCGATTCCCCACGCGCTCGCCGGCAAGGACGTGCTGGGCGTGGCCCAGACGGGCACGGGCAAGACGGCGGCGTTCGCGCTGCCCATCCTCCAGCGCCTGTCTGCGAAGGCGCCCGCGGGCGGCGCCCGTCCGGTGCGCTGCCTGGTGCTGACGCCCACGCGCGAGCTGGCCAGCCAGGTGAGCGACAGCTTCGTGACCTACGGCAAGCACCTGCCCCTGCGCCACGCGGTGGTGTTTGGCGGCGTGGGCCAGAACCCGCAGGTCCAGGCGCTGCGCCAGGGCGTGGACATCCTGGTGGCGACGCCGGGGCGCCTGCTGGATCTCATCGACCAGGGCTTCGTGACGCTGCGCGCGCTGGAAGTGTTCGTGCTCGACGAGGCGGACCGCATGCTGGACATGGGGTTCATCCACGACGTGCGGCGGGTCATCAAGGTGCTGCCGCCGGTGCGCCAGACGCTGTTCTTCAGCGCGACGCTGCCGCCGGACATCATGGACCTGGCGCGCAACATCCTGAAGGACCCCGTGCGCGTGGAGGTGTCCCCCGCCTCCAGCACGGCGGAGACGGTGAGCCAGCAGGTGTACTTCGTGGAGCGCGAGGAGAAGCGCGCGCTGCTCACGCACCTGCTCCAGGACGCGAAGGCGATTCCTCGCGCGCTCGTCTTCACGCGCACGAAGCACGGCGCCAACCGCGTGGCCAAGCAGCTCACGGCGGCGGGTGTGCGCGCGGACGCCATCCACGGCAACAAGAGCCAGAACGCCCGCGAGCGCGCGCTGGACGAGTTCCGCGCGGGCACCCTGCGCGTGCTGGTGGCCACGGACATCGCGGCGCGCGGCATCGACATCGACGGGCTGTCGCACGTGTTCAACTACGACCTGCCCAACGTGCCGGAGCAGTACGTGCACCGCATCGGCCGCACGGGCCGCGCGGGCGCCAGCGGCCAGGCCGTGTCCTTCTGCGACTCCGAGGAGCGTGCGTACCTGCGCGACATCGAGCGCACCATCCGCCGCAGCGTGCCGGTGGTGGCGGACGCCGCCTTCCGCTCGCACCTGCCCCCTCCCATGCCCGGTGACGTGGAGGACGACCGTCCCCCGATGAACCGGGGTGGCCGGGGCCCCTCGCGCGGCAACGGCGGCGGCGGTGGCGGTCAGCGCCGTGGCGGGGGTCAGCGCCGCGCGGGTGGCGGTGGGGGTCAGGGCGGCCGTCCGAACGGTGGCCAGTCGCGTCAGGCGAGCGGCGGAAACAGCCAGGCGCCGCGCAACGGTGGCCAGGGCCGTCCGCAGCAGGCCCGGCCCGCCGTGGCGTCGCCCGCCGCGGGGCCGAGCTCGCCTCCGCCCCGTCGCACGATGTCCAAGTGGGGCTGATCCCTCCTCCCGGGTGAGCCGGGAGGGTTGAAGTCCATGACGCCCGGGTCCTCCTTCGAGGGTCCGGGCGTTTGACTGTCCGGGGTGTGGCGGGAGGGGTTGGGCTGGCCCCCTGGCGGATGGGGCCGTGATAGCGTGACGCCCTGATTCACGGTGGTGCCTCGCACCCCTTTGTCATCAGGACACGCCCTCTTCCATGACGCGCTCGGCTGACGGTGAGCTGCACATCGATTCGGTCCTCCGGAACACCTACAAAGTCGTCTCCGTGTTGGGTCGGGGCGGCATGGGTTCGGTGTTCCTGGCCCAGCACCTGCGGCTCCCGGGCAAGCAGGTCGCGGTGAAGGTGCTGCGGGTGGGGGACCACGTGGGGCCGGACCTCCACGTGCGGTTCCGGCGCGAGGCGGAGATCGCCTCCCGGCTGGGGCACCCGAACATCGTGGAGGTGCTGGACTTCGACACGCTGGAGGACGGCAGTCCGTTCCTGGTGCTGGAGTACCTGCGCGGGGAGAGCCTCGCGGACCGGCTGCGGCGCGGGCGGCTGTCGCTGGAGGAGGTGTTCTCCTTCACGCGGCAGATGGGCTCCGCGCTGCAGACGGCGCACCGCGCGGGCGTCGTCCACCGCGACCTGAAGCCCGCGAACATCTTCCTGGTGCCCACGGACTCCGGCGGCGTGGTGGGCGAGCGCGTGAAGCTGCTCGACTTCGGCATCTCCAAGGTCATGTCGTCGGAGACGCTCCAGACGCAGGAGGCGGTGCTCATCGGCACGCCGCAGTACATGTCGCCGGAGCAGGCGCAGGGGCAGAACAGCCGCATCGACGCGCGCACGGACCTGTTCGCACTGGGCGGCATCGTGTTCGAGATGCTCTCCGGAATGACGCCCTTCGGTGGCGGGTCGCTCGCGCAGATCATCTACCGCGTGGTGCATGAGCCGCCGGTGTCTCTGGCCACGCTGATGCCGGACCTGCCGCCGAACGTCGCGAAGGCGGTGGCGCGGGCGCTGGAGAAGAACCCGGACAACCGTCATCCGGACGTCGCGTCGTTCATCGCGGAGCTCACGGGGACGACGCTCCAGTCGCTGCCGGAAACCGAGGAGCAGATCGCGGCCCGGACCTTCTCGCGAGCGAAGCGCCCGTCGGGCGTGGCGCTCCCCTCCGTGGCGCCGAGTGACGAGGAAGCGATGGGCGCCACCATCGCACCAGCGGCCAACAAGGCGCCGGGGACGGGCCGCTTTGGCGCGGATGCGCTCGCGGCGTCGGATGACATCGGCTTCGACGCGACGATGGCGCCGCGAGCCAGCGGCACGGTGCCGTACGGACAGCAGCCCCAGGTCGCGGGCGGCACGATGGGCTTCGGCGCCACGCAGGCGCCTGGAAGCGGCGTGGGAAGCTCAGGCGTGGCCCTGCCCGCGCCGGGTGTTTCCGTGCAGCAGCCGGGAAGCTACAGCGGCCAGCAGGTCGCCCCGGGCAGTCTCCCGGGAGCCATTGTCAGTCCCCCATCCCAGACCCAGCCGCTCGCCCCTGTGAGCGTGGCGGGTCAGCCGGGGATGCCCGGCCCGATGACGATGCCCGTCCCCGCCGCGGGCCCGGCGAAGTCGCACGTGCTTCCCATCGCGGGTGCTGCCGCGCTGATCATCGGCGCCGTGGGGCTCGGCTGGTGGCTGCGGCCTCCGCCGCCGGTCGTGGCACAGCCCCCTGTCGTGAACGCGGCTCCGCCTCCCCTGCCCCCTCTCCCCGTGGCCCCGCCGCCCGTGGCGCCACCGCCGACCCAGCCCGCGACGCCCGCCGTGGCGCAGAATGTCGTGCCCCCGCCCGTTCCCAAGCTGGATCCGCCGCCGAAGCAGAAGGCCACCGGCACCACGAAGGAGCCCCAGGGACCGGGGATTGATCCGCCCAACGAACTCTCACGAGCGGCCCTCGCTGAAGCACGCATTGCGTTCGCGGCGGGCGAGCTGAACACGGCGATCACCCGGGCCAAGCGCAGCTATAGCGATGGTCCTAACCTCGCCGCCTACCTGCTGCTGACCGAGGCCTACTGCAAACAGAAGGATCTCGGAGGAGCGCGCACATATTGGCGGCTTCTGCCCGCCAAGCTGCAACGAAAGGCCGAGCAGGAGTGTCTGACCTCTGAGATAGATCTGAGGCCTTGAGCCGACACCGCCCCTCCGCACGCCCGCGGAGGGGTGAGGGGGAAACATCCAACATGAAATGCATCGTCGCCGTGGCCGCGCTGGCCACCCTTCTGGGCACCCTGCCCGCCCGGGCCGCGCCGCCCGCTCCCGTTGAAGCCGGCAAGGTGTTCGTGGGCCCGCAGGGGGAACAGGTCGCGGTCGTGCCGCTCACGCCCCGCGACCAGAAGAAGTTCCTCCTGCGCATCCAGGGCACGGGCTCCGCGCTGGACAACCTGGTCCTCCCCTACACCGTGAAGGACTGGAGCAGCCAAAGCACCCTGCGCCAGAACTACACCACGCAGTGGCACGGCAAGGACTACTCGCCACTGATCATCGTGGGCAAGAACTCGGAGCTGCACTTCCCCGGCGGCCCCGGCAACGGCATCGCGGTCCAGTACGACGAGGCGCGCTCCCAGAAGCTCAAGCCGGAGGAGGTCTACGCGCAGCACGTGCAGCAGACCCAGAGCGGCCAGCTCGCGAAGCTGATGGCCTTCGACCGCAAGGCGGAGGAAGCCCTCCACGACACCGCCTACGCCGAAGCGCTCCAGGAGCTGAACACCGCCTGCCGCACCTCCGTGGCGGGCGCCATCGACTGGGCCACCATCCCCGAGCCCGTCCTCAAGACCCAGAAGATCGCCCGCTACTGCGTCCATCCCCTCACCGCGATGAAGGCCCTATGCGAGGTCTCCGAGGAGGCCCGAGGCACCGTGAAGGCCCGCCTGCGGACCATGGACTGCCGCTTCGGCTCCGCGCTGGAGCCCGCCCTGCAGGGTGACCGCTTCATCTGGACCACCACTCCGGAGGCGGGCAACCAGGAGAAGGCCGCCACCCGCTACTTCAAGAAGCACCTCTAGGCCCGCGCACCATGCTCTTCCAACGCATCCTTCCCGTGGCCGTGCTCCTCGCCGCCAGTCCCGCCGCCGCCGTTGAACCGCCGTGGGGCAAGGCGGAGAACCTGGGGCAGCGCATGCTCCTGGAGGCCACCTCCGTCTGCACCGACGGCAAGGGCCACTACGTCGTCTCCGTGCCCCGCGAGGACACGGACGGAACGGACGACCAGCTCTACTACGGCGACGGCAAGTCCCTGGTGGAGGTGCCGCGCCCCCGCACCCGGAACCTGTCCGCCAACACGTTCCAGGATCCGCGCTTCTTCAATCCCGCCGGCACCGCGGACTACGACGGCGTGGACCTGCGCGTGCACTCGCAGGTGTCCGTGGACACCAAGGAGCGCACCTGCTCCCTGCGCTGCGGCGAGCGCAAGGTGACGCTGGAGATGGTCCCCGGCGCGCAGGCGCGCGAGCTGCTGCGCAAGGCCACCTACGTGGCCAACCCGCAGAAGTTCGTGCCGCACGCGCTGCTGCGCGACTCGACGGGCACGTACTACTACGTGGACAAGGGCTTCACGCCCGCGGAGTCACGCAACTTCCGCGTGTTCATCGGGCCGCGCGGGGACCTGAAGCCGCAGAAGATGACCAACGTGGTGGCGGACTCCGAGGGGGAGATCTTCACCACGAAGAAGGGCCAGCTGCGGCTCGTCATCGACCGCGCGCAGAAGCCCATGTGGATCGAGAAGGCGAACAAGGAAGTGGAGCTGCGCAACGTCCCCGTGGAGCAGAACCTGCCCCTCATCTACAACGAGCTGGGCGTCTACACGGGCATCCGGCTGGGCACGCCCTGCGACGACCAGTAGCCCCGCCGTCGCGCTAGACGCGCACCAGCACGGCCAGTTGGTGCGCGCCAATGCCCAGTCCGACCATCACCAGGTACTTCGTGCGCAGCTGCCGGTGGAACCGGGCCAGCGTCACCGGCATGGACGCGTGCACCATGTTCCCGTAGTCCTCGAAGGTGTCCAGGTACTCGCGCGGGCGGATCTCCTTCGCCCAGTGGTCCATCAGCTTGCGCGTGGCCTGGTGCGAGATGAGCGTCACGTCCTCGCGCGCGATGCCGTGCTTCGCGAGCAACCGCTCCACCAGCCGGGGCGGCCCGTTCATCCCTGAGTTCAGGAACGCCTTCACGCCCTCCGTGGGCGCGATGCCGTAGGTCGGGTGCGCGATGCCGGACTCCGGCCGCACGCCCATCATCATCGCGCCGTACTCGTCGCTGAAGGTGTCCGCGCCCCAGTCCACCAGCGTGAGCCGGTCCCCCGCGCCCACCACCACCGCGCCCGCACCGTCACCAATGCCAATGGCGTGGCCCTGCGTGTAGTCCACGTTGCGGGTCCACGCGGAGCCCACCGCCACCAGCGCGTGCTGGAGGCTGCCCGCGCGCAGAGCCTCCCAGGCCAGCACGATGCCCATGAGGAAGTTGACGAAGTCCGCCTGCACCGGCACCACCAGCGTGCCCTGCGCAAGGCCCAGGTCCCGGTGCACCGCGTACAGCGCGTTCGGCGTGACGAACTCCGACACCGACACGTAGCCGTACAGCCGGTCCACGTCCGCGACGCCCAGCCCCGCGTCCTGGAGCGCGGCGGCGCCCGCCTTCGCGGTGAGCGCGGCCAGGGACTCGCCGGGCGCCAGCACGCGGCGCTCCCGGTTGCCGTAGAAGAGCGCGTGCTCGCCACCACTTCCGGCGGCGCGGCGCAGGGGCTCGAACAGCGGGTCGTCGTTGCCGCGCACCTGGTCGGGGACGGCGGCGCCGACTCCCAGGAGCGCGAAGGTCGCGGCCGTCATGGGTGCTACTTCGCGTCCGACGCCACGGCGGCGAAGCGGTCACCGTACGGCGGCACCTCGCGGTAGTCGATGTGCGCGACGATGACCTGCGGCTGGCCGGTCTCGTTCGCGCGGCGGATCACTTCCGGCAGCAGCGCGTCCAGCTGGCCGGGGCCGTCCACCGTGTAGGCGCGCGCGCCCAGGGACTCGGAGAAGGCCTTCAGGTCCGGGTTGCCCAGGCTGTAGAAGTCGCTCTCCAGCGCGTTCGAGCGGTCCTGCGCGTGCTCGCCGTGGTTCACCATGCCCAGGAAGTTGTCGTTGAGGACGATGGTCACCGTGCCGACCTTGTAGCGCGAGGCGGTGAGCATCTCGGTGCCGTTCATCAGGAACGCGCCGTCGCCGACGACGGCCACCGCGGTGCGCTCAGGGCGGCCAATCTTGCCGCCGATGACGGCGCCGCAGGACCAGCCCATGGACGACAGGCCGCACGGGTAGAAGATTCGCGAGGGCGGCGTGATGTGCAGGATGTGCGCGGTCCAACCCGAGCAGTTGCCCATGTCGATGTACAGGTCCATGTCCGGGCTCAGGTGCTTGTCGAGCTCCAGCATCAGGTCCTGCGGCTTCACCGAGTCCCGGTCCTGCGGGGTGCGCACGACGGGCGCGGGCTCCGTCAGCGCCATCACCTGCGCCCAGCGCTCCTGCACGCGCGCGCCGCTGGACGGGCCAATCATCTGCCCCAGCTCCGCCAGGCCCGTCACCACCGAGCCCACGTCCGCCACGATGGGCAGCCGCACCGGCAGGAACTGGCCGATGTTGGAGGCGTTCACGTCCACCTGGATGACGTGGTGCACGGACTGGAAGTAGCGGTGGAAGCTCTTGGAGGCCCACTCTCCCAGGCGGCTGCCCAGGACGAGCATCACGTCCACGCCGTCGCGCAGGTACGCCTCGGAGCGCTTGCTGCCGCCCAGGCCCAGCACGCCCAGGGACAGCGCCTCGCGCTCGGAGAACAGCCCCTTGCCGCGCATGCTGGTGGCCACCGGGATGCCGTGCTGGGTGACGAACGCGGTGAACAGGTCGGCGTGCTCCGCCATCGCCTCGCGCGCGCCCGAGCCCAGGAAGATGAGCGGACGGCGCGCGGTGCGCAGCAGCGTGAAGGCGGCGCGCAGATCCTCGAAGGGCGCCATCGCCGGACGCGCGCGGAAGGCGCCGCGCGTGGTGGGCACCGAGGCGCGGTGGATGGGCTGGCGCGCGATGTTGGACGGCACGCTCAGGTGCGCGGCGCCGCCGGGCAGGCCCTGCGCGGTGCGCATGGCGCGCGCCAGCAGCCGGTTGAAGCTCTGCGCGTCGTTGACGCCCGTGGAGCTGGCGCACGCCTGGCGGAACATCTCCACCGTGTTCACGCCGTGGACGCTGCTGCTCTCCTGCATCGCCATCAGGCCCACGCGGTCCGTGGCGACGTTGCCGCTGATGGCCAGCATGGGCACGCCGTCCAGGTGCGCGGAGGCCACGCCCGTCAGCGCGTTGGTGGCGCCCGGGCCCGCCGTCACCATGCACACGCCCAGCTTGCCGGTGGCGCGCGCGTAGCCGTCCGCCATGAACGCCGCGCCCGCCTCGTGCGACGTGATGATGAAGCGCATGGACGCGTGCTTGCGCAGCGCCTGCTGGAACGGAGCGAGGTTGCCGCCCGGGATGCCGAACACCGCATCCACCTGCTCCGCCTCCAGGTGCGCGATCACGCAGTCGGCGACCGTGATGTCCTCCACCGTCTTGAAGCCCCGCGCGTTCGTGTCCCCGTACATCGGGATCGCGTCGCCGTGCCGAGCCTCCATCGCGTTCGTCATCCCAGTGGACGGCGCCTCATGGCGCAGTGCCTCGACGGGCACCTCGTTCCGAAGGGAGGTCGACGTGACGGACTGGAGCTCAACGAGCGAGGAGCTGGACATTGAAGGACGTCTCCAAGGCCCCGGAACCCGTGTAGTCCGACGCGGCTGCGTCGGCTCGCTGCCACCGAGTCCGGGGGGACCTCGATGCGTGTGACAGTTTTGCGGGGGTGCTGGAAAACTGCATCCCTTTAATAGCGGAGAACCGAGCGACTGTGAAGTAAAAAGAGTGGAAAGTTCGCCTGACGCTGGATTCTCACACTTCGTGACGGGTTACCACGTTTACCCCGGGACGTCTTCATCTTCACGCGGAGGCCGGGACTCGCGCGCGCGTACGCAGGTGCAGCAGGAGTGGATCCACTGTGAGCCCGAGTGGAGTAGGCTCGTGGCACGCTGCCATCCGGCCCGAGTCGCACGGACATGGCGCGCGCACCACAAAAACAACGTGGGGGTTTCTCATGGCTGAGAATCTGCGGACGGAGTACGGCTTCCGGATCAATGCGCCGGGCTACATCACCCCAGCTGAGGCCAAGGCCTGGTACGACGACCTTCGCACCAAGGTGTCGGTGAAGCGGGGACGGCCCTTCGGGCTCCTGGTGGACATGCGGAGCCAGAAGGCGAACCCGCCGGAGACCCAGGAGATCATCAAGAACGCGATGGGCTGGCTCCGGCAGAACGGCATGGTGCGCTCGGCGGTGGTGCTCGACAGCACCGTGGCCCGCCTGATGATGGTGCGCATGGCCAAGCAGAGCGGCGTGTACGAGTGGGAGCGCTACATCGACGCCTCGAAGGACACGGACTGGGAGCACAAGGCGATCGACTGGATCACGAACGCCACGGAGCCTTCGAAGGAAGAGGACGCCGCGGCTTGAGGTGATGTGATTTCCCGGGTGATGGCGGTGAGGCTCCCGTTGAGAGGCCCACCGCCTCCCCTGCCCGGTCGGGCACGACCGTTCCCCCCGCTACCTCCCAGGTCCTGTCCGTGATTGCCGGGTCCCCGCGGACGCCAGGCTGGTTCGGGGTGGTCCTGCTCCTCATGGCGGGACTCCTGGGGCTGCGCTGCGCCGCCCCCGCCCCACCGCGCGACGGCTCGCGGGCGCGGATCGCACCTTCACCGACCTTGTCCCCCTCCCCGGCCGCGCGCGTGCTGCGGGTTCGCGTGTACGCGGATGGAGACCACCGCGCGCGGGTCCTCCATTGGGAGCGGTCCTTCGCGGCGTGGCTCCAGCGCGCGAGCGAGTCGGTGCGCGGGCCCCTGGGCGTGACGTTCGAGCTGGAGTCCGCCCGGACCTGGGACCGGCGCGGCTCCGAAGGTCCGCTGGAGCCGGTGCTCGGGGCGCTGGAGTCATTGGACGCGGGCGAGGACGTGGACCTGGTCATCGGCCTGGTGGCGGCGCCGGTGTCGTTCGACGGTGCCCAGCACGAGCTGGGCTTCGCGCGCGTGCTGGGGCGCCACTGCGTCCTGCGCGGTCTGGGCGGAGGGCTGCCGGTGGACGCGCGGCAGCGGCTGGAGGTGGCGGTCCTCCTGCATGAATGGGCGCACACGCTGGGTGCGCCGCATGTGCGTGACGGACGTGGGTGGATGTCGCCGAAGTACGACGCGGCCCAGACGGGGTTCGATGCGCGGACGCTCGCGTTGCTGGGCGCGGGGCTGCGGCACCTGCCCGCGGCGCGCGTGGAGCTGGAGGCGCAGAAGGCCTGGGCTCGCGAGCTGCGGCGGGAGGTGGAGGGGATGACGGGTCCGGCGTGGGAGGGACCTGAGCGGGACTTCCTCCTGGAGTGGACGGAGCGGGTCCGCGTCTCCGGCGTCGTGTTGGGGCCGGAGGGCACGCCCCGTTCGCTGACGCCGCTGGAGCGCCAGCGATTGGCGGAGGTCATCGCGCTGGAGAAGGCGGGCCGGCCGGAGGTCGCCGCGGAGGCCCTGGAGCCGCTGGCCGTGCGGCATCCCCACGACGAACGCGTGCAGTTGCTGGCGTGCTACCTCGCCGTGCACCTGACGCCGGGACTGGACGCCACGCGGGAGCGCTGCGAGCGCGCCATCGCGCGGTTTCCCGACGAGCCCTCCCTGCGGATGAACGTCGCGCTGCTGCACCTGCACGCGGGCCGCTTCGACGAGGCGCAAGACAGTCTGGTGGCGGCGCGGAGGAACCTGGAGGCACGTTCGGAGGTGGAGCCCGCGCAGTGGGCGGATCTGGCGGCCCTCTTCCTGCGCGCGCACTGCGTGACGTGGGCGGAGGAGATGGCGGCCCGGGCACCGGGACTCGCGGCGTCAGCGGCGGTCCTGGAACAGGCGGCCCGGCTGCGGCGGCAGGTCGCGCTGCCAGCCCTGCCCGAGGCGAGCACCGCCACTGCCCTGCCCCCCGCGCGCGAAGGAACGCTGGTGCGCGCGGTGTCCGACGTGGAGGCGCTGCTGCATGCCGGCTCCTCGGGCCCGGCACGTGAGCGCATCGCCGCGCTGGCGCAGGCGTTCCCGGCGAGCGCGTCCGTCGCGCTCCTGCAATGTGAGCTGCAACTGCTCCAGGGACGCCTGTGCTCCGCGCGGACCGCTTGCGAGCGCGTGCTCGCGTTCCGGGAGGATGCGGTGCAGGCCCACCTGCTGCTCGGCGTGCTGGCGACGAACACCCGTGCGCATGCGCGTGCACGCAAGCACCTGGAGCGCGTCATCGCCCTGGAGCCCTCGCGCACGGAGGCGTGGCACCTGCTCGCCCGCGAGTACCGGGGCACCCGGCAACTGCGCACGCTCCAGACGCGCTACCGCGAACAGTTCGCGCGCGACCTGCCGTGAGGCGCGCGGCCTACTTCGCGACGGACGCGCGCCAGGCGTCCTCGAGCAGTGCCAGGAGGGCCATGTCGTTGAAGCCGCCCCCGTTGCCGTCGGCCTGGTAGCCGCGCAGCACGCCTTCCTGCTGGAAGCCCACGCGCGTCAGCGCCCGGTGCGATGCCGTGTTGCGCACGTTCACCATGCCCTCGATGCGGTGCAGGTTCATCTGCTCGAAGCCGAAGCGGATCAGCGCGGGGAGGATTCCCGTCATCACGCCCTGCCCCCACAGCGCGCGCCCCACCATGTAGCCCACCTCCGCGCGGCGGTCCTTCTGGCTCCAGTTGAAGAGGGTCAGGTAGCCCAGGGGCGCCGGGGCCTCCTCGTGCGCCAGCACCCACCGGATGCCCTTGCCCTGGCGCATCGCCTCCAGGTCGCCGGTCAGCTTCGTGTGCAGCGTCTCCCGGAGCACCGGCACGGTGAAGTTGAGGCTCCGCGCCACTTCCGGCTGGGAGTACAGCGCGATCACCCCGTCCATGTCCTCCGGGGTGAAGAGGCGCACCCGGTACGGCGCGGGAACGACGGGCAGCGGCAGCGTGGCGTAGGACATGGACATGCGGAGGGAGGCCCCGTGCGCGGTAGGGACCTCCTCACCCTACCGGCTGAGCGCCATCCCCGCCATCGCGCAGTCCCTACTCCGCGCGCATCGCCTCCACCGGATCCAGCCGCGCCGCGCGCGACGCCGGGTAGATGCCGAACAGCAGGCCCACGCCGCAGCTCATGCCCAGCGACAGCGCCACGGCCCACGCGGGCACGCTCATGGGGAACAGCAGCACCCACTTGCCCAGGAAGACGAACCCGAAGCCCAGCCCCAGTCCCAGCACCCCGCCGACGAGCGACAGCATCACCGCCTCCGTGGCGAACTGGCCCAGGATGCGGCGGCGGCGCGCGCCCAGCGCCTTGCGGATGCCAATCTCCCGCGTCCGCTCCGTCACCGACATCAGCATGATGTTCAGGATGCCGATGCCGCCCACCACCAGCGACAGCAGGCACACGCCCACGCCCGCGAACGCGATGACCTGGGACAGCTCGTTGAAGGACGCCGTCATGGACTCGTTGGTGTGCACCTCGAAGTCGTTCGGCTCCTGCGGCGTCAGGCCCCGCCGGCGGCGCATCAGGTTCACCACCTCGTCCTGCGCCTTCTGGAAGGACTCACCGTCGCGCGCCTGGATGTCGATCTCCACCGAGCGGTTCTTGCCGTAGAACTGCTGGAAGGCGCGCATGGGCACGATGGCCTGGTTGTCCTGGCTGGCCATCCCCATGACGCTGCCGCGCTTCTGGAGCACGCCAATCACCTGGAAGGGCCGGCCCTGCAGCCGCACCTCGGAGCCCACCGGGTTCATGCCCGGGAAGAGCGTGTCCGCCAGGTCCACGCCAATGACCATCACCGGGCGGCCGTCCAGCGTCTCCGTCTCGTTGAAGAAGCGGCCCGTCGACACGACGACGCCGCTCGTCTCCAGGTACGTGGGCTCCGTGCCCAGGACGCTCACCGACGGGGGCGTCTCCCGGAACGCCGTGGTCAGCTTCTTGCCCCACTCCTGGGCCACGGGCGTGGCCGCCCCCACCGAGGGACAGGACTCCACGATGGCGCGCACGTCGTCGCCGAGCAGGTCCTTGCGCTTGGCGTACTTCGCCCAGTTGATGCGGCCGAAGCCGGTGGGCCACTTCGTCACCTCGAAGGTGTGCGCGCCCAGGCTGCCCAGGTTCTTGTTCACCTGTTCGCGCAGGCCCTCGATCAGGGCCATCATCGTGATGACGGTGGCCACGCCGATGACGATGCCCACCAGCGTCAGGAGCGAGCGCAGGGGGTTGCCCAGGAAGGTGCCCACCGACAGCCGCAGGTTGTCCAGGAAGGCCCGCATCGCTCTATTCGTAGCGGAGCGCTTCCACCGGGTCCAGCTTCGCCGCCCGCGCGGCCGGCCAGATGCCGAACAGCAGGCCCACCAGCGCCGCGAACGCCACCCCGCCCACCACCGTGCTCGGACGCACGTCCGCCGCCAGCGGCGTCACCAGGGACACGATCTTCGCCGTGCCCAGCCCCACCGTCGTCCCCAGCAGGCCCCCCACCGCGGACACGCTGGAGGCCTCCATCAGGAACTGGAGCACGATGGTGCGCTGCCGCGCGCCCAGCGCCCGCCGGACGCCAATCTCCCGCGTCCGCTCGCGCACCGACACCAGCATGATGTTCATGATGCCGATGCCGCCCACCAGCAGGGTGATGAGCCCCACGCCCGTGGCCACCGCGTAGAGCGCGCCGGTGAGCTGCTCGTAGGTCGCCGCGAGCGAGTCCGTGCGGTTGATGTTGAAGTCGTCCGGCTGGCCCGGCGGCGTCGCGCGCACGCGCCGCATGATGCCCACCAGCTGGTCCTCCACCTTCGCCATCTGGCCCGCGTCCGCCACGGAGATGGCGATCTGCATGGGCCGCCCCTTGCCGAAGCTGGCGTTGAAGGTCTTGAAGGGCATGAACACGGACATGTCCATGTTCTCCGCCACGACCTTCCCCTTGCGCCCCAGCGTGCCCACCACCTGGAAGGGCCGCCCGTCGATGCGCACCGTCTGCCCCAGCGGGCTGATGCTGGGAAAGAGCGTGGCGGCCACGTCCGCGCCCAGCACCGCCACCGGCCGGTTCACTTCTTCGTCCGCGCGGGTGAGGAAGCGGCCGGACACCACCTCGTAGTTGCCAATGGCCAGGTAGTCACTCCACACGCCGTTGATGCGCACGTTGGAGACCTGGAGCGCGCCGTGCGCCACGTCGGACGAGCGCAGCACCGCGGGGGAGATGGCGGTGATGAAGTCCGCCTGGGCGCGCAGCTGCGCCACCTGCTCCAGCGTGAAGTTCTTCCGGTTGCGGTACATCCACCAGTTGCCCTTGATCATCCAGGGGTACTTGGAGATGAACACCGTGTTCGCGCCCAGGGTGGCCAGCTGCTTCTCGAACGACGAGTTGAGCCCCTGGATGATGCCCACGATGGCCAGCAGCGTCGCCACGCCGATGCCGATGCCCAGCGTCGTGAGCACCGTGCGCATCCGGTTCGCGCGGAGGGAGAACACCGCGATGCGGGCCCCCTCCAGCACGTCCACGCGGAAGCCCTGCCCGAACCTCATGCCGTGCCCGCCTGCGGCACCGGGCCGTGCACCCCCAGCGCCACCTCCGGCCCCGGCCCGTCCGCGACAATCTCTCCGTCGCTCAGGCGGATGGCGCGGGGACAGCGCGCGGCCAGCTTGGGCTCGTGCGTGACGAGCACCAGCGTGTGCCCCGCCCGGTGCAACTGCTCGAAGAGCTTGACGATCTCCTCGCCGGTGGCCGAGTCCAGGTTGCCCGTGGGCTCGTCCGCCAGGAGCATGGACGGCTCCGACACCAGCGCCCGCGCGATGGCCACGCGCTGGCGCTGACCGCCCGACAATTCGTTGGGCCGGTGGTGCATGCGGTGCGTGAGCTGCACCTTGTCCAGCGCCGCCTTGGCGCGCTCGCGCCGCTCCTTCGCGCCCATGCCCCGGTACACCAGCGGCAGCTCCACGTTGGCGAGCGCCGTCTCCCGGGGGAGCAGCTGGAACGTCTGGAAGATGAAGCCGATCTCCACGTTGCGGATGACGGCCAGGTCGTCGTCGTCCATGCGCGACACGTCCTTGCCGTTGAGCATGTAGCGGCCGCTCGTGGGCGTATCCAGGCAGCCCAGCACGTTCATGAGCGTGCTCTTGCCGGAGCCGGACTGGCCGATGATGGCCACCCATTCCCCGCGCTGGATGCCAAAGGACACGCCGCGCAGCGCGCGCACCTCCTCACCGCCCACGAAGAAGGCCCGCGTGAGCCCCTCCACCTGGATGAGGGGGCCGGCGTCCGTTGCAGGGGTTCCCGTCACGACTTGCCCTTCGCCGCGGCCTTCTCCGGCTCGCGCACCGCGTCCCCGTGGGACAGTTCCTTGGACAGCGTGCGGTAGGGGCCCTCCACCACGCGGTCGCCCACCTGCAGGCCTTCCAGCACCTCCAGCTCCGTGTCGGACGCGATGCCCGTGCGCACGCGGCGGACCTGGGCCTTGTTGTCGTTGTCCACCACGAAGACGACCTTGGCCAGCGCCTCCGTGCGGCGCTTGGCGGTGAGGGTCGTGCCCTCCACCGGCGCCTGGTAGTCCGGCAGCGAGCGCTCGGCGCGCACCGTGACGGCCTGGATGGGCACGAGCACCGCGTCGTCGTGCGTCTCCGCGCTGATGCGCGCCTCGGCGCTCATGCCGGGGAGCACGCCCGGCGGACGCGCGTCCAGGGCGACGGTGATGGGGAAGCTCGTCACCTCGGCCTCCGTGCCCGGGTTCTTGATGGTGGCCTTCTGGGCGATCTCCACCACGGTGCCGCTGAAGGACTGGCCCTCCAGCGCGTCCAGCGTCACCTCCGCGGGCTGGCCGTACTTCAGGTGCACGACCTCGTGCTCACCCACCTCGAACTTCACCTCCATCTGGTTGAGCGCGGCGATGGTCATCACCACGTCCTCGGAGAAGTCCGAGCCGCGCACGCGCTCGCCCACTTCACGCGACAGCTCGATGACGTTGCCGTCGATGGGGGACAGGAGCGTCGTGCGCGCCAGGTCCGTCGTCGCCTGCTCCAGCACGGCGCTGCTCTGGGCCACGCGCTGCTTGGCGGCGGTGAGGCGCGCCTCGGCGGTGTCCGTCACGGCCTGGGACTGCTCCACCTCCGCGGCGGACGCGAGCCCCTTCTCCGCCAGGCCCTTCACGCGGGCCAGGTCCGCGCGCTGGCGCACGGCCTCCACCTCCGCCACCTGCACCTCGGAGCGGGCCGCGTCGCGCGACGCGGTGGCCTGCTTCACGGCCGCCTCGTAGTAGCGCTTGTCGATCTGCCCCAGCACCTGCCCCTTGGTGACGGAGTCGCCGTCCTTCACCTTGAGGGCGACGAGGTCGCCGGACAGGTTGGAGGAGATCTTCACCGTGGTGGCCGCCTGCACCTTGCCCGCGCCGGTGATGGTGCGGGTGATGGTGCCCTTGCGGGCCTTGGCCATCTGGACTTCCTGCGTCGGGGGCGGCCGTTCACGCAAGCCGCCCACGGTGATGGCCACCGCTCCCAGCAACAGCGCGCCGGCGATTGCCGCCTTCCACCACGTCATTGTGATTCTCCCGGGTTCAGCGTGCCCATGGCCCGGAACAGGGCATAGCGGGCGATTTCGACATCAATGCGGCTCTGGAGCAACACCAGCTCCGCCTGGGTCAGCTTGAGCTGCGCGTCTCGCACGTCCAGCGTGGAACCGGCGCCCGCGCGGAAGCGCTGTTCCGCCAGCTCCAGGCCCTGCTGGGCGACCGCGCGGTTGGCCGTCGCGAGCTTCGCGGAGGCAATCTGTCCGTCCAGCACCTGGTGGGCGCGGCGGACCTCCGCCTCCAGCTCGCGCGCCGTCTGCGCGAACGTCAGCTCCGCCTTGCGGATGTTCACCTGGGCGCGAGCGGACTGGGCATCCGTGTTGAACCCGTTGAAGAGGTCCCACGTCAGGTTGATGCCGCCCGTGAAGATGTTGCCGTAGCCGGGCTCGCTGAAGAACGGGCCCGGGGCCTGGCTGGTGTGCGAGTACTGCGCGGACAGGCCCACGCGCGGGATGTAGTCCCCCTGCACGATGGCGCGCTGCAGCTCCGCCACGCGCACGCGCTGCTGGAGCGCCTTGAGCAGGGCGCGGTGCTCGCGGGCCTGCTTGATGGCGTCCTCCAGGACGGGCGCGGGCGCGGGCTCCTGCTGGAGCACGCCGGGGTCCACCGCCTGGATGGCCTCGGTGCCGGGGCGCGCCAGCCACACGGCCAGCTGCACCTGGTCCGCCACCAGCTGGTTCTGGCGCTGCACGATGTTGATGCGGTCGTTGCCCAGGTTGACCTCCGCGGAGATCTCCTCGGCCTTGCCCACGCGGCCCGCCTGGAAGAGGGCGCGCGCGCGCTCCAGCTGCTCCTCGCTGCGCTTCGCGGTGGCGTTGAGCACGTCCAGCGTGGCCTGCGACAGGAAGAGGTTGAAGAAGCGGCGGATGGCCTCCAGCTCGGAGGTGTCCGCCTCCTCGATGGACTGGTTGCGCGTGGCGTCCACGTTGACGCCCGCCTGCTCCAACTGCTTCCAGAGGCCGCGGTTGTAGATGACCTGCGACAGGCCCAGGGACGCGGAGTAGCTGTCCGCCGTGTTGGAGGTACTCACCACCTCGCGCGTGACGGTCTCCGTCTCACTGACGGGGACGCTGAAGACCTGCCGGCGCCGGCCCAGGTACTGGAGGCTGGGGCCCAGGTTGAGCTGCACCTGGGGCAGGAGGCCGGAGCGCGCCACGCGCTGGTCCTCCTGGGCCACGGCGACGTCCAGCGCGGCCTGGAGCGCCTGGGTGTTCTTGCGGCCGAGCTGGCGCGTCTCCTCCAGCGTGATGGGCGTGGCGGACAGCAGCGCCGCGACGACGAGGAAGCCGCTCACTGGCCACCTCCCATCCCCGGCAACCCGATGACGAAGACGCCGACATACATGAGGTAGAGCACTCCGATGAGGACGAGCGCGCGCCCCAGACGCATCCCGGTGGCGGTGGAGAAGCCCACGCCCAGCAGGCCCACGCTCCACAGGTTGAAGAAGTCCGCGCCCTTGAGCACCCGCTGCATCTTGGGCGACAACCCGTCCAGGAGGGCCAGGCTGGAGGGCACGAGCCGCTCCGCGCGCAGGGTGGTGAGCGAGTGCTGGTAGCTGGCGCACACCGCGTAGATGAGGTGGTACAGCGCGATGGGCAGCAGCGCCACCGCGGCGGCCGCCATCAGCTGACCGAAGGAGGCGGGCTTGTTGAAGAGCCACGCCGTGACCCAGAGGATGCACGCGAGCAGCAGCACCATCAGGGGCATCACGATGAGGCCGTTCGCGATGCCGCCCACCAGCGCCTTGCGCGACGCGGTCTGGATCTGCTCGGCGATGTCGGACTCCGACACGCTGGAGGCCGTGGCGTCCGTGGGGAGGGAGCTCACCACGGAGGTGGCGGCGTCCCAGCGCAGCGCGAAGACGGTGCCGGAGGCGGCGACGCAGAAGGCGAGGATGAGGAGCGGCCACAGCCAGTGCCGGGCCTCGACGGCGCTGCGCGTGCCCCCGAGGGGGTCCACGAAGATGCGCGCCGGTTGGACAAGGGAGGTCATAGGGATGGGGTCTCTGGGCGGATTACGCAGCCCACCCGGCGTGATTGCCCGGTCGCTTGAATTGAGTCGGGAAACGGGCGGGCAGCCAATCGAAATCCGGCCGCGCCCCAAGGTTTATCCTGCCTTGCATCCATCCTGTAGCGGTCTGTAGCCTAAATTTTGCGGCGGGGCGGCGGACGGTGTATTCCGCTCGGCTGCACGCTTGCCGGAGCATGAATGGTCGACAGCACGGATCTCGCCCAGGTTCTCCATGAGGCGCATGACATCGCCCGCAGCGTCGCCCAGAAGCCCACGTCGGCCCACGTGCTGCTCGCGCTCTTCACGGTGGAGAACCGCGCCCAGCTCCTCCTGAAGGAGAAGGGCGTGGACGAGGACGCGCTGCTCCAGCTCATCACGGAGGCCCCGGCGGAGACGGGCAACGTGGTGCAGGAGCTGACCGCGCGCGCCCGCGAGCTGGCCAGCAACTCCCGGGCGAACGAGGCGGACTGCCTCCACCTGCTCATCGCCATCATCCGCAAGCGCTGCGCCGCGAGCGACCTGCTGGGGCGGACGGGGCTGGACCTCATCTCGCTGTCCAACACGGCGCTCGCCTATTCCACCAGCGGCGGGCTGCCGCGCCGCCTCCAGCCGGGCTACGGCCAGGCGGTGACCACGCGCGCGCCGGTGAGCCGCCCGGTGGGGGCGCCGCCGTCTCCCCTTCCCTCCTCCACGTTCGCGCTGAGCGTGCCGCGTCCGGCCCCCATCACGACGCCCCCGGTGACGACCCCGCCGCCGCCGGCCGCGCGCGCGACGCCCGCGCTGTCCCCGCGAGACCTCATCGACGTGGACGAGGACGACGTGACGCAGGACGCCGCGGAGCCGGTGCCTCCGCCGATGCCGCGCATGGCGCCGCCCGCGCCTCCGGCCCCGGTCGCCCGCGCGACGCCGCCTCCCGCGTCCCAGGCTCCGGTGACGCGTCCGTCCCCGCCTCCGTCCTCGCAGGCCAGGGGACAGGCGCTGACGCTGGACGCCAAGGCGTTCCCGATGCTCACGTCGCTGGGCCGCAACCTGAGCCAGGCGGCCCGCGAGGGGAAGCTGGACCCGGTGGTGGGCCGCGCGCGGGAGGTCGAGGAGGTCATCGACATCCTGGGCAAGCGCCGCACCAACAACCCGTGCCTCCTGGGCGAGCCCGGCGTGGGCAAGACGGCGGTGGTGGAGGGCGTGGCGCAGCGCCTGCTGGGCCTGCGCGGCACGCTGGCGGAGAAGATCCTCGTGGAGCTGGACATGGCCACGCTGGTGGCGGGCACGCAGCTGCGCGGCTCGTTCTCCGAGAAGCTCAACGCGCTGAAGGAAGAGGTCCGGCGCGCCGAGGGGCGCGTGGTCGTCTTCATCGACGAAATCCACACGCTGGTGGGCGCGGGCTCCACGGGCGAGGGCCCGCAGGACGCGGCCAACGAGCTGAAGACGGCGATGGCTCGCGGCGAGTTCCCCTGCATCGGGGCGACGACGCACGACGAGTACCGCAAGTTCATCGCGGCGGACCCGGCGCTGGAGCGGCGCTTCACGCCGGTGGTGGTGAACGAGCCGTCCGTGCCGGAGACGGTGCAGATCCTCCAGGGCATCATCGGCCGCTACGAGGAGCACCACGCGCTGCGCTACCTGCCGGAGGCGCTGGAGGCGGCCGCGTCGCTGGCGAGCCGCTACGTGACGGACCGGTTCATGCCGGACAAGGCCATCAGCGTGGTGGACCTGGCGGGCAGCCGCTGCCACCGCGAGGGCAAGCAGCGGGTGGACGCGGCGGACGTGGCGCGCGTGGTGGCGAAGCTGGCGGGCGTGCCGGAAGAGCGGCTCCTGATGAAGGATTCCGCGCGGCTGTTGCGGCTGGAGAACGACCTGGCGGAGCGCGTGATTGGCCACGGCGACGCGGTGGTGCGCATCGCCCGGGTCATCCGCCGCAACTACGCGGGCTTCGCGTCGCGCCGTCCCATGGGCAGCTTCCTCTTCCTGGGCCCCACGGGCGTGGGCAAGACGGAGATGGCGCGGGCGTTGGCGGAGGTGCTGTTCGGCAACCGGGACGCGCTGGTGCGCCTGGACATGAGCGAGATGTCCGAGTCCCACGGCGTGTCGCGCCTCATCGGTTCGCCCGCGGGCTACGTGGGCTTCGGCGAGGGTGGGCAGCTCACGGAGCCGGTGCGCCGGCGGCCGTCGTCGGTGGTGGTGCTGGACGAGATCGAGAAGGCGCACCGCGAGGTGCAGATGCTGCTGCTCCAGGTGCTGGAGGAGGGACGGCTGACGGACGGCAAGGGCCGTCACATCGACTTCTCCAACACGGTCATCGTGATGACCACGAACCTGGGCGCGGAGGCGTTCAACCGCACGGGCCGCGCGGTGGGCTTCGGCGCGGCGGACGCGGCCGAGGGCAAGGCGCTGGACATGGCGTCGGACACGGCGCGCAAGGCGCTGCCGCCGGAGCTGTGGAACCGCATCGATGAGCGGCTGCCGTTCCGTCCGCTGGCGGAGCAGGAGGTGGCGAAGATCGCCACGCTCATCCTGGCGGAGAGCAGCAAGCGGCTCGCGACGGAGCGTGGCATCGTCTACACGGCGGGCACGGACGTGGTGGGTCACCTGCTGAAGTCCGGCGGCTTCGATCCGATGCTGGGCGCGCGGCCGATGCGCCAGGTGGTGCAGCGGCTGGTGGAAGGTCCCCTGGCGGAGCGAATCCTCTCCGGCGAGTTCGGCGCGGGAGACCGCGTGCGAGTGGCCGTGCAGGCCGGGCAGCTCCAGTTCGCGCGGGACGCCGCCTGACCGTGAAGTCGAAGGCGAAGCGCGCGCCCGTGGTCATCGTCGGCGCTGGCCGGCTGGGTGGTGCGCTCGCGCTGGCGCTGCAGGCGAAGCGCTGGCCCGTGCGCGTGTACTCGCGCGACGACGCGGGCCGTGAGCGCACGTGGGCACTGGGGCTGAAGCCCGCGACCCCGGCGGATCTGAAGAAGGCTCGCGTCTGCGTGCTGTGCGTTCCGGATGCGGCGGTGCCTTCCGTGTCCGAAGCGCTCTCACGTGAGCTGCCGCGCACGGTGGCGCTGGTGCATACCGCGGGCGCCCTGCCCCTCTCCGTGCTGGGGACACAGAAGAGCCGCGCGGTGGGCTCCTTCCATCCGCTCTGCGCCGTGTCCTCCGCCCGGGATTCGCTCGCGGGCCACACGGCCGCCATCAGCACGCGCTCCCCTGCCCTGCGCGCCCTGCTCCAGCGCATGGCGGAGGACGTGGGCTTCGCGATGTTCGACGTGCCGGAGGAACACCGGGCCGCCTACCACGCGGGCGCGGTGCTGAGCGCTGGCGGACTGGTGTCCCTGGCGGACGCGGCCGTGGGCGCCCTGGGCGCGGCCGGCATCGAACCCGAAGCCGCGCTGAAGGCCCTATTGCCGCTGATGCGCTCGGCGTTGCGAGGCATCGAAGCGCGCGGCCTCTCGGGCGGACTCACAGGCCCCATCGTCCGGGGTGACGCGGGCGTCGTCGCGGCGCACCTCGCGGCGCTGCCCGCGGACATCGCCCCGCTCTACGCACAGCTCTCGCGGCGGGCCCTGCGGCTGGCCTCCGAGCGGCTCCAGCCTGGACCGCGCGCCGCGCTAGAAGCCCTGCTCGCCAAGAAGTGACGGCGCGCGTCCCGGTACTCCCGGACGCGCGCCCCCCCACCGGACTAGGTGAGGATGATGCGCGGGCTCTGCAGCGCGCGGCGCACGATGGCCAGCGCCTGCTCGGAAGCGGCCTCGGCCTCGGTGAGGCGGCGCAGGCAGACGTCGCCCGGCACCGACACGGAGCGCTTCAGGTCCGCCAGCAGCGTCAGCGCCGCCTGGAGCATCTCCTTGCCCTGCGCGGACTCCGCGGCCGGCTGGCCCGCGGCCTTCGACACGTGCGCCGTGAAGCGCTGCACCGCGTCCATGGTCGCGTTCGGGTCGTACTTCTCCAGCAGCGGCTTCAGCCGGTCCGGGTTGATGCGGATGAGGCGCAGCGCGCCGACCTTCTGGAAGGCCGGGTGCACCAGGCCGATCTCCGACATCTCGAACGCGCCCAGCAGGCCCTCGTCCGGCGCGCGGTGCGAGTGCGGCACCACGTCCACGAAGAGCGCCAGCGGATCCGCGCCCTGCTTGAACGCGTCCAGCTCCTCGTCATCCAGCGGCGGGAAGCTCGCGGGCGTGCCGATGAACAGCAGCGGCAGCACCACGTCGTGCCAGAACTCCTCCGGCGCGGAACCCGTGCCGCCCACCGTCGCCACCAGGTGCGTCATCAGCTCCGCCAGACGCGGGGCGCGCTCGGCCTGATCCGCCAGCGTCTTGCCCTGCTCCATGCGCTGCAGGGACGTGACGATCTGCCCCTCGAACTGCTGGCGGGCCTCCGGCGGCAGCGGCGGCTGGGTGCGGCCCAGCGCGTCACGCACGTCGCGCGCCAGCACGTCCGTCTTCGCCTCCAGCGTCTGCTTCGCCTTGGCCTGATCCACCACGATGAACTGGAGGAAGCCCGGGTCGAAGAGGCGCTGGTAGTCCTGGGGCGCCAGCTTCTGGGGCTGACCGCCGCCCAGGGCCTGCGCGGGGTTGGTGCCGAAGCGCACCTGCCCCAGCGAGCGGCGGATGTCGCTGGCCAGGTCGTCCAGGCGCGTCAACTTGCCCTGCGCCAGCGCGTCCATCACCGCGCCGAACGGGGACAGCATGATGATGGCCTCGGGGAAGCCCAGCG
Organism: Corallococcus macrosporus; assembly: GCF_017302985.1. Lineage (NCBI taxonomy): Bacteria > Pseudomonadati > Myxococcota > Myxococcia > Myxococcales > Myxococcaceae > Corallococcus > Corallococcus macrosporus. Next base: position 163,750 of record NZ_JAFIMU010000010.1, read on the forward strand.
AGGCGCCCTCCGGCGAGTCCCGGTTGGGGAACCAGAAGGCCTGGTGCTCGGAGATGAGCCGCAGCGCGAAGCCGCCCGCCAGGCCCAGCGCCGCGCCCTGGTGGTTCGGGTTGTTCGGGTCGAACCGGCCGCCCAGGAGCTGGATGACCGACTTCTCCACGTCCGCCCACGGCGCCTTCGTCAGGTCGACCGGCGCGCCGCTGGCCTTCTCCAGTGCGGCGGAAATCTGGAGCTGCGCGTTGTGGACGTGCTGCGGAACAGGGAGCCCCTGGGGCTCGGCGGGTTCGGTCATGGAAAGATTCCTGTGAGGAAGGCGACGCGTTCCCTTACCGTGAAAAACGCGTTCGTGACTACGAATTGTGGTCGGTAGGATGCCCACCATGTCAGCTTCTCGCGGGCCTGCCCGCCAGCCCGCCATCCTCGCGTGTCTCCTTCTGCTGACATCGGGGTGTGCTTTCGTCGCACCCCGTTTTCCGCAAAACGTCCAGGCGTCGTTCGCCCGGGACGACATGCACAAGCTGACCACGCGTTCCCTGGAGCTCTACTACCCGGTGCACCTGCGCGCGACGGCGCTGCGGGTGGCCGCCCGGATGGAAGGCTGCGTGGAGCGGCTGCGCACCGACGCGTGGAGCAAGGCCGAGCGCAAGCGGGTCCTCGTCTACCTGACGAGCGCGGACTTCAACAACGCGTACGTCCAATCGGAGTTCGCCAGCACGCCGCAGCAGATGGTCCTGCCGCAGCACATGACGCTGGAGCAGTTCAACCTGCTGGGCCTGGGTGAGACGGACATCGGAGACGTGGCCTGTCACGAGTCCGTCCACTACGTGCAGATGCAGCAGGTCGGGGGCCTCTGGAACGTCCTCAACAAGGTCACGGGCGGCCTCTTCCAGCCCAACATCTTCACCGAGTCCTGGTTCCTGGAAGGACTGGCCACCTACTACGAGGGACGGCTGGGCAAGGACACGGGACGTCCCCACAGCCCGGTGTGGCGCGGCTGGTGGGAGGGCGCGGTGCAGGCCCGGCGCGGTGAGCTCAACGCGGGCTACCTGTCCCCGGAGCACCGCGCGCTGGAGCCGTTCGGCGGCAACTACCTGAGCGGCATGCACTTCGTGGAGTACCTGGCGAAGACCTACGGCGAGAAGCGCCTGTGGAAGCTGGTGGAGGAGCAGGGCAGCTCGCTGTTCCCGCCCGTCGCGGTGACGCTGCGGTTCAAGCGGGTGTACGGCAAGGACATCGGGTCGCTGTTCAGCGAGTTCGAAGAGAGCCTCCAGAAGGACCTCCCGGTGCGCGAGCGCCCCGCCACGCAGCAGGTGCTCGTGCGGGAGGGAGGCTACTTCTCGCGGCTCGCCGCGAACCCGCTCGACGGCAGCACCGCGCTCCTGAGCGTGGGCCGCGAGGAGATCACCCACCTCACCGTGCGCGAGCGCGACGGCCGCGAGCGCTTCAGCCGCGCGCTGGTGCAGCTCTTGCCCGGGCGCAGGTGGGTGGTGGCCAGCCCGTCGCTCGTCAGCGGCATGACGTTCAGCCGCGATGGCCAGTGGCTCTACCTGGTCAGCGCGGACGTGGACTCGGTGGGCAGTTACGTGGGGAAGCTGTGGCGGGTGGACGCGCGCACGGGCGACGTGGTGCGGCTGTGGGACGACCTGGACGGCATGGGCGGCGACGTCACCGCGGACGGCCGGGCCTACGTGTTCGTGGACGTGAAGGGTGACGCGGCGAACCTCGTGCGGTTGGACCTGGAGAGCGGCCAGCGCGAGCGGCTGACGGAGTTCCCGGCGCACACGGCGCTGGGCACGCCTGTCACGTCTCCTGACGGTGGGCGCTACGTGTTCCCCATGGCCGGCGCGCAGGGCTGGGACCTGGTGCTGCGCGAGCCGGACGGTTCGCTGCGCTGGCTCACGCGGGACGGGCTGTTCAACTACTCGCCCCGGTGGCTGGACGATGATCACCTCGTCTTCCTGCGCGAGCACGAGGGCCGGCTCCAGGCGCACGTGATGACGGTGTCCACGCGTCGCATCGCGCGGGTCACCGACGCGCCGCTGCTGGTGCTCGACGTGGCGCCCGTGGGCGGGGACACGGTCGTGTTCCTCAACCGCGACGGTGTCAACTTCACCGTGGACCGCGCGCCCCTCACCGAGGCCCTGGCGGAGCTGCGCGCGACACCGGAGCCCGCGTCCGAGAGCATCGCGGCCGCGCCGGCCCCGGCACCCGCGCCCCCGGAAGCGCCAGCCGCCCCGAGCACGGACGCGCAGGAAGGCTTCGTCGCCTTCCCGGGCCAGCCCGCGGCCCCGACGGATGCCCCCACGCAGGCGCCTGCCGATGCATCCATCGCCCAGGTAGCACCGCCGCCTCCGCCGCCGGTGGATCCCGCGCAGGACGTGGACGCCCCCGTGACGCCTCCCGCCGTCGCGGGCCGCGCGGTGGACGTGCTGACCGACGAGCCCTACTCGCCGCTCGAGGGCTTCTTCATCCCGAACTACCGGGTCCCCTACTTCTACACGGTCCCCAACGAGGTCGACGGCGAAGACCCTTACCTCGCCGCGGGCCTCTCCATCGCCGGCCAGGACCGGCTGGGCTTCCACGCCTACGCGCTCACGCTCACCTACGACACGAAGGAAGAGCAGCCCAGCCTGTCGTTCGCGTACGGCAACGCGCAGTTGTCGCCCTTCTACCTCCAGGTCTCCGCGTCGCGCCTGCGCGAGGACGACCGCACGGACCTGCAGGCCACCGTGTTCGCGTCCCGCACGTTCTGGACGACGCCGGTGAGCTTCGGCGTGCTCGCGCTCGACCGCCGCTTCGACGCCACGGACCGCCGTCCGGCCATCACCACGCGCCTCATCGGTCCGGAGGTCGCCGCGTCGTACTTCTCCGGCGAGGGCACGTCCTACGGCGGCACGCAGCGCGGCCTGGGGCTATCCGTGAGCGGTGGCATCTTCCCGAAGGCGTTCACGCTCGACTCCGCCGTGGGCGACGTGCGACTGGGCGTGGATGGCTACCTGGGCGGCCTGCCCTTCACCGGCAAGGACAACCTCCAGCTCTCCGTCGTGGGCCGAGCCCTGCCCGGCGCGCCCGACGGCCTCCTGGAGGTCGGCGGCATCCTCCCGGGCCAGGCCTTCTTCATCAACCGCGACAGCACCAGCGATGGCGGCCTGCCCCTCCAGCTCCAGCCCGGGCTCGCCTTCAGCGAATACCTGCGCGGCTACGAGGACCACACCTTCCGCGCGCGCAACGTGCTCATCGCCAACGCGCGCTACCGCTACCGCTTCATCATCGACTACGGCTGGGCCTCCACGCTGTGGGTGCTGCCGTCGCTCTTCGTCAGCCAGGTGGAGCTGGACGGCTTCGGGTCCATCGCGCGCACGGACAACCGGGACAACCACGCGGCGGTGGGCGGCATGGCCACGCTGCGGCTCACCGTGGGCCAAGCCTACGCCGTCGCCTTCTACTACCAGTACGCCCACCGCTTCGATGACGGCTTCGGCGACCTGCACCTCATCGGCGTGACCTTCTAGCCTCCGCCTACCTGCCGCGCAGGCCGAACAGTCCCTCCTCGCGCGCCACCTTGAGCACCGCGGAGGGCACCAGCTCCGACGGCTCCAGGCCGCGCGCCAGCAGGTCGCGCACCTGCGTGGAGGACACCTCCGCCAAGGGCGGCCCCACCGTGTCCGGCGCCGGGTAGCCCGCGCGGTAGAGCACCAGCACGCGGGCCATGCGCTGGATGCGGTCGAAGTCCTTCCAGTTCGGCAAATCTCTCAGGATGTCGCTGCCGATGATCAGCGAGAACTTCGTATCCGGGTAGCGCTCCACCAGGAACGCCAGCGTGTCCACCGTGCGCCCGCCGCCGCCCAGCTCCCGCTCCACCAGGCTCGTCTGGAGCCAGCCGGACGTCTCGCGGCAGAGCGCCTCGCACATGCGCACGCGCGCGTCGAAGGACTCCAACTGCTTGCCGAACGGATGGTGGAACGTGGGCATCAGCCAGACGGCGTCCACGCCCTGCGTCGCATGGACGTAGGAGGCCGCCATCAGGTGGCCCACGTGCGGCGGGTTGAACGAGCCTCCGAGCAGCGCGACCTTCACGGCGGGCCTCTTATTTGACGGTGAGCTTCGTCGAGCGCGAATCGACCTGCAGCACCCGGGGCGGCAGCACCAGGTGCCCATCCAAGCGGAACGCGGAGAAGCTGAGGTTGCGCTCCGCCTTCTCCAGCAGGCCGCACGTCTGCTCCGCGGCCCCCACCAGCCGGCCCGGCGTCACGAAGTAGCGCGGGCCAATCTGCACCACCGCGGGCTCCGGCTCCTTGCCGTGGATGAACACCTGCGCGTTGAGCAGGTCGTCCCGCACCAGGTCGTTCTTGTCGTGCACCACGCAGCAGAGCGTGTCCCCCACCAGGTCCATGGCCTTGTTGGCCACGGTGGGGTCCCGGTACGCCAGCGAGTCGCGCTCCGGCACGCGCACGAAGCGCTCCATCACCAGCCGCCGGTCGTCCTCGGACGTGAGGTCCGCGGGGGCCTCGCGGGACGCGGGCGTGCGCCCCAGGCCGTCCTGCGGCGGCGCCACCAGCCACTGCGTCACGTCCGCCAGGAAGTCCGCGTCGGAGTACTCGCGCCCGCCCCGGCCCTTCTGCCGGCGCCACAGCACCCACTCATCCAGGTCCGTGTAGCGCGCGCCGGTGAAGAGGAAGCGCCGGGCACCCTTGGCCCGCAGCAGCTCATAGGCCGCGTCGAAGGCGGCGAGGTCGCCGTGCGTATCGGAGAAGACGCCAATCACGTGAGGGTCACCGCCCGGAAGCGTACAGCAGGGCGGGCTCGCGGTGCTTGCGGAAGGCCTCCGTCTGCGGCTCGAAGCCCTCCAGCATCCGGTCCAGGCTCCACCCCTCCTCGATGCCACGACGCACCTGGTCGGTGCCGCACAGGAGGTCGAACGCGGGCACGTCCTCCACGAACTCGTACGCGTCCGCCCGCCAGTCGAAGTGCCCCGGGCCAATGTCGTGCAGCGCCTGGGTGATGGCGATGCCCGTGCGCAGCGGCTTGAACGCCTTGCGGTCCGTGACGTGGATGAAGGCCCCGTTGCACGACTGGCCCTTGAACTTGTCGAACGTCGGCGTGAAGCCCACCGGACGGAAGGCCACGCCCGGCAGCCGCTCCCTGTCCAGCCGGGCCATGAGCTGATCCGTGTCCACCCACGGCGCGCCGAACTGCTCGAAGGGCCGGCAGGTGCCGCGGCCCTCGGACACGTTGGTGCCCTCCAATTGGCACATGCCCGGGTACACCAGCGCGGTGTCCGGGGTGGGCATGTTGGGCGACGGCGGCAGGAACGGCAGGCCCGTGTCGCTCCAGTACATGTCGCGCGTCCAGCCCTCGCACGGCACCACCGTGAGGTCGCAGCCGAAGCCCTCCTGCGCGTTGAACAGCCGGGCCAGCTCCCCCGCCGTCATGCCGTGGCGGTTGGGCAGCGCGTACAGCCCCACGAAGGAGCGGAACTTCTCCCCCACGAGGTTGCCCTCCAGCGTCACCCCATCCAGCGGGTTGGGCCGGTCCAGCACGTAGAACGCGACGCGGGCCTGGGCCGCGGCCTTCATGGCCAGGGCCATGGTGTAGACGTAGGTGTAGTAGCGGCTGCCCACGTCCTGGATGTCGAAGACGAGCGCGTCCAGGCCCTTGAGCCACTCCTGGCGCGGGGAGAGCGACTCGAAGGTGGAGCCATAGAGGCTGTGCACCGGCACGCCCGTCTTGCGGTCGCGCGCCTCGTCCACGGCCACCATGTACTGGGCCTCGCCGCGGATGCCGTGCTCCGGGCCGAAGAGCGCCGCCAGCGTCACGCCCTCCGTGCCGGCCAGCAGGTCCGCCAGGTGGCGGAAGCGCGAGTCCACGCTCGTGGGATTCACGATGGCGCCCACGCGCTTGCCCTTGAGCGCGGAGAAGCCCTGCGCGGCCCACACATCCAGTCCCGTCTTCACCTTCGTCACGTTCGGTCGCCTCGTCCCGCCGCCCACGGCATGCGCGGGCACGACAGGTCAGGTTCAGAGGTCAGTTCGCGGCCAGGCGCTTGAGCGCGCTCTGCGCCGCCTTCTTCGAGTCACAGGCGCCAAAGCCGAGGACGCCCCCGGACCCTTCATTCGGGCCCCCGTCGTCCGCGAGCGTCTTCAGCGGCCCCCGCGCGGACTCCAGGCGCAGGCTGGCCAGGGCCTCCGCCGCGCTGACGCGCACGCCGCACTGCTCGTGCTTCAGCAGCGAGATGAGCCGGGACGCCGCGCGGTCGCTGCCGTCCTCGCGCACCGCCTTCTTGTAGAAGCCCATCGCGGTGGTCATGCTGCCCAGCGCCTCGTCCAGCCGGCCATCGAGGTAGTTCCGCTCATCCTCGTCCTCCAGCTTGATGAGCCGCCGCGCCTCGTTCGCTCGCGTGAGCTTCTCCGCGCCGGTGGCGTGCTCCACGTCGCGGATGGCTCGCATGGCGGGGCCCCCGCCGTTGACGAGCAGCGCCCCGCCCAGCAGCACCACCGCCAGCAACAGCGCGCACACGGCCCAGCCGGCCACGGTGGACGACACCTTCGAGGTGATGGCGGGCGGCAGCTTCGCGTACGTGCGCGCCCAGAGCGCATCCGTCGCGGTGCGCGCCTGCTTGCCCAGCACCGTGGCCCGCTGCCTCACCGCCACCGCGCCCGCCGCCGCGCGCTGACTCACCACCACCGCGCCTGCCGCCGCGCGCTGCCCCACCGCCACCGCGCCCTGCCCCACCACCGCGCCCACCACGGCCGCGCGCTGGCCCAGGACCGCCAGGTCCAGGCCCGAATCCGGCACGCGCGACAGGGCCAGGTTGCCGTACGGCGGCAGCGAGGACGCCTCCTCCGGCGCGGGCAGCACCGCGTCCGGCGCCGGCGCCAGCACCCGGTAGGGCGCGCGCGGCACGCGGAAGACGCGGATCTTCCCGGGGATGCCCTTGAGCTCGAAGGCGCCCACCTCCTGGGAGGGCACCTCCGCCTTGTTCATGGAGAGGTAGACGGCCTCCGTGAAGAAGACCTCGTCCGCGTCGGTGATGCCCTCCACGCGGGCCGCGATGTTCACCGGCTCGCCGAAGATGTCGTTGCTCTCCACCCGGACCTCGCCCACGTTCACCGCGACGCGGACGTGGATCTGATCATCCTCCAGCAGCCCCCGGTTGTGGTGCCACAGCCGGTCCTGGATGGCGATGCCGCTCAGGACGGCCTGGGTGGGGGACTCGAAGGTGACGAGGAACGCGTCGCCAATCGATTTGATGATGCGTCCACCGAACGCCTTGAACAGCGGCGCGAGCAACGCCTCGTGCACCTGGAGCAGCCGCTGGTTCTCCTCCAGCGTCTGCCGACTGGTGCGCTCGGTGAAGCCCTTGATGTCGGTGAAGACGATGGCGAGGTTGGCGGTCTTCAAAGCGGGGGCAGTGTATGCAGCGCGTCGCGCGAAGCAATCGCCATGGACCGCGCCCCGCTGCTCGCTGTTCGCGCCTTGTCAGCGCTTCGAAGGTTTGAGGGCCCGCATGTTTCGCTTCTCCGGCGCCGTCAGCTGCGCCCGCACCTTCGCTGCGAGCTGGGGCCTGTCCGTCCGCTCGTAGAACGCGGCCAGGGTCCGCAGCACGCCCGGGTTGTCCGGCTGGGCGTCGCGCGCGGCCAGGAACTCCCGCTCCGCGTCCAGCGTCCGGCCCTGCTTCTCCAGCACCGCCGCCAGCTGCATGCGAACCTGGACCCACGCAGGGCGGGACTTGGAGAGCGGACGGTAGTGCAGCTCCGCCTTGAGCCAGTCCCCCGCCTGCGCCCAGAGGCCCGCGAGCCGGAAGCGCGCGTCGTCGTAGGACGGCCGCAAGGCAACGGCCTTCTCGTAGGCGCGGATGGCGTCGAGCGACGTCCCGCGCTCCTCCAGCAGTTGTCCCTGGAGGAACCAGACGCGGGGGTTGTCCGGGGCCTCGCGCAGGGCGGCCTCCAGGTGGGTGGCCGCGCGCTCCAGCTCCGGGGCGCTGCCTCCCTTGAGGAGCAGGCGCGCGGCCTCCAGCCTGGGCAACTCCCAGCGGGGCTGGTTAGAAATCAGCCGCTCCAGGGCGACGAGCGCTCCCGCGTCGTTGCCCGCCGTCTCCAGCGCCAGCGCATCCGCCAGCGGACTGGAGGCCGGAGCCGCTTGCGCCGTCAGGACCGGAGAGGCCGGTGCGTCGGACGCGCCCGCAAGCAGCGCCGCCACGAGAACCCACATCATGGTTGGCAGATAGCAGGTCCCGGTGGGCCACCTCAATACTTCCCCTTGACGGACACCCGGCCTCGCATGAAACCCATGACTGTGCAGATTTCCCAAAGGACGTTGGAAGATCTTGGTTTCTCGGAAGTGCTCCGCGCGCTGACGCAGCGCTGCCGCACGGAGCCAGGAAGGGAGCGAGTGCTCGCCCGTCCATTCCTGGACACCGAGGCGGAAGTCACCGAAGCGCTGGCCCTGGTCGACGAGGCCCGCTTCCTCTCCCAGCAGCAGTTCTCCCTGCCCCTGGGCGGCGTGACGGACCTGCGCACCGCCGTGGGCCACGCGGAGAAGGGCGGCGTGCTGGAGCCCCGCCAGCTCATCGACGCGGCCCAGTTGCTCTTCGCCTTCGCGCGCACCCGTGAGGCGCTGGACGAGCGCAAGGAGCGCGTCCCCCGCCTGGTGGAGATCTCCAAGCGCCTCCCCTTCCTGGAGGCCATGGCGCGCCGGTTGGATCAGTGTTTCGAACCGGACGGAACCATCGCGGACCGCGCCAGTCCTGAGCTGAAGGAAGCGCGGGACCGGGCGCGCGGCCTGCACCGGCGCATCAAGACGCGCCTGGACGAGCTGCTGCACGACGAGAGCTTCACCACCAAGCTGCGCGAGAACTACTACACGCTGCGCAACGGGCGGTACGTGGTGCCGGTGGTGTCGAACTACCGCTCGGAGGTGGACGGCATCGTCCACAACGCCAGCCAGACGGGGCAGACGCTCTTCATGGAGCCCCAGGCGATGGTGGGCCTGGGCAACGACCTGGCCATCGCGCAGTCGGAGGTCGCGGAGGAGGAGCTGAAGGTGCTCCAGGAGCTGAGCAAGCACGTGGGCCGCGAGTCCGTGCGCATCCTGGAGGGCCTGGAGGCGGTGGCGGAGCTTGACGAGGTGGAGTCCATCGCGGTGCTGGCCGCGGACCTGGACGCCACGACGCCCATCTTCGTGGACGTGAAGGAACTTCAGCTGCGCTCGCTGCGCCACCCGCGCCTGGTGCTCAAGGGCACGGAGGTGGTGTCCAACGACGTGACGCTCACGCAGGACGCCCGGGCGCTGGTGGTGTCCGGCCCCAACGCGGGCGGCAAGACGGTGACGCTGACGGGCGTGGGGCTGTGCGCGCTGATGCTGCGCGCGGGCCTGCCCATCCCGGTGGGCGAAGGGTCGCGGATGCCGCTGTACCGCTCCGTGCACTCCACCGTGGGTGACACGCAGGACCTGGCGCAGGGCCTGTCCTCGTTCAGCGGCCACGTGACGATGCTGCGCGACATCCTGTCGGTGGTGGGCACGGACTCGCTGGTGCTCATCGACGAGATCGCCTCGGACACGGATCCGCGCGAGGGCGCGGCCATCGCCATCGCGGTGCTGGAGGAGCTGCTGGGCAAGGGCGCGTACGTCCTGGTGACGACGCACCTGGAGGAGCTCAAGGCGCTGGCGCACATGGATCCGCGCTTCCTCAACGCGCGCGTGGGCTTCGACGCCAAGCGGATGGCGCCCACGTTCCGGCTGCAGATGGGCGCGTCCGGCCAGTCGTCCGCCATCGACGTGGCGGCGCGGGTGGGCCTGCCCGCTTCGGTGTGCGAGCGCGCGCGGGAGCTGTCGCTCAACGCGGGCGGTCCGCTCAGCAAGGCGCTGGCGGCGGCGGAGGAGGAGCGGCGCAAGCTCACCGAGGAGCTGGAGAAGGCGCGCATCGCGGCGAAGGAGGCGGAGGCACTTCGCGCGGACCTGGAGAAGCAGAAGGTCGCCTTCGAGCGCGAGCGCAAGGGCCGCATGATGCAGTTCAACGAGGACGTGCACGCGGCCAGCGAGCACGCCGCGCAGGAGGTCCGAGACCTCCTGACGAAGCTGCGCGCGGAGCAGAACGAGAAGGCGCTGTCGGAGGCGCGGCAGCAGTTGCAGCAGCGCGCGGACGAGGCGGCGAAGCGCGCGGCGGCGGCCAAGGCGGAGCTGTTCCAGGTGGAGGCCCCGGGGCCCGCGAGCCTCAAGGTGGGCGCGTGGGTGCACCACTCCGGCCTTGGCCGGGACGTGGAGATCCTGGAGCTGACGGACGGCCAGGCGGTGGTGTCCGCGGGCGGCGCGCTGAAGATGCGCGTGCCCACGACGGAGCTTTCCGGTTCGCGGGGCAAGAAGCCGCAGCAGGCGAAGTTCCCGGACCAGAAGAAGGGCGAGGCGGCCCTGAAGCGCGCGGCCTCCGCGGCGCCGTCGCAGGTGGACGCCACGAACTTCCGCTGCGACGTGCGAGGCATGCGCGCGGACGACGCGCTGGCGGAGCTGGAGACGTTCCTGGACCAGGGCCTGCGCAAGGGTGAGGAGGCGGCGCTCATCATCCACGGCCACGGCACGGGAGCCCTCAAGCAGGCCATCCGGGACCACCTGGCCGCGTCGCCCTACATCCGCATGTTCCGCCCCGGGGAGAGCCACGAGGGCGGCGACGGAGTGACGGTGGTGTCCCTGCGAGGCTGAGAGCCCCTTGGTGACAGGGGGCAGGGTCTGGATGGCCCCGCTCCCCTGCCCCTTGGGGGGTTGAGTACAGTGCGGCGCCATGTATCGGCTCTGCCTGCTGGGATGTGTGGTGTTGCTGGCTGCCTGTGGGGAAAAGGCTCCCGACGAAGGCGCCATCCGCGTGTCCGTGACCTACGGCTCCTTCAAGCCCGCGTGCCTGCGCGTCGAGGCGAAGGATGCAACCGGACACTCAGAGCGGACGGACATCCTCTCCAGCCAGTTCAAGAACGCTGACAAGCGAGAGGTCCTGGTCGCGGTGCGCCGCAAGGCGGACTGGGACACCGCGCTGAACGTCACCGTGTCGTCTTACGCGGCGGCGTCGGGGAACAGTTGCTCGGGCGAGGCCGTGGAGACCTTTCCGAGTAATTCACTCACCGTCGTGCCCAAGGAGTTCACGCGCTTCGACGTGACGCTGCAGGCCGTGGACGGAGACGGAGACGGTTCTCCCACGGGCATCGAATGGGCGGGGATCTCCGACTGCGACGACAAACGGGCCGACGTCCGTCCTGGCGCCGATGAGAAGTGCGACACGGAAGTCGACTTCGACTGTGATGGCAAGAAGGCGTGCGCGGACTCGAAGTGCGCACAGAAGACGTGCACGGACGGGGACCTGTGCAACACCGGCAAGCGGTGCATCGGAGTGGGCGCAGCGGCGGAGTGCGGGGGTGGCGAGCCGAAGTGCAAACAGACCGGGGGCCAGTGTCAGTCAGCGGTGCGGTGCGAAGCCTTCACGGGTCAATGCATCGATGAGATCGTGCTCGAGGGGACGGCCTGTGATCCCGGCGACAAGTGCGTGACGAATGGCCGCTGCACCGCCGACAAGCGATGCGTCGGCGATGTGAAGCCGTGCAACACACCGTTGGACGCCCAGTGCCAGGAGTCCGTGGGCACCTGCAACTCGACCAACGGCCTCTGTGAGTACGCCCCCAAGCCGGTCACCACGTCCTGCGTGGATGGGAACGTCTGCAATGATCCGGGGTCCTGCAATGGCAGTGGCGTATGCATCGGAACGCCCACGCCGTGCCCGCCCAGGGAGTGCCATGCCGTGGCGGGTTGCACGCGCAACGCGTCCTGCGTCTACGCGGGTGACCCGGCGCAGGTCAACAACCCCTGCAGCGAGGACAACTCGGGAACGCCGCGCGTGTGCAAGGTGGATGGCCAGTGTGTCGCGTTCCCCTACAGCCCGAGCAACTTCGATCCGAACGACATTCCTGGTGGGCAGATTGGTGAGCTGAAAACCACCGGCGCGGTGGTGTTCGACACGGATGCCCGGACCTGGACCCCTGCGAATCTGGGCCCGGATACTGACGCGTTCACAATCAGGGCCCTGCCCCAGGCTGGGGGCCCCGAGATTCTCCTCATCCCGGTACGGACCCTGGCCTTGGGTGGCGAGCTGCGCATCGTGGGCAGCCGCGCGGTCATCCTCGCGGTGTATGGGAATGCAACGTTAAGCCACGACATCCTCGCGAGCGGGCGCATTGTGAATGGCGAGCTGGTCCCTGGAAGTGGCGGCAATCAGCAGTGCGGGACTTCGACTGGAAAGAACGGGAAGTTCGGCGGTGGTGAGGGCGGTGGCGGAGGTGGTGCTGGTGGTGCGACGGTCGGGGCTGTTGGCGGCAAGGGCTACGACGACGGTGCCACGCGGGGCGACGCGGGCGCCCAGCAGGCCTCGGTCATCACGCCGCTCCTCGGCGGGTGCGCGGGAGGCAATGGTGGAGGCACGGGCGACGCGGCTGGTGGATTGGGCGGTGCCGGTGGTGGCGCACTCCAGCTCTCCGTTGCCAGGACCCTGACCATCAGCAAAACCCTTTCCGTCAGCGGCGGGGGTGGCTTGGGCGGCAAGGTGAGCACTTCGCCTGCCCAGGCGGCAGGGGGTGGAGGCGGCGGGAGCGGAGGACGCATCGTGCTGGAAGCCTTCCAGGTGAGCCTGACCGCCGATGCCAGTCTCACCGCCAATGGCGGCGGAGGTGGCCAGGGCGCCGGCCAGAGCGTCGGCTTCGCGAACAATGGAGCAGATGGTGCGAATGGCAGCGAGACCACTAGCACCACCGCGAGTGGTGGGACTGGTGGCAGCACGCTGGGAGGCACGGGCGGAGCCGGTGGCGCCCTGGACATCCCGACGGCTGGCGGCGCAGGAAGCACGGTCCCTGTCGCTGGCGGTGGCGGCGGTGGCGGCGGCGGCGGTGGCGCCGCGGGCTTCATCTACCTGCGCAGCATGCGGCCCTGCATGGTGAACACCACGGTGGTCAGCCCCACGCCCACGGGAGGCTGCACTCCCCTGTGACGGGTCTGTGGGACCCCTGCCATCCCCATCAGCGCCAGTCGCAGTCTACCCGCCACGGCCGGCTGCACGCGGCCTTGGCCCGTCTCCTCCGCGAGGCTTCAGAGGAGGAGGGCCGACAGGTAGACTGCGCAGCCATGTATCGGCTCTGCCTGCTGGGATGCGTGTTGCTGCTGGCCGCCTGTGGCGAGAAGGCGCCCGACGAAGGCGCCATCCGTGTGGCCGTGACCTACGGCTCCTTCAAGCCCGCATGCCTGCGCGTCGAGGCGAAGGACGCGAACGGGCATTCCGAGCGGACGGACATCCTCTCCAGCCAGTTCAAGAACGCTGACAAGCGAGAGGTCCTGGTCGCGGTGCGCCGCAAGGCGGACTGGGACACCGCGCTGAACGTCACCGTGTCGTCGTACGCGGCGGCCTCGGGGAACGGTTGTGACGGGCCCTTCGTGGAACGGCACGAGAGCAGTGGTCCCCTTCCCATCGTCGCCAAGAAGTTCACGAACTTCGAAGTGCTCTTGAAAGCGTCGGACGTGGACGGCGACGGCCATCTGGCGGGTGCCATGTGGGACGAGCCCGAGGACTGCGACGACTCGAAGCCGGATGTGCACCCGGGTGCCGTGGAGTCTTGCGGTGCCACCGTGGACATCAACTGCAACAAGCTGGTGGGCTGCCAGGAGGCAGGCTGCGGGGGCAAGTCGTGCGACGACAGCAGTGCCTGCACCACGGGAGACCACTGCGAGGGTTCAGGCCTGGACGCGAAGTGCATGCCTGGTCAGACGAAGACGTGCACGCAGCCCACGGGCATCTGTGATGCGCCCCAGGCATGCAATCCCAACACAGGTGCATGCGAGGCCCAGGCGGTCCCGACTGGAAAGAGCTGCGACGACGGGAACAATTGCACGGACATGGACGCCTGCGGAGCCGATGGGAAATGCGCAGGCACCGCTCGCACGTGCGTCTCCAACGGACAATGCGTGCAGAATCAAGGCACTTGCAACCCGATCACCGGAGCCTGTGTCTTCACTCCGCTTCCGAACACGACCTCCTGTCAGGACCCGCTGACGTGCACCACCTCGGACCGCTGTGACGGAAGCGGCAACTGCGTGGGCACCCCTGGGACTTGCGCTCCCCCTCCGTGCTACCGCGTGAAGCAGCAGTGCACGGCCAGCACCGAGTGTGAGTACGAGGTGGACCTCAACGCCGCATGCAGCACGTCCGGTGGCGTCCCCGGCGTGTGCTCGGCAACGGCCGAGTGCAGCCCCTTCCCCTACCGGCCCTCCAACTTCGACCCGAATGCCGTCGTGGCGGCGGACATCGGGGAGTTGAAGACCAGCGCGAACGTGACGTTCAACACCGCCGACCAGACCTGGTCGCCGTCGAGCGCGGTCACGACGCTGGCCAGCCTGCACGTCATGACGATCACCCAGGGTGCCGGAAATCCCCCGGCGCTCCTCATCCCGGTGAAGGCCCTGGAATTGAATGGCAGCCTCACCATCACCGGCCCCCTCCCTGTCATCCTGGCCGTCTACGGCGCGGCGACCGTGGACCAGTCCATCCTGGCCACCGGCAGCATCTTGAATCCCAACTTGGCCTGCGGCGCGTCCCAGGGCACCGCGGGCACCTTCGGCGGCGATACGGGCGGCGGGGGTGGCGGAGGCGGCAATACCACCGCGGGCGGGAATGGCGGCAAGGGCTATGACAATGATCAGCCTCAAGGTGGGGCCGGCGTCCTCCGGCCTTCCGGGCTTGAACCGCTCCTGGGAGGCTGCCCGGGGGGAAATGGTGGAAGCGGGGGACCTTCGTCCGCGGGAGGCAAGGGCGGAGCGGGAGGTGGTGCCATCCAGCTCTCCGTCGCTCGCACCCTGACCATTTCGAAAATGGTCTCCGCGAGCGGGAACGGGGGTGAAGGCGGCAAGGCGGGCGGGGGCAAGGGAGCTGGCGGCGGAGGCGGCGGCAGCGGTGGACGGATCGTTCTGGAAGCCTTGCAGCTGTCGCTGACTTCCGCCGCGCGTATCACCGCAAATGGCGGCGCTGGCGGCGAGGGAGGTTCCAGCGCCAACAATGCTGGCGAGAATGGCTCCAGCGGCAGCCAGGACACGTCCATTCCCGCGAGTGGCGGAAGCGGCGGAGCCGTGACGGGAGGAGACGGCGGCGACGGCGGCACAGGCACGGTTGGCCCGGGTAAAGGCATTAGTGGAAGCAGGGATGGTTTCAGCGGCACCGAGGGCGGCGGCGGTGGTGGTGGTGGCAGTGTGGGCTCCATCCACCTGCGCAGCGTCCAGAGCTGCACCCTGCCCGTCGGTCACGTCATCAGCCCCCCAGCCACGGGCGGCTGCGTGGCCCCCTGAGTTGTCCTTTCCCGTGTAATTCCAGCAAAGAGGGAGGACGAGTACAGTGCGGCACCATGCGTCTGATTTGTCTATTGACCTGCGTGGTGCTGCTGTCCGCCTGTCGGATGAAAGACCCGGCTGAGGGCGTCCTTCGCTTGACGGTGAAGTATCCCTCCTACACGCCCCAGTGTCTCCGCGTGGAGGTAGGCGACGGTCACAACCAGGTGGGCACCGACCTTCCCTCCAGCCAGGCCAAGGACCCTGACGCGAAGGAGGTCCAGGTCGCGATGGTCCGCAAGCCGGGGTGGGGGAATCGGCTGAACGTGAAGGTGACCTCGTTCGCAGCCTTCAGCGGCATTCAATGCGCAGGCTCGGTCGTGGAAGCCCACGAGGATCGCGCGTTGGATGCGCCTCCTGGAAAGTCCATCGACTGGACCGTCACGCTCCAAGGCCAGCAGGCGGCGGACGCGGATGGTGACGGTTTCGTCCCAGGCATGCCCGGAGTGGAGTCGCCCGACTGTGACGATACCCGCGCGGACGTCCATCCGGGCGCTGAGGAGAAATGCGACACGGCAGTCGACTTTGACTGTGACGGCAGGAAGGCATGCGCGGATCCGGACTGCTCCGACAAGACGTGTACGGACGGGGACCTGTGCACCCAGGGCAAGCGGTGCGTTGGCGTGGGCGTTATGGCCGAGTGTGGGGGCGGCGAGCCGAAGTGCAAACAGACCGGGGGCCCGTGTCAGTCGGCCGTGCGGTGCGAGGCCTCCACGGGTGAATGCATTGATGAGACGGTGGACGAGGGAACAGCCTGTGATCCTGGCGACAAGTGCGTGAACAATGGCCGGTGCACTGCCGACAAGCGGTGCGTGGGTGACGTAAAGACGTGCAACACACCGTTGGACGCCCAGTGCCAGGAGTCCACGGGAACCTGCAACTCGACCAATGGCCTATGTGCGTACGCCCCCAAGCCGGTCACCACGTCCTGCGTGGATGGCAATGTCTGCAACGATTCAGGATTCTGCAATGGCAGCGGTGCATGCAACGGCACGCCCACGCCCTGCCCGCCCAAGGAGTGCAACAGCGTCGCCGGCTGTACGCGCAATGCCTCCTGCATCTACGCGCCTGATACGGCACAACTCAACCTGCCCTGCAGCGAGGACAACTCGGGAGCCCCACGCGTGTGCCGTGCGGATGGCCAGTGCGTCGCGTTCCCCTACACACCCGCAAACTTCGATCCGAATGCGATTCCAGGCGGGCAGATTGGTGAACTGAGGACCACCGGGGCGGTGGTGTTCGATACGGACACGAGAACTTGGACCCCCTCTGCGGCCGGTCCCAATGTGGAGAATCTCACCATCAGAACCGTTACCCAGGCTGGAGGCGCCCCGGAGGCCCTGCTCATCCCGGTGAGGGCCCTGGTCCTCGGCGGTGAACTGCGCATCGTGGGCAGCCGCCCGGTCATCCTCGCGGTGTATGGCGATGTGGCGTTGAACCACGACATCCTCGCTAGCGGGCGCATCGTGAACGGTGCGCCGGTTCCAGGCGCAGGCGGTACTCAGCAGTGCGGGACATCAACTGGAAAGAACGGGACGTTCAGCGGTGGCGAGGGTGGCGGCGGCGGTGGAGCGGGCGGTGCGACGGCCGGTGCTATTGGCGGCAGGGGCTACGACAACGGTGCCACGCAGGGTGACGCGGGCGCGCAGCAGGCCTCCGTCATCACGCCGCTCCTCGGAGGATGTGCGGGAGGCAGTGGCGCAGGCATGGGCGGCACGAGCGGTGGGTTGGGCGGCGCCGGAGGTGGCGCACTCCAGCTCTCCGTCGCGAGGACCCTGACCCTCGGCAAGGCCCTTTCCGTGAGCGGCAGCGGCGGCTTAGGAGGCCAGGCAACTGTTTCGCCCGCCCAGGCGGCAGGTGGTGGAGGCGGCGGAAGCGGTGGCCGGATGGTGCTGGAAGCATTCCAGATAAACCTGTCGACTGGTGCGCGACTCACCGCCAATGGCGGTGGGGGTGGCCAGGGTGGCGGTGCCGGCTCCGGATCTGCGAGCAACGGAGCGAACGGCACGAGTGGCAGCGAGACCAGCGGAAGCAGCGCTAGCGGCGGCACCGGGGGCAGCACTTCAGGTGGTGCGGGTGGCTCGGGTGGTACATCGAGCAATCCCACCTCGGGTGAGAACGGAACCGCAATCATCTTGGCAGAAGGAGCTGGCGGTGGTGGCGGTGGTGCCGCAGGCTCCATCTATCTGCGCAGCATCCGGTCATGCGCCGTAAATGCCGCCGCCGTCGTCAGCCCCCCGGCCACGGGTGGCTGCACTCTCCCCTGACCCGCCTGGGTAGCAGCCGAGCCAGCAGTCCCTGATGTGAAGTTTCACACACTCGATGTGAAACTGTGTAATATCTGTTTCGCCTGTCGCACGACGCGCGGGCGAAACACATCCAGGGGGATTCACATCATGAATCGCAAGCATGTGCTGCGTTGCAGCGCGGTGGTGGGCTTTGGCTTTTTCGCGCTGGCGGGCTGTGGGGGCCCGGACGCGGTGATCCAGGAGCCGGAGCTCGGCAACGTCGAGCAGGGCATCAACGTCGCCACCAACGGCAGCTTCGAGAGCAACGCCATTGCCTCCAACTACGTGGTCCTCAGCGCGGGCAGCACCGCGCTGCCGGGCTGGACCATCACCTCCGGCATCAAGGTGATGCGCAGCCCGTACAAGACGGCGCAGAACGGGTCGCAGTCCATCGACCTCAACGGCCTGGGCGCGGGCTCGCTGTACCAGGACGTCCCCACCGTCGTCGGCGCCGGCTACACGGTGACCTTCTACCTGTCCAACAGCCCCGCCTGCGCCACCGTGTCCCGGTCCGCCACCATCAACTACGGCCCGTCCAGCGCCAGCTTCTCCAACGCGTCCGCGTCGTGGAGCCTGCGCACCTACGTGTTCAACGCCACCAGCACCACGTCCCGCATCCAGCTCACCAGCACCTCCGGCGGCGTCGGCTGTGGCCTCGCCATCGACAACCTCCAGGTGAACGGGCCGTGATGCACCGCGTCCGCTGATCCAGCGGATCATCCCTGTAGCCCTCCGGGCCGCCGCTCCGCTTCTGTGGAGCGGCGGCCTTTTTCCGCTGTAGCGCCCTGTAGCGTCCTTCGTGGGACGTCCGCTGGAGAACCCGGGGGGTAGACGGTTCGGGCCCGACGACACAGATCGCCGATGCCTTGGATCATCCCCCGCCCCCATCCCACATCCTGCGCTCGTGGAGAGCCCGGCTTGCTGCCGGCTCCGTGCGATCAACGCGGGATCAGCGGACCGGGAGACGACCCACGGCATCGGGCGGCGACGTGCGCCCGTAACGGGCACCAGGACACAGGGCCGGACGCTTCACCGCGTCCGGCTGGGAGGCGTGGACGTGGCGGGTCTGGACTGGGTGCAGGTGGACGTGGGCTTCCCCATGAGCCTCGCGGTGATCGGCGCCGCGCGTTCGCTGGGCATGGAGCGCCGCGCGTTCCTGGGCGCCATGGTGGAGCTGCAGATCTGGGCCGTGCAGGCCCTGCCCGAAGGCCGCTTCGTGTCCTTCGGACCGTCCGCGGATGCGTCCGGCGGACAGGCGTGGGACGCGTCCGCGGACGAAGCCGTCTGGATTGAAGCGCTGGAGTCCGCCGTCCGCTGGACGGGCACCCCCGGCGCCTTCTGGTCCGCCCTGCTCCGCGCCCGCCTCCTGATCCGTGAAGAGGACGGCGTGCGCCTCACCCTGTGCGACCGCTACGTCGGAGTGCTCGACAAACGGAAGAAGGAGGCCGAGCGCAAGCGACGGGAACGGGCGGCCGCCAGGGGCATCGACGTGTCCGCCGGACGTCCTCGGGACACGTCCGGGACGTCCTCGCCCAGAAACAGAAGGGAGAAGGAGAAAAAGAGATCTTCATCTGCTGCTGCCGGCCTGGATGAACTGGAAACCCACCGGGACACCGCCGCCACGCTCCCGGCCCATCTGGCCCCCGTGGCGCTGCTCCCGGTCGAGGACGCACCCACCCCGGACGCGGAGCAGGATCCCATCCAGCTCTCCCTCCCCGGCACGCACCTGGTCCCGGCCACCCCGCCCCGCGAGGACGCCCCCGCGCCGTCCCCGGACGCGGTCCGTCCCCTGCCCGGCCCCACGCTGACCGCGCGCGCCACGGCCTTCTTCGAATCCTTCCAGGACGCCAGAACGCGGGCCTTCCGGGGCGTTCCCCGGGAGAAGCCGCCCACCGGCTGGACGGAGTGGTACGCCCAGGCGCTGCGCGCCGTGGACGGCGACGAAGCCCGGCTCCATGCGGCCTGCCAGGGCTACCTCCAGTCCGACTGGGGCCGTGCCCGCCAGCCCCCCGGGACCGTGGTCGCGTTCTGCTCGCCGCGCGTGTGGACGCGCTACGTCCCGCAGCTGGAGGACGGACCGGAGACGGACACTGCGGAGTCCGGCCTCCCCGTCACGTCGGAGGCGGCGTCCACGGAAGCAAATCGCGTCTGGAGCGCCTGTCTGGACGGCGTGCGCGCCCAGGGCAAGCGGTATGCGCTGTCCTGGCTGGGCAAGGCCCGCGCGGTGGGCCTGGAGGACGGACACCTGGTGCTCGCGGCGCCGGACGCCTATTTCCGCCAGTGGGTGGAGGAGCAGTACGGCTCGCTGATGGAGGCGGAGGCGCGCGGCCTGGGGTTGAAGGGCGTGCGCTGGGCCCGGGCCGCGCACGAGGTCGCGTAGGCCTTATTCGTCGGCGCGCAGCGCGATGGCGGGCGTCACGCGCAGCGCGCGGCGAGCGGGCAGCCAACTGGCCACGAGCGCCACCACTCCCAACAGCAGGGGCACGCCTCCGAACGTCAGGGCGTCCAGCGTTCCCACGCCGTAGAGCATCCCCGCGAGCCCGCGCGCGAGCACCGCCGCGCCCACCAGCCCCACTCCGACGCCCACCGCGGCCAGCCGGAGTCCCTGCCCCACCACCAGCCACAGCACCTGCCGATCCGTCGCGCCCAGCGCCATGCGGATGCCCAGCTCGCGCGTGCGCTGGCTCACCGTGTACGCCAGCACGCCGTACAGCCCCACGCCCGCCAGCGTCAGCGCGAGCACGGCCATGGCCGTGAGCAGGCCGCCCATCACCTGCGTACGCCCCAGGCTCTCCGACACCACGTCCTCCAGGTCGCGCACCTGCATGAGCGGCAGGCCCGGATCCACCGCGCGAAGCTGTTCACGCAGCGCGGGCACCAGCGCCTGTGCGCTCCGGGTGGCGCGCACGGCGATGACCATGTGCAGGCCCTCGAACTGATCCATGGGCAGGTACACCTCCGCGCGCGGCTCCTCCGCGAGGCTCGCGTGGTGCACGTCTCCCACCACGCCCACCACCTCCCGGAACGGCTCGCCGTCGAGCGTCAGCCGGGCGCGCTGTCCCAGGGAGGGACCCTTCGGAAGAAAGCGCTTCACGAAGGCTTCATTGACCACCATCACTGGCGCGCTCCCCGCGCCGTCCGAGGCGCGCACGTCACGGCCTTCCTTCAGTGGGATGCGCAGCGTGGCGAAGTAGCCATCGCTCACCGCGCGGAAGTTGACGGGCTCGCGCGCATCGGCCTCGCGCTCCGTCTCACCGGGCAGCAGCACCGCGCTGAAACCGTTGCGATTCCACAGCGGCAACGTGCTGGCCAGTCCCGCCGACTGCACCGACGGCAGCGCCCGCACGCGCGCCAGCAGCTCCGCGCTCACCAGCCGCCGTCGCGTGTCGTCCTCTCCATACGCCTCGCGAGGGAACGACAGATCCATCGCGCTGACACCGTGCGGCTCAAAGCCAGGTGCTACGGAGTGCAGTGCGTGGAGCGTGCGCAGCATCAGCCCCGCGCCCACCAGCGGCACGAGCGCCAGCGCGACCTGCGCCACCACCAGCACCGCCCGCGCCCGCACCGGCCCCGTCGCGCCCCTTCCTCCGCGAAGGCCTCCGAGCGCGCCCTTCGCCTCCGCGCGGGAAGCGCGCAACGCGGGCACCAGACCGAAGAGGATGCTCGTGGTCAGCGACAGCCCCGCCGCGATGGCGAGCACGTGCGGCTCCAGCCGGATCTCCTCGGGTGACACCACCTCACCGGGCACGAACACGCGCAGCAGGTCCATGCCCCACAGCGCCAGGAGCAGCCCCACCGCGCCGCCCAGCACCGCCAGCACCGCGCTCTCCACCAGGAACTGCCGCACCAGCCGGCCCCGGTCCGCGCCCAGCGCCGCGCGCACGGCCACCTCCCGCTCCCGGGCACTGGCTCGCGCGAGCAGCAGGTTCGCCACGTTGGCGCACGCCACGCACAGCACCAGCACCATCACTCCGGCCAGCAGCCACAGCTGCTCGCGGGACGTCTCCACCACCTGTTCATGCAGCGGCACCAGGCGCACTCCGGGCACCGCTTCACCTCCACCCACCGTCGCGGCCCAGGCGCGCGAGCGCTCCTCCAGCTCCGCACGGGCGCGCTCCAGCGGAACGCCCGGCCGCAGCCGGCCCACGCCGCGCACGTAGAGTTCCTCCGGAACCTGCCCCGGTGCGGCGGTCGCGGGGGCCAGCGGCATCCACAGCTCCACGCCTGGCCAGAAGCGGAACGACGCGGGCAGCACGCCCTGGACGACGTGCGGGGTGCCATCGAGCGTCACCGTCTGCCCCACCACGTCCGCGCGTCCCGCGAAGTGGCGCCACCAGAAGGCATGGGACAGGAGCACGCCCCGGTCGCGCCCGGGCACCTGGGACTCGGGACCGAAGGCCTGGCCGCGCTCGGGCCGCACGCCCAGCAGGGGCAACAGGCCCGGAGTGGCCAGCCCCGCCCGCACCCGCTGCGCCGCGCCCGGACCGGTCAGCGTGTAGTCCACGGCGGTCACGCCCTCGATGCCCTGGAACGCGTCCGAGCGCTCGCGCCACGCCTGGAGGTACGAGTACGCCACCCCGCCCCGCTCGCGCTGCGGCGTCGACTGGTACAGGCGCAGCAGCTCCTGGGGCTCGGGGTACGGCAGGGGCTTGAGCAGCACCTGGTACACGAGGCTGAAGACCGCGGTGGTGGCGCCGATGGCGAGCGCGAGCGTGGCCACGACCACCCCGGTGAACACGGGCTCGCGGCGCATCCGGCGCAGCGACAGGCGGACGTCTTGGAGGAGCTGGGACATGGGGTGGGTCCGGGGCTGCAACTCTAGCGCCACGGGTCTTCGCCGGGCCGGGGTCGGAGGAAGGCGGAGCGGGTGTTCGCTCGTGGCACACGGCGTCCCGCAAGCGGACAGCGGCCGTTTTTCGGAAGGCAGGCGCGGGCCCCGGCGATATGGAGGGCCCATGCGCAATGCACTGATGGCGGCTTCGTTCCTTGCCCTCGCGGGCTGTTCCCACTCGACGCCCACGGCTCCGGCGTCCTCCCCCCAGGCCCAGGCGGCGTCCGTGCCGGCGCAGGCGCTGGTGGACGCGCCGGACCGCACGGAGGCGGACCGCAAGCTGGACGCGGGCCGGCACCCCGCGGCCCTGCTCGAGTTCGTGGGCGTGAAGCCCGGCATGCAGGTGGCGGAGCTGATGGCGGGCGGCGGCTACACCACGGAGCTGCTGGCTCGCGCGGTGGGGCCCACGGGCAAGGTGTACGGCGAGAACCCCAAGGTCGTGCTGGAGCGCTTCGCGGAGAAGCCGTGGCAGGAGCGGCTGGCGCGGCCGGTGAACCAGAACGTGGTGCGCCTGGACCGTGAGCTGGACGCGCCCTTCCCGCCCGAGCTCAACGGCACGCTGGACGCGGTGGTGAGCCACATCATCTACCACGACACCGGCTGGCTGGGCGTGGACCGGGCGAAGATGAACGCGGCGGTGTTCCAGGCGCTCAAGCCGGGCGGCGTCTACGTCATCCTCGACTCCAGCGGGAAGCCGGGCACGGGCATCACGGAAGGCCAGACGCTGCACCGCATCGACGAGCAGTTGGTGCGCGACGAGGTGCAGGCCGCGGGCTTCAAGTTCCAGGAGGAGGCCAACACCTGGCGCAACCCCGAGGACACGCGCGACTGGAACTCCAGCCCGGGAGCCGCGGGCGAGCGCCGGGGCACGAGCGACCGCTTCGCGTTCAAGTTCGTCAAGCCGTAGAGGCAGACACGCACATGGCCTCTCACAAGTTCAAGGCGAAGCTCGAAGTGGCCAACGACGTGGGAGGCCGGTTCGTGCGCTGTCCGTTCGACAGCCGCGAGGCCTACGGTGAAGCGCGGCCTCCCGTGGTCGGCACCGTCAACGGGCATCCCTTCCGGAGCCGGTTGATGGTGTACGGCGGCATCACCTACCTGGGCTTCACCCAGAAGGTGCGCGAGGCCGCGGGCGTCGAGGACGGCGCGCTGCTGAGCATCACGCTGGAGCGCGACACGGCGCCTCGCGAGATTGAAGTGCCGGAGGACCTCCAGCGTGCGCTGGACGCGGAGCCCGCGCTGCGGGACGTGTTCACGAAGCTCGCGTTCACGCACCGCAAGGAGTTCGTCCAGGCGCTCACCGAGGCGAAGAAGGAGGAGACCCGCGCGCGCCGCCTCGCGCAGACGCTGGAGAAGCTGCGCGCCAAGGTGGCGAAGTAGACCGGGTACGGACAGTGTCTGCTGGAGCCCCAGGCTGCCCGTCCCAGGGGTGGAGTAGCCTTCAGCCCATGGCCTCTCGCATCCCGGCTCGCCCTGTCCGCAACGTCGACGATTCGAGCGCACGCCTCATCGCCTGTGGCGTGTCCATCGGGCTGTTCGTGATCGCCTGTTTCATGCCCGCGCTGATCACGCGCACCCCGCACCATGGGGGTGACTCGTCGGTGAATGGAGCGTTCCTGCTGCTCATCGGCCCCACGGCCGTGGTCTCCGGGAACTTCGGTTGGTTCGCCAATCCCCTGCTGGCCGTGGCGATCGTCATGCTCGCGCTGAGGGCGGACCGGAAGGCGTTCTGGTGGGGGGCCACGGCCTGCGTCCTCGGGGCGTCTTCGATCATCAGCACGCGCTCCTACAACGCCGACGTGCAGGGGACCGAAATCGGCTTCTATGTCTGGATGGCCAGCCTGCTGGTGGTGCCTGTCACGGCCAACCTCCTCTCACTGCGCGACACGCAATCCTGATTCAGGCGTCTTCGTCCGCCGAGCCGAACGCCTGACCTCTCACCGCCGTAAGCAGCAGGTCGTACTTGCCGCCCAGGAACGTGCGGAAGCCGTGCTGGTGCAGGTAGCGGCGGTAGAAGGACAGGTCCTTCACCAGGAGCGACAGGTCCGGCTCACGCAGGTTGCGCACGCGCGCGCCGTACACGACCTCTCCGTCGCGGAAGCGTGAGTTGGGGAAGCCCAGCACCAGCGAGGCCTTGGGCTCCAGGTGCTCCTGCACCAGCTTGCGCAGGAGCGCGCGGTCATCCACGCCCGGGCTCTGCAACGTGCCCACCGACACCACCACGTCGAAGCGCCCCAGGTCCGAGGGCAGCGCGTTCAGGTCCGCCTGCACGAAGGCATGGCGCGCGTCCGGGAACGCCGTCCGCGCTTCCGCCAGGGCGCTCGCGCTGTGGTCCACCCCGACGAAGCGGATGCCCTCCACCTCCGCGAACGCGGCCAGCTCATCGCCCCGGTTCACCCCCAGGTCCAGGAGCCGCGCGCCCGGGGGCAATGACAGCCGGCCCACCGCCTCCAGCCAGGGCACGAGGAAGCCCGCGTCCTCGAACTTCCGCACGCGCGCGAAGTCGGATGCGGCGCCATAGCGCTCCTGCGGCGCCTCCGTGCGCGTCCCTCCGCCCGCATGCCACGACGCCTCCGACCCCAGCGGCTCGAACGTGAGCCGCACGTGCGTTGCGTCCACCGCGCGCGGCGTGCGCAGCCGGCACGACAGTCCCTCCGCCAGGTCGCACCAGCTCCGCAGCGGCCGGTGCACCAGTCCCCCCTCCACGCGCTCCCCGGGATAGCGGCCGTGGCCCAGGTCCGGATCCGGCACGTCGATGGACACGGGCCCTGAGGGCAACCGCGCCTCCAGGTGGCGCAGCACGAGGATCAACGGCTCGGCGTGGAAGCGGCGTGACATGCGCCGCACCCTACCCCGCGGGCTTCAGTGGGACTCCAGCACGATCTTCCCGAACGCGCCCCGGCGCAGGTGTTCCAGGGCGGCAGGCAGCGCCTCCAGCGGATAGCGCTTGTCGATGCCCGGCTTGAGCCCCGTGGCGTCCACCGCGCGCACCGGTGAGTGACGGACTGCCTACGCTACGAGGCCTCCCCCACCACGGCCCGCCGGATGCCCTTCAGCTTGTCGGGGTTGCGCGTGACGTAGAGGGCGACGATGCGGCCGTCCTCGATGGCGAGCGCCGTCGTCTGCAGCGTCCCATCCGCCTCCAGCGTGACGTACGCGGGCAGGCCGTCGATGGTGCCCTCGTGCACGAGCTGCGCCGACTTCACGGCCGCGTTACGGCTCACCCCCGCGAAGAAGCGCAACAGCTTCTCCTGGCCATAGATGGGGTTGAGGACCGCCTTCGCCTTGCCGCCGCCGTCTGCATACATGACGACGTCCTGGGCCAGCAGTGCCTGGAGCGACTGCGTGTCTCCGCTCCGGGATGCGGCGTGGAACGCCGAGGCCAGCTCGTGCCCCTTCGCCTCCGTCACGGGGAAGCGGGGACGCGCCTCCTGCACGTGGGCCCTCGCCCGGCTGGCCAGCTGCCGGCACGCGGCGGGGTCCCGGTCAATGGCCTTCGCCACCTGCTCGAAGTCCATGCCGAACACGTCGTGCAGGAGGAACGCGGCCCGCTCCAGCGGGGACAGACGCTCCAGGGCCATCATCAGGGTCAGCGTCAAGTCGTCGCCCTCCACTGTCTCGATGATGGGCTCAGGAAGCCACGTGCCCACGTACTCCTCGCGCCGGACGCGCGCGGACTTCAGGACGTCCAGGCACAGGCGCGTCACCGTGCGGACGAGCACGGCCTCGGCGTCGCGCACGGCCGCGCGGTCCGTCTGGTGCCACCGGAGATACGCCTCCTGCACCACGTCCTCCGCCTCCGCGACGATGCCCAGCATCCGGTACGCGATGCGGAGCAGCCGGGGGCGGAGCGGGTCGAAGACGTCCGCGGGGTTCAGGTCAGGCGGCGTCACTGCGAGCGGTCACCGGGTGGATGGACCGGAAGCCGATGGCGAACCGGTTCCAGGAGTTGATGACACCAATCATGAGGGTCAGCTTCACGATCTCCTCTTCGGTGAAGTGCGGCTTGAGCGCAGCGTAGTCCTCATCCGGGGCGTGTGTCTGGGAGATGAGCGTCAGGGCCTCGGTCCAGCCCAGGGCCGCCCGCTCACGCTCGGTGTACAGCGGCGACTCACGCCAGCCGTCCAGCAGGTAGATGCGCTCCTCCGTCTCCCCATGCGCGCGGGCGTCGCGGGTGTGCATGTGGATGCAGAAGGCGCAGCCGTTGAGCTGGGAGGAGCGGATCTTGACCAGCTCGCGAAGGCTGGGCTCCAGCCCCAGGGCCTCCACCTTCTTGCTGAAATCCATCATGAGGTTGACGGCGTCCGGCGCGACCGCGAAAGCATTCATGCGGGTCTTCATGTGCGGATCCTCTTTCTGGTGGGCGAAGCGCCCTTCCATCCCCAGGACGACGCAGCGGGTGCCGCGTGTGACATGGGCATTTAAAAAGCGATTCGGGGCTCAGGCGGCTTCGCTGCGAGGGGTCACCGGGTGCACGACCCGGAAGCCGAGGATGATCCGGTTCGCGATGTTGATCATGCCAATCAGGAGGGTCAGCTTCACGATCTCCTCCTCGGTGAAGTGCGGCTTGAGCGCGGCGTAGTCCTCGTCGGGCGCGTGCGTCTCGGAGACGAGCGTCAGGGCCTCGGTCCAGCCCAGGGCCGCGCGCTCGCGCCCGGTGTAGAGCGGCGACTCACGCCAGCCGTCCAGCAGGTAGATGCGCTCCTCCGTCTCCCCATGCGCGCGGGCGGCGCGGGTGTGCAGGTGGATGCAGAAGGCGCAGCCGTTCATCTGGGACGAGCGGATCTTGACCAGCTCGCAGAGGCTCGGCTCCAGCCCCAGGGACTCCACCTTCTTGCTGAAATCCTTCATCAGGCTGAGGGCGTCCGGCGCGACCGCGAAAGGATTCATGCGAGCCTTCATTAGAAACTCCTCGTTCTTGGGGGGGCGAAGTGCCCTTCCATCCCCAGGACGAGGCTGCGGGGGCCGCGTGTGACATGGTCATTTAAAAGGCGAAAATGACCAGCCAGGAGGCATCCCGGATGCAGACCGTGACGGATGTGGAGACGCTTGAGCGGCTGTACGGAGTGGTCGGGCAGTCGTCCGTACTCAAGGAGGTGGACCACCTCCACCCTGCGTACCGGCCCTTCATCGAGCGCTCGCCGTTCATGGTGCTGGCCACCGGGGGCCCTGGAGGGCTGGATGCGTCACCTCGGGGGGACCCCGCCGGCTTCGTGGTCATCGAGGACGCGCACACGTTGCTGCTGCCCGACCGCCGGGGGAACAACCGCATCGACTCGCTGCGGAACATCCTGGCGGATCCGCGAGTCGCGCTGCTGTTCTTCGTTCCCGGCGTCAACGAAACCCTGCGCGTCAACGGCCGGGCGAGCATCGTCATCGAGCCGTCGATGCTGGAGCGCTTCCCCTTCGAGGGGAAACTGCCGCGCTCCGTCCTGCGCATCACCGTGGAGACGGTCTTCTTCCAGTGCAGCCGCTCGCTGATCCGCGCGGGGCTCTGGGACCCGGCCCGCCACGTCGCGCGAGCGGAGCTGCCCAGCAACGGCGCCATCCTCGAAGCGCTTAGCCAGGGCTCCATCAACGGCGGTGAGTACGACCGCGACCTGCCGGGCCGGTTGAAGACGTCGCTGTACTGAGCCTCAAGCGCCCGCGTCGAACACCGTGGCCTTGCGCACGCGCACGCGGAGGGTCTGACCGGCGCGCACGCCCTCCAGCGCCGGTCCGATGACGCGCAGGAACGCGTCACCCACCGGGAAGCGGTACTCCGCGGCGTGTCCGAGGAACAGCCGCGCGGAGAGCACCAGCGGCGTGCCGGTGTCCCCCAGCTCCAGATCCTCCGGACGCACGACGAGGGTTCCCGATCCGCCCTTCGCTTCGAGGGGCAGCTCGAAGGCGAGCTCCGTCCCCGAGCAGTGGAAGGCGCCCGCGCGGACCTCGCCCGGCAGCACGTTGGCGCCGCCGACGAAGCCCGCGACGAACGGCGTGGCGGGTTGCCGGTACAGCCGCTCCGGCGTGTCCACCTGTTCGATGACGCCCCGGTTCATCACGGCGATGCGGTCCGACAGGGCCAGCGCCTCGCCCTGGTCGTGCGTGACGAAGACCAGCGTCGTGCCCAGCCGGGCCCGCAGCGCGGCGATCTCCGCGCGTAGCTCCTCGCGCAGGGCCGCGTCCAGGTTCGACAGGGGTTCATCCAGCAGCAGCACGCGAGGCCCCGCCACCAGCGCCCGCGCGAGCGCCACGCGCTGCAACTGTCCGCCGGACAGCTCATGCGGCATCCGCGACGCATAGGCATCCAGGCGCACCCAACGCAGGGCTTCGCGCACGCGCGAGGCGACCTCGTGACGGGGCACCTTCCGGAGCACGAGGGGATAGGCGACGTTCGCCTCCACGCTGCGGTGCGGCCAGATGGCGTAGCTCTGGAACACCATGCCCAGTCCGCGCTTCTCGGGTGGAACGCGCACGCCGGGCCCGGCGACGAGGTCGTTCCCCAGCCGGATGGTGCCCGCGTCCGGATGCTCCAGCCCCGCGAGCATCCGCAGCGTCGTCGTCTTCCCGCAGCCAGAAGGCCCCAGCAGGGACACCAGCTCGCCCTGCCCCACCTCCAGGCTGAGGCCGCGCACGACGGGCGTCCCGCCGTATGCCTTGACCAGTCCCTCCAGGACGATGGCCGCCATCACCGCACCTCCGGAACGCGACGTCGGGCCCACGCCAGCACGGCCTGACCCGCCACCACCAGCGCCACGAACGCGCACGCGAGCACGGCCGCGGCGGCCGGGTCCGCGTAGCTCTGCAACTCGAACAGCAAGGTGCCCAGCACCTCGGAGCCCGCGGGCACCAGCAGCACGGACAGGGTGATCTCCGTGGCGCACGCGAGGAACGCCAGCACGAAGGCCACCGTCAGCGCGGGCCGGAGCAGCGGCAGCGTCGCGTCCACGAACGCCCGCACGGGCCCCGCGCCGCCGACGCGCGCGGCTTCCGCGAGGGAGGGATCCACCTGGGCCAGGGCCTCGGAGCTGTTGCGCTCGCCCAGGGCCAGGTACTTCGCCACGTAGCCCACGAGCAGCAGCCACGGCGTATGCGCCAGGGCCAGCACGAACGCGAAGCGGTCCAGCACCACCAGCCGCCAGTCGCGAGAGAACGCCACCAGCAGCGCGAGCGCCAGCACCGTCCCCGGCACCGCGAAGGGCCACACCGCCATGGCCTCCACGCCCGCGCCGCCGCGACGGAACGCCCGCCGCAGGAGCGCACCCGCGAGCCCCAGCCCCACCACCAGCAATCCCGCCCCGGCCGCGAGCAACACGCTGCGCCCCGTGGCCCGCACGGTGCGAGCGTCCCAAAGCACCCCGGACCAGTGCGACAGCGTCAGCGTGTCCCACGTCAGCGCCGCGCCGAAGCTGCGTTGCAGCGACGTCAACAGGATGGCGGCCAGGGGAAGGACCACCAGCACGCCACCCACCGCCCCCACGCCCATGAGCGCCCAGGACCGCCAGGCCCCCAGCGAGATCACACGCGGAGACACGCCCTTGCCCGCGCTCAAGCGAACCCGTCCGGTCCGGCCCAGCCCCCAGGTCAGTCCCAATGCCAGCGGAGTGAGCAGCAGGAGGAACGACGCAAGCACCGACGCACGAGGCAAGCCCTCCTCGCTGCCCAGCAGCACCAGCTCATAGATGCGAGTGGTGAGGACGCGAGTGGGCGGCGATGCGGAGACCCCCAGCAGGTACGGCACGCCGAAGGACGACGCGGCCATGAGGAACACCATCACCGAGCCCGACAGCAGCGCGGGCAACACCAGGGGCACCGTGGTGTTCAGGAGGGCGCGAAGCGGCGAAGCACCACACACACGGGCTGCTTCTTCGAGCGCGGGATCCACGCGCCGCAACGCCGCCGCCCCCGCGAGCAGCACCAGCGGCAGGCCCGACAGGCCCTCCACGAACGCGATACCCGCCGCGCCATAAAGGTCGAGCACGTCCGAGCCCAGCATGCGGTTCAGGTAGCCAGCGCGAGGGCTCGCGAGCGACAGCCACCCCATGCCCCAGATGAACGCAGGGATGGCGGAAGGCAGCGTGAACAGCACGGTGAACGCGCCACGAAGGGGCAGGTCCGTGCGGAACAGGAGGAACGCCAGAGGAGCACCCAGGCACAGCGCCCAAGCTGTCGCGCCCAGCGAAATGCCCAGCGTGTTCACCAGCGCCCCGGACTCCGCCGCGAGCACCGCGCCCAATCCACCGGTCGCCGCCCCCACGCCCCGGACGAGCAACGCCACGACCGGCACCACCGCGAAGAGCATCAGCGGCACCAGCCACGCGGCCAATGCAATCCACCGGCCTCTCATCGCGCGTCCCCAGCGATAAGAAAAAGAGAGCCCAGTTGGGCCACCCCGTCCAAGGCGCAGCGCACGAACTGGTCCAACAGTCGGACCAGTTGGGACCACCGCCCCGGCCGCCCCGGGGCCGACGGATGCCCGAGGCCACGCCCCACCTCGCCATCCACCTGTCGGACAGGTTTGGACAGTCGCCCTGGCCTGGCCGGTGCCAACGAGCCCACATGGCCACTCCCCATCCCATCGCCCACCTCAGGGGCGGAGCGTCCCGTCCACCCGGGCAGCTGAAACGGGTCCGACTGTCGGACCCGTTGAGACGACCGCCCCGGCCCCGCCCGGACTGACGACGTCCAACGGCCATTACGAATCTCGTCACCCGCCGTGGGCAGAAGGCCCCGGGTCCGCCCAAGCAGCGGTAACGGGTCCGACAGTTGGACCCGTTGGGAAGTCCCGGGCCGAGGGTGCCCGGTCCATCGGAGCAATGGAAACGGGTCCGACCGTCGGACCCGTTGGGGTCGGGTCGGGCAGAAGGCGGACCTCGTGGATGGTCTGAGGTCTTGGGTTCGGCTTCGCGCCTGGGGCTGGGCCACCTCGCCGCGGAGGGCCTTGGCGCCACGGTGGAGGCGTTCGTGGATCATCGCGCGAACGCCCGGCTGAAGGCTTCCTTGATGTCGCCTCCGTGCAGCAGCCCCTGCTCCAGCAGTTCCGGAGTCCAGGCCTGCGCGCGGCCCAGCAACCCCTCCACACCGGACTCTCCACGGGGGCCGCTCAGGCGCGGATCCACCGCGTGCATGTCCCCCTTCTCCACGATGATCCGCTGACCCTCAGGGGACAGCAGCACGTCCACCAGCGCCTTCGCCGCCACCGGGTTTCGCGTCGATGCGAACAGCCCCACCGGGCCGGGGATGACCACCGCGCCGTCCTCCGGCCAGATGATTTCGATCGGGCTGCCCTTCGCTTTCGCCGCCAGCGCGTTCTCCAGCAGCAGCACGCCCGCATCTACCTCGCCGCTCTCCACCTTCTGGAGCACCGCCGCGTTGCCTCCCGCCACCACCGCGCCCTTGTCCCTCAGCCCCGCGAAGTACGCCTCTCCTCGCTTCGCGTGCAGGAACACCGCCCACGTGAACGCGGTGCCTGACGTGAGCGGATCCCCGATGGCCGCCCTGCCCTTCCAGCTTCCGTCCACCAGCGCCGCGAACGACTTCGGCGCATCGCCCGCGCCCAACCGGTGCACCAGCACCATCGTGGACAGCCGCACCGCCGCGTACCTCGCGTCCAGGTCCAGCAACGTGCGAGGAATGCGCAGCGCGTTCACGGAGGCGTAGCGCAGGAACGCTCCGTCCCGAGCCAGCCGCTCGTACAGGAACGGATCCGACGTCATCAGCACGTCCGCGCGCACCGCGCCCGCGGCCCGCTCCGCTTCCAGCCGGCTGGCCACCTTCTCGCTGCCCGCCTGGTACCAGTGCACCTGCACGCCGGGCAGCCGCTCCTTCAGCAACGGCTCCATCGCGTCCAGCACGTGCCGGTACATCGACGTGTAGACCCACACCTCACCGGACGGCGTCGCGGCCTGCGTCACGGCGGCGCCTCCCGACGGCGCGGCGGATTCGATGCGGCACGCGGCCAGGAGGATCAGCGCGAGGAGCGGACCCACGCGCCGCACAAGGAGGGGGATGCGCATGCGGGTGTCGATTATGCGGCACCCGCCCTCCCTGCACACCCACCGCGCAGCGATGGCTCCTGCACATTCAGCCCGCGCGCCCGTTGTCCCCGGCCCCTCGGGGTCCCAACGTCCGCCTTCCAGACGCCACCTGCCCCTCTGGAAGGACGCCCGTACATGACCCGGAAGGAATTCCTCGCCGCGACGCTGTCGCTGATGGTCGCCCCGCCCGTGCTGGGCGCTTCGCCCACCAAGGCGAAGAACGCGCCCGCCGTGCCCCGCCGCAAGCTGGGCCGCACCGGCCAGGAGGTGTCCTGCGTGGGACTCGGGGGCTTCCACATCGGCAAGCAGAAGGACGAGTCGGAGAGCATCGCGCTCATCCGGGGCGCCCTGGACCTGGGCATCAACTTCCTGGACAACTGCTGGGACTACAACGACGGCAAGAGCGAGGAGCGCATGGGCAAGGCGCTGCGCGACGGCTACCGCGCCAAGGCCTTCCTCATGACGAAGATCGACGGCCGCGACAAGAAGACCGCCGCGAAGCAGATCGACGAATCCCTCCAGCGCCTCCAGACCGACCACGTGGACCTGCTCCAGCTCCACGAGGTCATCCGCGACAATGATCCGGACAAGGCCTTCGCCGAGGGCGGCGCCATCGAGGCCATGAAGGACGCGCAGAAGGCCGGCAAGGCGCGCTTCCTGGGCTTCACCGGCCACAAGTCCCCGGACATCCACCTGAAGATGCTGGAGACCGCGAAGCAGCACGGCTTCCGCTTCGACACCGTGCAGCTCCCGCTCAACGTGATGGACGCACACTTCAACAGCTTCGAGAAGCGCGTGCTGCCCGTGCTCGTGAAGGACGGCATCGGCGTGCTCGCCATGAAGAGCATGGGCGACCCGTTCATCCTCGACAGCAAGACCGTCACCGCGCCCGACTGCCTCCGCTACAACCTGTCCCTGCCCGTCAGCGTCGTCATCACCGGCATCGACTCGCAGGAGCGCCTTCAGCAGGCCCTCACCGCCGCGCGCACCTTCAAGCCCCTGAGCGAAAAGGAAGTCCAGGCGCTGCTCGCGAAGACGAAGGACGCGGCGAAAGACGGCGCCTTCGAGAAGTACAAGACGAGCCACCACTTCGACGGAACCGTCCAGAACCCGCAGTGGCTTGGCTGAGCCGTTCCGGGCTTTCCTGGCAAGACGCGTTAAAACAGGCAAATATGAATGCTCCCCCATCCCCGGAGCATTCATGCACCGCCCCTTTCGAGCAGGCCTCGTCGCCGCAGGACTCCTGACCACCCTCTCCGGCTGTTCTCCGGAGCCGGAAGCCGCCGCCCCGGTGGAGGCGGAAGGCTACGGCCAGACGCAGCAGGGCGAGCGCGCGTACGACCCGGGCTCGGGCTGGTCGTTGGCGTGGCAGGACGACTTCACGGGCACGGCGCTGAACACGGGCGCGTGGACCGCGCTGACGAGCAACTGGGATCCGGTGACCAACAACTGCAACTTCGGCACGGGCGAGCTGGAGTTCCCGCGCGCGCAGAACGTGGCGGTGGCCAACGGCAAGCTGATCATCTCGGCGGAGCGCACGGCGGACAACCCCACGGATTCGCGCTGCCCGGGGCAATACCGGTCGTTCTATTCCGGCCGCATCCACACCAAGGGCAAGGTGGAGGGGCGCTACGGGAAGATCGTCGCGAGCATCAAGATTCCGCCGGGCTACGGCATGTGGCCGGCGTTCTGGACGCTGGGCTCGAACATCCAGAGCGCGGGCTGGCCCGCCGCGGGGGAGATCGACATCCTGGAGTGGAAGTCCACGGAGCCCACGTGGATGAAGTCCGCGGTGCACTGGTACAACGGCGGCAACGCGGACTGGGGCACGGGCGCGAGCCGTGGCGTGGACCTGTCCCAGGACTTCCACACGTATGAAGTGGAGTGGACCGCGAACACGATGGTGTTCCGTCTGGACAAGGACTTCGTGTCCACGGCGACGTTCAACCACAACGAGACGGAGTTCCAGCAGAACCACTACCTCATCCTGAACCTGGCGCTGGGAGGCGTCTGGTACGGGAACCCGGCTCCGGCCTCCGTCGACCTGGCCTGGGGCGCGAAGAAGACGATGGAGGTCGAGTGGGTGCGCTGGTACCAGCCGGGCACCACGCAGCCGCTGACGCTGACCAACCCGGGCTTCGAGAGCGGCATGACGGGCTGGAACACCTGGAGCCCGAACGGCACGGCCTCGGCGGCGTTCTCGGAGACGTACAACGGCGGGCACTCGGGCAGTTTCCACCTGACGCACTGGACGTCGGCGGCGGCCTACGAGGCGTGGACGTACCAGACGAAGTCGGGCCTCGCGTCGGGCAACTACAAGCTGCGCGCCTGGTTCCGCAAGGGCGGCACGTTCGACTTCGCGCGCTTCCAGGTGAAGAACTGCGGAGACTGCGCCGCGGCCATCACCAACCTGGGCACCTACGGCAACTACACGCTCGTGGAGACGCCCGCCATCAACGTCACCAACGGCTACCTGGAGTTCGGCCTGCACAGCAAGTCGCCGGCCCACAACGGCTCCAACGTCATCCACATGGATGACGTGGAGCTGATCAAGCTGTAGGCCCTGCTGACTTCACCCGCGCGCGCCGGAGCGGACCCCGGCGCGCGGCCATCACAGGTGACACATTCGTCACCCCAAACCGCTTATGTTTTTCTGGGCGGTTCTTCAGCAGATGCTTTGTCCTCGGAAGTCCCTGCGACGGCAGACTGTTCCTTTCGGACCGCAGCCGTGCGCACTACTTCTTCGGCATGAAGCCGTCTCAATTTGTTCTGAGCCCAACCAGATGGCACGCCGCGCTCAGCCAACATCGAAATAATAAGCCGATCAGACAATCCGCGCTTTAAGTACAGACGCATCAAGTCTTCGGCCTCATCAGGCCCAGGCACTTCCCTGTGGGAAGACAACCCTCCCGCCTGTGTGGCTCGCAACTCCGTCTTGACCAGGTCCAAGTCTCGCTTCACCTGGAGCAGCTCTTTTCTCTCCGGAGTGATTGTCGTTTTTCCTTCACCCGCACTAACCTTGAGAAAAGTTGGCAGAACTGACTCAAGCGGCGAAGACAAGACTTCCTTTAATGCCATTTTTATGTTGTCGCGAAGATCATTGCCCCAGTCCGGAGCGTTCTTGTCGTAGATGATTATCCGAAGAGCCCGCAAGTCAAATGGGACATCGTCCATCGATGGCGCAATCATGACCACCGGCTTTGCCGACGCGTGAGCAAGCCCTAACTCATAAAAAACGTTGGGGTTTTTCCCGGTAAGATCAGCCAAGATTACTCGTGATTTTTTTGTATACTCCCAGATGTCGCTAACAATGGATTGTGGTCCATACAGGTCATCTGCTCGGTGTGGCTCAAGTCCAGCATCCTTTACGCCCGGAATGTAGATCGACTCGTAGTAGGCATTGAAATAACCTCCGAAAGGCATAATCACAAAACACATGTCACGCGACTTTGGACCTTTACTTGAGCGCGTGACACCACGAAGCTTCCTGCTCGCCCTGGTCTTTTGTTGCTGCTTTTTCTTTGCAGTCACTGCAGTCTCCCTGTTGAACAAACACACTAGGCATCATCAAAAACAGCGGCGACCGAAGATAATTTCAAATCCTTATCCACAACTCGCCAAGCTCCAGCGCTTCACTGTACAGCAGGAAACAAGATCCATCCAGGACATCTCAGCATAAGCACGCGCAATACCCCTCGGTGGCGGAAGCAACCAGGACTGAAATCAAAGTAAATTTCAGCTCGTGTGCCTACGCAAGTGCCAATCACACGGCGTCGAGTTCAGGAGCGGCCTCTGAATGAAAGACTTG
The DNA here is from genome assembly GCF_017302985.1 of Corallococcus macrosporus. Lineage (NCBI taxonomy): Bacteria > Pseudomonadati > Myxococcota > Myxococcia > Myxococcales > Myxococcaceae > Corallococcus > Corallococcus macrosporus. The sequence continues at coordinate 200,095 of NZ_JAFIMU010000010.1, forward strand.
CGCAACAAGGCAGCTTTTCCCGCGCGTCTATCGAATCCTCATTCGTCTATGCTTCAACGGTGGAGTCGCGGCAAGTCCGTCAGACAGCCCGATGACATAAACAACCCTTCTCATAACTCGCCCGGCCTATCCCACCGTCTTTGGGCCGGAGGCATCCTTGCTTACGGCAGACTCTTCGCGACTGGACCTATGCGTCCGAGAAGGTCCTGCGCGAACTGCGCAGCGTAGCGGCGTCACTGCTCAAACTGTGAGTTTTGGCATCAAATCCAGAGATCGGCTGGGTCGCCTCAACTAGATTGTATAAGCACGCTAGTTTGGAGGCACTATTGGAGTCGCCTTCAAGGCCGCGACGGCTACAAGACACAGGTTCGCTTTGACATCTTCGTCCTTGGCTGCTGCATCAGGTTCCAGAGGAACCTCTGACCTGCTACTTGTCAGGATCAGTAAGTCATCTCATGCGCCTTTGTGCGGGCTCATCTCCCTGACAACCGCGCGCCGGCGCGAACCCCGGCGCGCGGCTGCAACACGGCGGCTCAGTACGGCACGAGCACGAAGTCGTCCACGTACACGGTGCCCTGATCCGAGCCGGAGTCGTCCATCAGGTAGATGTCATCCACCGTGCCGGACGTCGCGCCCAGCGTGGTCAGCGGGATGGAGATCTTCTGCCAGGTCCCCGCCGCGATGGGGTGCCCCAGCGCCGTCTCCAGGTTGATGCTGCCCAGCGGCGTGCCGCCGTTGTAGAGCGCCAGCCGCACCTGCTGCCCGCCCGCCGTGCCTCCGTGCACCCAGAGGTCGATGGACTGGTACAGCGACAGGTCCAGGCCCGTATGGTGGAACATCAGCGCCTCCCAGTAGTCCGGCTCGAAGCCCACCGCCGTGGAGCCGGAGTGCACCGTGACGGCCTGGTCCAGGTCGTGCGTCGCCCAGCTCCAGTCCTGGAAGCCGCTGCCCATGGCGTCGTCGTAGACGACCGTGCCCACCGACGGCGGCGCCTCCGTGACGCCGTCCGACAGCGCCAGGCCCTGCTCCACCGTCACGGTGCGGATGCCGGACGACTTCACGTAGCTGAGGATGCTGGTGAAGTTCGTCGTCTTGTACTGCGTCTCCCGCGTGGGCGTGCCGCTGGTGAACTCGTGGAAGAGGATGATGAGCCAGCTCTTCTCCGCGATGGCCTGGTTGATCCACCCCTTCACCTGCGCCACCGTCACCGCGCTCGACACGTCGTTGGCGCGCAGCTCGTAGACGACCGTGTCCTTGAAGTTGCGGCCCGCGTTGATGGTGCGGTGGCTCGCGTACTCCGTCTTCAGTGCCGTCATCACCGTCGCGTTGTACGCGCCGTAGGGTGACGCGAAGTCCTTGCCGCACGCCGCCCCCACGTTCGCCTGCAGCCACGCGCGCGAGTCGTGCAGCTCCGACGTCAGCTGCGCGGCCGTCAGCGTGGTGAGGTCCGCGTGCGTACGCGTGTGGCTGGCGATCTCGTTGCCCTCCGCCTTGAGCGTCTGCACCTGCGCGAGGGTCATGTAGCCCCCCCAGCCCTGGGCGACGGCGTCGGTGACCAGGTAGTACGTGGCGGGGATGGCTCGCGACTTCAGCGCCGGCCTCGCCAGCGTGTACTGCGTGCTCCAGCCGTCATCCAACGTGATGGAGATCATCCCTTCCGCGAACGGCGACGCGGCAAGGGCCGAGGAAGTGCAAAGCAACGCCGCGGCGCAGAGCGCGCGCGAAGACCAGTTCATCCAAGCCATGTCCGGGTATTCCCCCTGTGAGGAGCTCCCAGGATATGCGCGCTCCCCCAGCGAAACCCAGACGCCGCTTCCTCCGACCCGCGTGCTAGAAGTCGGCCGCCCATGAGTCTCTTCCGCCTCCCCTCCCTGCTGTGCGTGGTGCTCGCGCTCGCGGCGGGCTGCCAGCGTCCGGCGCCCCCTGCCCCGGAGGGCCAGGCACGGCGGATCGTCTCCCTGTCGCCGTCCGTCACGGAGACGCTCTTCGCCCTGGGCGCGGGCGCGCAGGTCGTGGGCGTGTCCGACTACACCGCCCTGCCCCAGGGCACGCCCGCCCTGCCCCGGGTGGGCACCACGTTCGCGCCCAACTTCGAGGCCATCGCGAGGCTCAAGCCCACGCTGCTCGTGGATCAGCAGGTGAAGCAGGCCCCGGCGGAGGCGCTCGCCGCGCTGGCGCCGCTGAAGGTGCTGCCCTGGACGTCGCTCCAGGAGGTGGTGGGGAGCGTGAAGGAGCTGGGCCGGCTGAGCGGTCATGAGCCCCAGGCAACGGCACTCGCGGAGAAGCTGGACCGCACGCTGTCACGGCCCGCGCCCAAGGACGCGCCCCGCGTGCTGCTCGTCCTGGGCGACGCCGCGGGCACGCTGTCGGAGGTCTGGTACATGAAGCGCGCGTCGCTGCACGGCGCCGCGCTGGAGGCCGCGGGCGCGCGCAACGCCGTCTCCGACGAGCGCACCGGGCCGCCCAACCTGTCGCTGGAGGGGGTCATCGCGCTGGATCCGGACGCGGTGCTGGTGCTCGTCAACGTGCCCGCGCTGGACGCCGCGCAACAGGCCCAGGTCCTGGCCCCGTGGAGGCAGCTCACCGCGCTGCGCGCCGCGCGGGAGGACCGGGTGCGGCTGGTCATCGGTTCCGACGTGCAGTCCACCGGGCCCGCCATCCTCGACGTCGTCGAGCGGCTTCGCGCCGCCCTGGGCACCCTGCCCTCCCCGCCCCCATCGCCATGACGGCCGGCCTGACGCTGGACGCGGTGACGGTGCGGGCGCGGGGACGGACGCTGCTGGACGGCGTGTCCCTGCGCGTGGCCCCGGGAGACTTCGTCGCCATCGTCGGGCCCAACGGCGCGGGCAAGTCCACGCTGCTGCGCGTGGCGCTGGGCCTGCTGCGGCCGGACTCAGGCCATGCGCTCGTGGACGGCCAGGACGTGTCGGGGCTCGCCCCCCGGGCGCGCGCGGCGCGGCTCGCGTGGCTGCCCCAGCGGCTGGAAGCGGCGGAGCCCATCACCGCGCTGGAGCAGGTCGTCTCCGCGCGCTACCGCTTCCCCGAGTCCCGCCGCGCCTCCGAGACGGCGGCGCACAAGGCGCTCGCGGAGGTGGGCGCCGCGTCCTTCGCCATGCGGCCCATCACGGAGCTGTCCGGCGGCGAGCGCCAGCGCGTGGCGGTGGCGGGGCTGCTCGCGCAGGAGACCCCGCTGGTACTGCTGGACGAGCCCGCCAACTTCCTGGACCCCGCGCACCAGTTGGAGCTGTACACGCGCATGGGCCACCTCTGGCGCGCCGGACGCGGCATCCTCTGCGTCACCCACGACGTCAACGTGCTCACCCACGCCCGCGCGCCGGGCAGCTCCGCGCCCCGCGTCGTCGGGCTGTTCCAGGGCCGCGTGGCGTTCGAGCTGCCGTACGACGCGCCCGAGCTGGGGGACCGCCTGGGCGAGCTGTTCGGCGTGCGCATGCACGCGACGTCCGTGGACGGCCACCGCGTCTTCGTGGGACTGCCCCGCAGCGGAGGCTCCCCGTGAAGGTCTGGATCCTGCTGGCCGTCTGCCTGGCCGCGTGCGCGGTGGCGCCGTTCATCGGCCCGGGGTTCACCGCCGACTCGGCGGACTTCGTCCTCTGGCAGCTGCGCGTGCCCCGCACGCTGATGGCCATGCTGGTGGGCGGCACGCTGTCGCTCGTGGGCGCCGTGTACCAGTCCCTCTTCGCGAACCCGCTGGCCGCGCCCAGCACCGTGGGCACCACGGCGGGCGCCACCCTGGGCGCGCTGGTGGCCATTATCCTGGGGGCCCGGCTCGCTCCGAGTGGATTTCCGTTCATCACCGCCGCGGCCTTCGTGGGGGCGATGGGCGTCAGCCTGGTGGTGGCCGCCATCGCCGCGGGCCGCCGCGTGCGGATGAACGACGTGGTGCTCGCCGGCATCGCCTGCTCCATGGCGGCGGGGGCCCTCTCCACCGGCTTGCAGTTCACCGCGGACTCCGCGGAGCTGACGGCCGCCCTGCGCTGGTCCCTGGGCCACCTGCCGCAGGTGGGCTACACGGGCGTGCTGCTCCTCACGCCGTTCGCGGCCGTCACGCTCGTGGGGCTGCTCGCCCTCACCCGCGCGCTGGAGGTCTTCATCGCGGGCGAGGATCACGCCGAGTCCCAGGGCGTCCCCGTCCGCCGCGTGCGCACGGTGGCCATCGGCCTGGGGGCGCTGGGGGTGGCCGCCTGCGTGGCGTGGTGTGGCCCCATCGCCTTCGTGGAGCTCATCGTCCCGCACGTCGTGCGCCGGACGCTGGGGGTGAGCCGCCGCGTGCTGCTGCCCGGCTCCGTGGTGGTGGGGGCCGCGTTCCTCGCGTTGTGCGATGCGTCGGCGCGGCTGATCCTCCCTGGGCGTGAATTGCCCGTGGGAGTGGTGACAGCCGCCCTGGGCGCGCCCCTGCTCGTCTCCCTGGTCGCGCGCGCCCGCTCCTGAAGCCGAGCCGAGTTCGGGTATATTCCGCGCCATGTGGGGCCCCCGCCTGGGACGTGCCCCTGGAACCTCTACGAAAGGCTTTGGGCATGAAGCGGCTGGGTAGCGTGGGTTTGATGCTGGGAATGCTGACCCTGGGCGGGTCCTTCGGCTGCGGTGACGAGAAGGCGGAGAAGGCCAAGGAGCACCGGGTCAAGGGCACCAACTTCCTCGCCGACAAGAACTACGCGGAGGCGGTGAAGGAGTACGAGGAGTCGCTGAAGATCGACCCGACCCAGGAGAAGGTCTGGGAGAAGAAGGCCTTCGCGCACATGCAGGCGGGCCAGACGGACCTGGCCGCGCAGTCCGCGCTGAAGCTGGTGGACTTCGCGAAGACGCCCCAGGACAAGTCCGACGCCTACCGCAACGTCGCGGCGATGTACGCGAAGAACGGCCCGCTGGAGAAGGCGGAGCAGTACTTCCAGGAGTGCCTGAAGATCAACCCGAAGGACACCGACGCGCTCAGCTGGATCGCCGAGGTCCACGCCCAGCGCGGTGGCGCCCGCTCCATGTCCGCCCCGGCGGTCCCCTCGGAGCTGGACCTGGCGCTGAAGACGTATGACCAGGTCATCGCCATCAACCCGGACCTGCCCAACACGTACCTGAACAAGCGCATCGTGATGTTCAAGTACATCGAGCACGAGAAGGCGCTGCAGCAGGCCGCGGAGCAGGAGGCCGTCGAGGCCGCCACGCCGCCCAAGCCGGAGAAGGGCAAGAAGGCCGTCGTGGATCCGCAGGCCGCCGAGCGCGTCGCCGCCGCCAAGGCCAGCGCCGAGGCTCACGCCAAGCGCATCACGGAGCTGACGGCCCAGGCCAACGAGTCCACCAAGCAGTTCGGCGAGGCGACCAAGCGCGCCAAGGCCGCGCAGGCTTCGAACAAGTAGTCCGGGTGGTGGGGACGGGGCCTAACGCCGGCCTCGTCCTCCCCCGAAGAGGGCCAGCAGGATGCCGCCCACGAGCGCGGCGCCGCCGCCCGCGACGTACAGCGTGGTCTGCTCGGTGTTGCGGCCGGTGATGAGCTCGGTGGCGCGTTCGGTGAGTGAGTCCCGCGCCTTGAGCCCGGTGAACAGCAGCACCCCGCCCGCCACCGCCAGCATCAACCCCACGATTCGCACAGCACCCACACAGCCTCCTTGAGTGGAACGGCGGCGAGGCCGGAAGGTCCGGCCCCGCGTTCAGCGCTTGCGCTTGCCCGGGGCACCGCGTCCCGGCTTCTTGCCCGCGCCCTTCGACCCGCCGGCCTTCTTCCCCGGCGAAGCCTTCTTCGAGGGCTTCGCCCGAGCACTCGCGCCCGAGGCCGCCTTGCGGACCTTCTTGGACGCGCCCGCGCGGCCCGGAGCCGCCCCCGTGGAGAGCTGCCCCCGCTGCGCGGCGAGCGCACGGATCCGGTCGAAGCCCGGGTGCGGTGAAGCGGCTGGAGCGCTGTCGTCGCCGCCAAAGGCCGGCGTGAAGTCCGCGCGAGGCGGAGCGGCCTCGTCATCGAAGCGGTCCGCGCCAGACGGCGCCTCCGAGGTGCTTTCCTCGGACGGGGGCAGCGCGGGACGGATGACCTTGCGCTTGCCCTTGGCCGGAGTGGCCGGCTCCGCCTTCGGTGCGGGGGCCTCTTCCGTACGGGCCTTCAGGAAGCGGGAGGTGGAACGCGCGGGGGCGGCCTCCTCGCGGCGACCTTCCCGGCTGAACCGCCCGCGCGGACGCGGCCGGGCCGTTTCTTCCTCCGAAGTGCCGTACCCGGAGAGCGCCGCGGCGTCCTCCGACGCGACGTCCTCGGCCGTGGGCGGCTGCCACCCCTTCACTCCGAACGGCGTCTGCTCCGCCTCCGCCATCGACTTCCACTGGTCCGCGTCGGAGGCCTCCGCCGCACCGGGCTTCCGCCACGGCGTGCGGCCCGTCTTCGCGGCCTGGCGCTCGTGACGGGCCCCGGCGTGACGGCCCGGCGCTTCGTTCACGGACTCGCGGCGGCGCAGCGTCGGCCGCGCTCCGGTGGCACTCGGCAGCGGCGCCTCGTCTTCGAACTGGAGCGCCTCGAAGTCGATCTTCCGCGACGTCGTGTTCGCGGACAGCAGCCGCACGCGCAGCTTCTGCCCCACGCGCACGCGCCGGCCATTCGAATACACGAGCGAGTGCGTCCGCTTGTCCAGCTTGGAGCCCGGCCCCAGCGTCTCCGCCTTCACCAGGCCCTCGACGTGGACCTCGTCCAGCTCCACGAAGAAGCCGAACTCGGCGATGCCCGCCACCGTCGCGTCGAACTCCTCGCCCACGCGGTCCTTCATCATCAGGGCCGCGTAGAACGCCACCACCTCGCGCTCCACCGTCATGGCCGCGCGCTCGCGCTCCGAGCACTGCTGCGCCATGCCCTCCAGCCGCTCCTCCTCGCGCTCCAGCTGCGACTCCGACGGCCGCTTGCCCTTGCGCGCCCACACCGCCTTCAGGATGCGGTGCACCAGCAGGTCCGGATACCGCCGGATGGGCGACGTGAAGTGCAGGTAGTTCTCCGCCGCCAGGCCATAGTGGCCCACGCGCGTCGACGTGTAGACGGCCTGCATCATGGAGCGCAGCAACAGCTGGTTCAGGGCCCGCTGCTCCGGGTGTCCCTCCAGCTGCGTGATGAACGCGTCCAGCTCCTTGGACGACACGCCGTCTTCCACGTTCAGGTGGAAGCCGTACGCCTCCGCCAGGACGGCGAACGCGGCCAGCTTCTCCGGGTCCGGCTCGCCGTGGAACCGGTACACCGTGGGCAGGCCCTCGTCCTGGAAGTACGTCGCCACCGCCTCGTTGGCGGCCAGCATGCACTCCTCGATGAGCCGGTGGCTGTCCTTGCGCTCGCGCTTCTCCATGCGCAGCGGGATGCCGTCCTCGCCCAGGACAATCTTGTGCTCGGGCACGTCGAAGTCGATGGCGCCTCGCGCCTTGCGCATGGCCATCAGCGAGCGCGCCAGCGCCATCAGCTGCTCGAACTGCGGCTTGAGGAAGTTGCGGTGCGGCACGTCCTTGCCGTCCAGGACGTCCTGCACCTCGTTGTACGTGCAGCGCGCCACGCTGCGCATCACCGCCGGGTACAGCTCGTGCGAGCGGCGCTGGCCGTGGCGGTCGAACGTCATGTCCGCCACCATGCACAGCCGGTCCTCGTCCGGACGCAGCGAGCAGATGCCGTTGGACAGCCGCTCCGGCAGCATGGGCAGCACGCGGTCCGGCAGGTACACCGACGTCGCGCGGTTGAGCGCTTCGGCATCCAGCGCGGTGCGCTCCTTCACGTAGTGCGACACGTCCGCGATGGCCACCACCAGCCGCCAGCCCCCGGCTATCGGCTCCGCGTAAACGGCGTCGTCGAAGTCGCGCGCGTCCTCGCCGTCGATGGTGATGAGCGGCATCTGCCGCAGGTCGCGGCGGTTGCCCTCCGTGGCCTCCGCCTCCGTGACCGTCACCGCGAAGGCGTCCGCCTCGTCCATCACCTCCGGCGGGAACTCGTCGGAGAAGCCATGGGCGAAGGCCGAGCCCAGCACCTCCGCGCTCGGGTCGCCCGGCCGGCCCAGCGAGCCGGCCACCTCACCGAACAGCCCCTGCCCGGGCTCCAGCAGGTCCGCGCCCACGCCCAGCCGCACCTTCACCAGGTCGCCGTCGCGCGCCATCTGCGTCGGCGGCACGCGGATGGGGCCCGGGAGGTTCGTGTCCGTGGTCATGACCAGCGAGTGCCGGCCCTGCGCCACGTACGTGCCCACCGCCAGCTCACGCCGCCGGCTGATGACGCGCGCCAGCCGGCCCTCGAAGCGGCCCGGCCGTCCCGCGACCTCCACGAGGACGCGGTCGTTGTCGAGCGCCCGCTGCGCCTCGCCGGGCGGCAGGAAGATGTTCTCGCCCTCGCCCGACACCGGGTGCACGAAGCCGAAGCCGTCCCGGTGCATGTGGAGGATGCCCTCCACCATGGGCTGCCCGGACTCCTCGAAGCGGTCGTCCCGGAAGCCACGCTGGAGCGAGCGCCGGAAGTCGCCGCCGCGGACACCCGGACGGTCCTCCCGGAAGCCGCCCCGGCGCTCCTCGCGCCCGCTGCCTGGCGTGGGGCCGCGCTTCTTGAAGGGAGGCGTGGACGGGTCCCGGCGGGCTTCGAAGCCTTCGTCGGGCGCCCGGGGCGTGCGCGGGCCTTCCAGGCGGAAGCGCTTGCCGTCCTTGACGATGGCGCCCGCGCGCACCAGCTCTCGCAGGGCGCGCTTGAGGTCGGTCTGCTGGCCGGGGTTCAAACCTCCCAGGCGAAGGAGTTCCTTCAGGCCCAGGGGGTGATCGGCTTCGGCGAGCAGCTGTCGGATATGGTCTTGGGAAATGCTCACGGTGGGGACGCGGCAAGGCCGCTGAGGGAACGGGTAAGCCCGAAGGGTGCGGGCGGGAACCCCCCGGCCCCCATTCGCCCTCCCCAGGTGACCTTGCGGTCCGGGGAGGGCCCGTGCGTCCAGGCCCTCAGGGCTTGACGGTGACGTTGATCTTGAAGGAGCGCTCCACCACGCCCGGCGTGAACGCCTTGGCGAGGAAGAACTCCACTTCGAAGCTGCCGGGGTTGCGCGGCGTGAAGAAGAACTCGCGGGTGGCCGGGCTGCCGTTGGGACCCGGCTCGAAGTTGGCCTCGCGCAGACCCACGCGCTTGGCCAGCGTGGGCTCGATGGCCCAGGTGGAGCCGGGCTGCTCCTGCAGGCGCACGGTGAGGCCGTGGTTGAGCTTCACGTCCACGGACGTGGGCACCTCGCCCTCGATGTGGACCAGCTCCATCTCGTCGCGCGACACCGAGCGGGCCTCGGACGGACGCGGCTCCACGGTCTCCGCCGTGATGCGGCCGCCCCAGCCGGACGTCTTGTCCACCACGCCCGTCACCTGGAGCGTCTGCCCCACGTGCTTGCGCAGGCTCTTCACGGCCGCCTTGCCTTCAATCGCGAAGGACACCTGCTGGCGCGTGCCGCCGTTGGACACGACGAGCACGAAGTCCTCGCCCATCATCTCCAGGTTGCCCCGGATGCTGGCGAAGCCCTTGACGCCCGCGCCCATGCCCGCGGCGATGGCCATGGAGACCTCGCCGGGCGACAGGTAGCGCAGCTTCGGCTCCGTGTCCGCGGGCGGCGGCGCGACCTCTTCCACCTCGGGCTTCTTGGCGGAGTACTTGCGCACCTCCACCACGCCGCTGTGGTTGGTGGTCTTCTTGATGAGGCCGACCACGGAGACCTTGTGGTCCACGTACGCCGGCAGCACTTCCTGATCCGGTCCCTGGAGCAGGAACGTCAGCTCGCGCTTGTCGCGGCCGACGACGACCAGGTGGGGCATCTCGCCGCTGAGGATGAGGCGGCCCTTGAGGCTGCCCTCCCCCATCACGCCGCGGCCTTCGCCGGCCGTGAGCAGCTGCTCCATCTCACGCTTCGTGAGCGGCTCGCCGACGGGCGGCAGCTTCGTGGCGCGCGGACGCGGCTTCTCCACCTGGGGGCCGGCGGGGACGGCCGACGGGGCCTTGCCCCCCGCCTTGCCAGCGCCCTTCTTGCCAGCGGCGGCAGGCGCGGGGGCCGCGGCCTTCGCGGCGGCCTTGCCAGCCTTCGCGGGAGGCGCCGGGGGCGCGGGAGGCGCCGCCTTGCCCGCCGCCTTCTTGGCGGCCGCGGGGGCCTTCTCCACCTTCTCCGCCACCGCCTTCTTCGCCGCCGCGACCTTTCCCTTCGCCCCTTCCGCCACCGCCTTGACGACCTTCGTCGCGGCCGTCGCCACCTTCTTGGAGGCGTTTCGGATCAGATCCAGGCGGGCCGCGTTGTCCTTCTTCGCGGCAGGCTTCGCACCGGCTTTTGCAGCGGGAGTCGGCTTCTTCGCCCCGGACTTGGGCTTGGCCATCGACGCTGTCTCCTTGGAAATTTCCCGTGTGCTATCAACGGGTTGGCGGGACGCCCCTGCTGTTGGACGCGAGCCTCGCGATCACGGTTGCTTGTAACGATGATCAGCTGGGCTGTCAAACTAACACTTGATTTTCCCACGGACTTTGGGTGGGAAAACATCATGAGTGACGCCCCCGCATTGCTGCCGGTGGAGGAGGCCCGAGCGCGGATCCTCGGGCTGTGCACGCCACTGCCCACCGAGTGGGTGCCCGGAGATGACGCCCTGGGCCGCGCGCTGGCCGAGGACGTCCTCGCCCGCCGCACGCTGCCCCCCTGGGACAACTCCGCCATGGACGGCTACGCGGTGCGCGCCCGGGACCTGGCGGGCCCCCTGCCCGTGCGCCTCGCCGTGGGCGAGACGGTGTTCGCCGGCAGGCGCCCCACCCGTGAGGTCGTCCCCGGCACCTGCGCGCGGATCATGACAGGCGCCCCCCTGCCCCCGGGCGCGGACGCGGTGGTGATGCGCGAGCGCACCCGCGCCGTGCCGGACGCCCCGGACGCCGTGGAGATATTGGAGGCCGTGGAGCCGGGGAACTTCATCCGCCCCCGGGGCGAGGACGCCAAGGAAGGCGACGTGCTGCTGCGGCGCGGCACCCCGCTGGGCATCCCGGAGCTGGGCCTCGTGTGGGCGCAGGGCCAGGGCACGGTGCCGGTGCCCCGCCGGCCGCGCGTGGCGGTGCTGTCCACCGGCGACGAGCTGTGCCGCGTGGACGAGCCCCCCGGCGACGGCATCGTGGACGTCAACGCCCCCGCGCTGGCCCTGGCGGTGCGGCGCGCGGGCGGCATCCCCACGCTCCTGGGCATCGCCCGGGACACGCGGGAGGCCGTCCAGGAGGCCCTGTCGCGCGTGGAGGGCTTCGACGTGGTCCTCACCAGCGCCGGCGTCTCCGTGGGTGACCACGACTTCGTGAAGGACGCCCTGGAGGCCCTGGGCGTGGAGCAGCGCTTCTGGCGCGTGGCCATCAAGCCCGGCAAGCCGCTGGTGGTGGGCCAGCGGGGCCACACCCTGTTCCTGGGCCTGCCCGGCAATCCCACGTCGTCGCTGGTGACCTTCGAGCTCTTCGTGCGCCCCGCCCTGCGCCGGCTCCAGGGGCTCACGGACGTGGAGCCCCCGCGCGTCTCCGGCCGCCTGGAGGGGCGCCTGTCGAAGGCCCCGGGGCTTGCCCACTTCGTGCGCGTCACGGCCACCTGGCGGGCGGGCGAGCTGTGGGCGAAGCCCCTGGGGACTCAGACGTCGGGGGCCCTGCGTTCAGCTTCGGCAGCCACACATTTGCTTCACTTCCCCCACGACGCTAGCAGCCTGACTGATGGCTCCCATGTGGAGCTGCTCCCCCTGTCGTGGGTCGCTTGAGCAACGCAGTCCACGTCCGCCGCATCCAAACAGGCGGGTTTCACCACACCCCTCCGGGTGTCACCTTGACTTGCATCCAGGGGGGCGAGAAGTAACAGCCCCCTACTGGGAGACGACCTACCATGTCCGACACGCGCTCACCCCAGGTCCTGCCGACCCGCAAGCCGACCCAGCACCTGGAGCGGTACTCGGAGGCGGACGTGCCCACGGCCCGCGGGGTCCTGAAGACCATCGTCTTCCGCGACAAGCGCAACGGGCGCGAGCACGTGGCGCTGGTGGTGGGCGAGCCCAAGGGCCTGGAGGGGGTGCCGGTGCGCATCCACTCCGAGTGCCTCACGAGCGAGGTCTTCGGCAGCCTCAAGTGCGACTGCCGCGAGCAGCTGGACCGGGCCCTGGACTTCGTGGCCCAGAACGGGCTGGGCGTGGTGCTGTACCTGCGCCAGGAGGGCCGGGGCATCGGCCTGGGCAACAAGATCAAGGCCTACGCCCTGCAGTCCAAGGGGCTGGACACCTACGAGGCCAACCGGCAGCTCGGCTTCGCGGACGACTTGCGCTCGTATGACATCGCTGCGGAAATGCTGCGGTCGCTGGATGTGCGGTCGGTGGACCTGATCACCAACAATCCGCTGAAGATCGCCGGGCTGGTGGAGGAAGGCGTGGCGGTCCGGCGCCGAATCCCTTCCCGGACCGAGCACAATCCGCATAACGTCGACTATTTGAAGACGAAGCGCGAGCGTACGGGGCACCTGATTGAGCTCTTCGCGGAGGACGACGACACCGAAGCCAAGGCCGGCTGAGCGCCCGGTCCGGCGGAGCACCGCGCGCTTCGAGGTGCGCTTCTGGGGGGTGCGCGGTTCCATCCCCGCACCCGGCCCCGCGACGAAGCGCTACGGCGGCAACACGCCGTGCGTGGAGGTCCGCTGCGGGGACGAGCTGCTCATCTTCGACCTGGGCTCCGGAGCGCGAGGCCTGGGAGATGCGCTGGTGGCGACGCGAAAGCCCGTCAAGGCGTCCATCTTCATCTCGCACTACCACTACGACCACCTGCAGGGCCTGCCGTTCTTCTCGCCGATGTTCAATCCGGCGAACGACGTGACGCTGTACGGGTCGCCTCGGGACGGCAAATCGCTCAAGCAGATATTGGCCGGGCAGATGGTGCACCCCTACTTCCCGGTGACGGCGGAGGACGTGTTCCGCACGCGCCTGGCGTACCGGGACGTGGTGGTGGGCGAGGACATCCCGGTGGGCAAGGCCACGGTGCGCACGCTGGAGCTGAACCACCCGGGCGGCAACGTGGGCTACCGGGTGGACTTCGGCGGGCGCTCGCTGGTGTACGCGACGGACGTGGAGCACGGCACCGCGCTGGACGCGAAGCTGTTCGACTTCGCGCGCGGCGCGGACGCGCTCATCTACGACTCCATGTACACGGAGGACGAGTACCGCGGCCGCACCGGGCCGGCCCGCACGGGCTGGGGCCACTCCACCTGGGAGGCGGCGGTGCGCGCGGCGGACGCCAGTGAGGTGAAGCAGCTGGTGCTCTTCCACCACGACCCGGGCCGCGACGACGCGAGCATGGACAAGCTGCTGCGCGAGGTGCGCAAGCACCGCAAGGCGACCATCGCCGCGAAGGAAGCGATGGTCATCGAGCTGTAGCGGAGTTACCGCCTGGGCGCGTTGAGCGCCCGGGTCACCGTCTCGCGCAGGCCCCGGAAGGGCAGCCGCGCGAGCGCCGTGGGCACGTCCACCCACTCGAAGGCGTCGTGCTCCGGGCCCAGGCGCACCTGCGTGTCCGGCGCGGCGTGCACCGCGAAGCCGTGCTCCTCCACCAGGCGCGGCGGCAGCGCCTCCCCCAGCGCGAACGCGTGGCGGTAGGCCAGGTCCACCACGGGGAGCTGGAGCCCCGTCTCCTCCGCCACCTCGCGGCGGGCGGCCTCCACGGGGGACTCGCCCGGCTCCAGGCGCCCCGTCACCGTCTGCCAGAAGCCGCCGCGCTCCGGCGTCCGGCGCAAGAGCAGCACGCGGGCCTCGGGGCCCCGGCCGTGCACCACGGCGACGCTCACCGTGCGCAGGTCCACCGTGCCGTCCACGCGCCGGGCGTCGAAGACCTGGGTGAACTCGCGGGCGAGCGCCTCCTCCACGTCCGGGACGGACACGGGGTGGCCCAGCTCGCGCTGCATGGACGTGACGCCCGCCTCGCGGATGCCGCACGGGACGATGAGCTGGAAGTGCTCCAGGTTCGTGTTCACGTTGAGCGCGAAGCCGTGCGTGGTGAGCCAGCGCGACAGGTGCACGCCAATGGCGCCAATCTTCCGCGCGTCCGGCGAGCCCTCGTGCCCCAGCCACACACCCGGCCACTTGGGGATGGCGCCCGCCGTGAGGCCGAAGCCCGCGAGCGTCTGGATGAGGCCGCGCTCCACGTCGCGCACGTAGCGGCGCACGTCGCGGCGGTCCTCCGGCAGCAGGAGGATGGGGTAGCCCACCACCTGTCCGGGGCCGTGGTAGGTGACGTCGCCGCCCCGGTTGGTGTCGAACACCTCCACGCCTTCCTGCGCGAGGTGCGCGTCGGTGGCGGTGATGTTCTCGCGCTTCGCGGCGCGGCCCAGCGTGAGGACGGGCGGGTGCTCCAGCAGCAGCAGCGCGTCGCCGATGAGCCCCTGCAGGCGGGCCTCGCCGAACAGGTGCATCAGCTTCAGTCCGTCCTCGTACTCCACCCGGCCCAGGCGGAAGACGGTGAGCGTGTTCATGGTGATCCCTTTCGCCCCCCTCGAGGGTTGTGGGATGGCGCGGCGGGCGTCTGCGCGGCTTCCAGGCTCCAGCTGCCCGCGTAGACGCGCGACAGGAGCGCCTGGAGCTCATGCCCCGCGCGCGGGGAGCGGACCGCTTCCGCGGCGAACGCGCCCAGGACTTCTTCCGACAGCGTGACGGCCGGCTGGCGCAGGGCCAGGGAGCGGCGGGCCACCTCGACCAGCTCCGGCACCGTGGGGCGGCGCACCGGGAGCAGCACCTGCACGCGCTCCAGCAGTGACACGGGCACCAGGCCCTGCACGGCTTCGATCATTCCCGCGGTGGTGGGCACGGGCAGGCTGCCGCCCTCCCCTCGCACCCACAGGCCCAGGGACGACACGGCGCCGCGAGCGCTCATCACCACCGCGCGTTCCCGGTGGCTGGCGAGGAACGCGGTCAGCGCGGCCTGCCCGCCGGACTCCAGGCGGTCCACGTCCTCCACGAGGAGCGGCTCCGTGCCCGGCGTGGACTCCAGCGCCTCCACGGTCGTGAGCACTCCCTGGCCGCGCCGCTGGAGCGACTGGAAGAAGAGGCTCTTGCCGCAGCCTTCCGGGCCCACGAGCAGCAGGCAGCGCGCGCCCGCCTGGAGCGTGCGCTCCAGCAGGGTCTTCACCTCGTCGTGGCCCACCATCTCCACGGTTCCCGTCTGGCGGGGCTCCTCCACGACGGGCTTGCGCACGGGGGGCGGCGGGACGACGTCGCCCAGGAGGCCCTGGGACTCGCCCAGGCAGCCCTTGCAGATGAACGCACCGGCCGGACCCGCGACCAGGTCGCCGACTTCTCCACGGGGGCGGCAGCAGAACGAGCACCACGCATCCAGCGCCGGATCCGCGCGGGTCGGACCGCGCTCGATGATGCGCTTCTCGCGCCGGCGGCCCCGTGCCGGCTCAGCGTGCACGGGCGACATGTCCTCGTCCGGCGGACGCAGGAGGCCCCCGGGAACGACGACGTCTTCCGCGCCCGAGGCACGCAGCAGCCCCGTCGCAGGGGCCAGTTCATCCTCTTCCGGCGGAAGCAGCATGCCGCCCGGAACGACGACGTCGTCGTCAGGAACACTGCGCTGGCCATCCGTGCTGGCCGCAGCGGTTCCATCCGAGGCAGGCCGCGAGGCATCGCCGGATGCGACAGCGGCCAGACTCGCGGCCGATTGCCGCTGGCCACCAGAAACGGGGGTCTCGTTCTCCGCGCTCGGGCCATCGGCCTCCGCCGTGCTCGTGGAACGAGGCCCGTCATGCAGGGTGACAGCTTCGGCCGACGACGGAGCACCGATGGCGGCGATCCTTCCGGCGAGCTTCGGCAGGCCGGGCTCGCTGGGCAGCGCCGCGCCACCGGTCACGGAGGACTCCTCCAGCGTGTGCACCCGGGCGTCCGCCTTGTCGTTGAACGCGGCGGACACCTCATCGCTCCAGCTCACGGCGCGGAAGGCCATCGCGTCCTTGCCTCCGGCCATCGCCGCGGTGAAGGCGGGGCTCACGTCCGGGGCGCGGGCCTTCAGCTGGCGCGCCTGCCGCAACAACTGCGAGGCGCGCGAGGTATGCCCGGAGCGCTGGTAGAGGGCGGCGGCCTGCTCCAGGCACTCCGCCGCTCGCGTGCGGTCCCCCTGGAGCTCGGCGGTCTGCGCGGCGCGGATCAACTCACGGGGATTGTCGGCCATCGCGCGTGCCCGCCTTCAGCGTTGCTGTTCCGGAAGTCCCCCGCGTCCCGGCCGCCCCCCGGAGCTGGAGCGGTCGGGCGAGCCCCACGACGCGTGTCCTCACGCCATCGCGAGGAACAGCAGGTCCGGCGCCTCCAGGTACTTGATGATCTCGTACACGAAGCTCGCCGCGACGTCGCCGTCGATGACGCGGTGGTCGCAGGACAGCGACAGGTTCATCATGTCCCGGACGACGACCTGGTCGTTCTTCACCGCCGGGCGCTTCTTCAGCTTGTGAACGCCCAGGATGCCCACCTCGGGGTGGTTCAGGATGGGCGTGGCGAACAGGCCGCCGCTCTGCCCCAGCGAGGTGATGGTGAAGGTGCCGCCCGTCAGCTCCTCCATCTTCAGCTTGCGGTCGCGCGCCGCGACGCTCAGGCGGGAGATCTCCTTCGCCAGCTCGCCCAGCGTGAGCTGATCCGCGTTGCGCACCACCGCCACCGTGAGGCCGTCCGGCGTGGCCACCGCGATGCCGATGTTGTACTCGCCGCGCACCACCAGCTCCTGCGTCGACTCGTCGAAGTTCGCGTTGAGGTGCGGGAACTTCTTCATCGCCGCGATGGTCGCCTTCACGATGAACGGCAGGTAGGTCAGCTTCGTGCCGTCCCCTGCCGCCGCCAGCTGGCTGTTGAGCCGCGTGCGCAGCGCGACCAGGTCCGTGGCGTCCACCTCCTCCACGAACGCGAAGTGCGGCATCGTGAACTTCGAGCGCACCATCTTCTCGGCGATCTTCTTGCGCAGCCCGCGCAGCGCGATGCGCTCGTCGCCCTTGCCCGAGGACACGGGCGGCGCCGCCGGACGCGCGGCCTGGGGCGCGGGAGCCGCGACCTCGTTCTTCTTCGGCGCGCCGGTGCCACCCTCCAGCGCCGCCACCACGTCCGCCTTCGTCACGCGGCCCTGAGGCCCCGAGCCGGAGATCTCCGCCAGGTCCAGGCCGTGCTCGCGCGCCATGCGGCGCGTGACGGGCGTGGCCAGCACCTTCGTGGCGGAAGCGGGAGCCGCGGGCGCCGCCGCCTGCGCGGGGCTCGCAGCCGGAGCTCCGTGCGCCGCCGGGGCGCCATGGGCAGGGGCGGCCGCCGCGGGAGCGCTCCCCTCCAGCTCCATCGTCACCAGCAGCTGGTGCACCTTCGCCATGTCGCCCTCACGGCCGTGCGTCTTCACGACGCGGCCGGCGTGGGGGGTGGGCACGGTGACGGTGGCCTTGTCCGTCATCACCTCGCAGAGCACCTGGTCTTCCTTCACCAGGTCGCCCTCCTTGACGTGCCACTTGACGAGCTCGCCCTCCGCCACGCCTTCACCGAGGTCCGGGAGCTTGAATTCGAAAGTCGCCATGAGCGGGAGTGTCTCTCTGTGGGTTGGGGAAGGGGTGCGTCCGGTCAGCCGAGTCGCTCGACGCGCTCGCGCTCCATCAGGCCCTTCATGAAGAACTCGGCGGCGCGGTAGCTGGAGCGCACCAGCGGCCCGGACGCCACGTAGAGGAATCCGTAGGACTCCGCCAGCGTCTTGTAGGCCTCGAACTGCGCGGGCGTCACGAAGCGCTCCACGCGCAGGTGGTACTGCGACGGCTGCAGGTACTGGCCCAGCGTGAGCACGTCCACGCCCACGTCGCGCAGGTCCTTGAACGTGCGCTCCAGTTCCTCATCCGTCTCGCCCAGGCCCACCATGACGGACGTCTTGGTGTAGACCTTCTCCGGGCGGTTCTTGAGGTACTCCAGCACGCGCAGGGACTGGCGGTACGTGGCGCGGCGGTCGCGCACCGTCGGCGTCAGCCGCTCCACCGTCTCCACGTTGTGCGCCACCACGTGCGGCTTCGCCTCCGCCACCGTGGCCAGGTCCTCTTCCTTGCCCTTGAAGTCCGGGATGAGGACCTCCACGAGCGTGCGCGGGCTCTCCTTGCGCAGCTCCCGGATGGCGGACGCGAAGTGGCTGGCGCCCCCGTCCGGACGGTCGTCGCGGTTCACCGACGTGACGACGATGTACTCGAGGTTCATCTCCTTCACCGCCTGCGCCAGATGGATGGGCTCCATCGGGTCCAGCGGCGGGGGCGCCCCGACCTTCACGTGGCAGAAGCGGCAGGCGCGCGTGCACACCTCGCCCATCAGCATCACCGTGGCGGTGCCTCCGCCCCAGCACTCGGCGATGTTCGGGCAGCGGGCCTCCTCGCACACCGTGGCCAGCCCCACCCGCTTCACGATGGCCTTCACCCGCTCATAGCCCTCGCCATGCGGCAGACGCACCTTCAACCACTCGGGTTTACGGGTGCTCTCAGAGACCTGTGGGAGGGGGAACCGGTCGGGAGTCGCCATGGGTCGCGGGCCTTCTAGAGGGTGGGTGAAAGCAGGGTCAAGCGTGAAGCCCTAACGCGAGGCGTTAGCGCGGGCCAGCCTGGAGGAGAACTTCCGGCAGGTGTAACGCGGTGGACAGGGCGCGGCCACGCGGGGCGGGCGTGCCCATCCTCCAGCGCATGGCGGCCATCCACCTGGGGACCAGCGGGTACGTCTACAAGCACTGGAAGGGGCTCTTCTACCCGGACGGGCTGCCGGCCCGCCGCTGGCTCCCCTACTACGCGCGCGTGTTCTCCACCGTGGAGCTCAACGCCACGTTCTACCGCCTGCCCACGGAGGCCGCCGTGGACGGCTGGCGCGAGCAGGTGCCCCCGGGTTTCCTCTTCGCGTGCAAGGGCAGCCGCTTCCTCACGCACCTGAAGCGGCTCACGGAGGTGGGCGAGGGCGTCGAGCATTTCTTCTCGCGTGTCCTGCGCCTGGGCGGCCAGCTGGGGCCGGTCCTCTGGCAGCTTCCGCCCGGCATGACGAAGCCGGATCCGGAGCGGCTGGAGCGCTTCCTCGCCCACCTGCCGGGCGGCGTGCAGCACGTCTTCGAGTTCCGGCAGGCGGCCTGGTACCACCCGGAGGTGCTCGCCGTGCTGGAGGCGTACGGCGCGGCGGTGTGCGAGCACGACCTCGTGGACGCGCCGGTGCCCCACCCCACGGGCGGCTTCCGCTACCTGCGCTTCCACGGCGCTTCGGGGCGCTACGAGGGGCGTTACGGCCGGCGCGCGCTGCGGCGGGTGGCGGACGACTTGAACGCCTGGCGCGATGCAGGACGGACCGCGTGGGTGTTCTTCAACAACGACCTGAAGGGCCATGCGCTGCTGGACGCGTTCGACCTGGCGGAGCTGCTGGGCGAACCGCTGCACCGGCCGGAGCTGTCCGCCGTCACATAGACAGCGGCGCCCGGTCCTGGATGGGGGACCGGACGCCGCCGGGACCGCGTGCCCGGGGGATCACTGACCGAGCACCTGCACCTCGATGCGGCGGTTCTGCACGCGGCCCTGAGGGGAGTCGTTGGAGGCGATGGGATCCGCGTCACCCTCGCCACTGACTTCGATGCGGTCCTGCGGGATGCCGTCGCTCACCAGCTCGCGGCGGACGCTCTCCGCGCGGGTCTCCGACAGCTGGCGGTTGGCGTCCGCGTTGCCGGTGGAGTCCGTGAAGCCCTTGATGCGCACGCGCGTGTCGGACTTCTCCTTCAGCACGTTGCCCAGCTCGTCCACCATGCGCTTGCTCTTCGAGGTGAGCTGCGACGAGCCCGTGCGGAACTCCACGCCCTCCAGCACGAAACCCTGCTCCGCGCCCGGGCCGGAGATGGCCTCACGCAGGCTGCTGGGGTCGCTCACGCGCATCTTCTCCTGGCCGGAGCCGCCGGTGCCCGCGCTCTCCTTCTCCACGTCGCCGGAGCCGCCAGTGCCCGCGTCCTGCGCCATGCTGGAACTCTCGCCGCCCGCAGCGCCGGAGCCACCCGTGCCCGCGTCCTGCGCCGCCACGTTGGCGCCCGCGCCCGACTGACTCCCGGAGCCGCCGGTGCCTTCCGTTCCCTCCGTGCCGGAGCCACCCGTCGCGGGCGGGACCACGACAGGCGCGGGAGTCGTCGGCCGCACGGGCTCTGGCGTCTGCGCGACGCGGTCCTGCGCCGCGGGTGCTGTCGTGCGGGTCACCTGCGGGGCCCGGGTGCGGTCCGCCCGGCGTCCGCGCAGGGCGCCCCACGCGAGCACGACCAGGGCGAGCAGGGCCAGCGGAATGGCCCAGCCCGCGATGCTCTTCTTGCGCTCCGGCGGACGGTTGTAGGTCTGCCGGTGCATCGGCTCGCGCACGGTGTGGGCCTCGCGCACGGGGCCCGGCTCGCGGGCCTGGGCCACGTCGCGGTGGGGCTCGATGACCTCCGCGACGGCGTGGCGCGCACCGCCGAAGCCCAGGATGCCGCCCAGCCCGGCCGGCAGCGCGGCGGCGATGTTGTTGCGCTGGCCGTTGAGCAGTTGCATCAACCCGGACGACCCCATGCGCTGGTCGCGCACCTGCTTGCCCAGGACGCCCATCAACATGGGCGCGGCCAGGGACAACAACCGCGTCGCCGAGCCGGCGTTGCGCATCCCTCCGAAGCGCGTGAGCCCCTCGGTGATGCCGCCCAGCTTGTTGCCGAAGATGCCGCTCAGCATCCCCTTCCCGCGCTCCTCTTCCTCCATCAGCCCCTCGCCCATGCCGCCGGTGCGCGCGGGTGCGTCGGGGCCGGTGAAGCCGCCCTCGTTGAGCTTCGTCAGCAGGCGGTGGGCACCGGCCTCGTTGCCGCCCTGGTCCGCGACGCCCGCGGCCACGGCGGCGATGGCGCCCGGCAGCGCCTTGGTGGTCGCCTGCGGGTCCTCGCCCAGCGAGCCACTGATCTTCTGGAGCAATCCCTTCTGCATGAACTGTGAGCCGACTGCTTCGATCAGATTGAACGCCATGTGATGCCTCCCGGTCGGGTCCCGCACCGGGATGGCCGGTGCGCGAAGCCACCTCCCCACCGGACCGCGCGGGGCTGAGGGCTCTGGTGCAATCGATACGGAGCACACCGGGTGCTGATAAGCCCTGGCGCCGAGTCAGGAGGAGAACGCCGGAGGGCCGTCCCGCCCCCGCGTTCACTTGTCCGTGAGCTTCCCGGGGAGGGCGCGCGGGAAGTAGTGCGCGAGCAACTGCTCCGCGGTCCATCCCTGCCGTGCGAGCAGGGCCGCGCCGGCCTGACAGAGCCCGACGCCGTGACCATGGCCCTGCCCTTCGAGGAGCGCCTGGTCCCCACCGAACGTCATGGAGAACCGCGCGCTGCGGATCCGGTCCCACCCGGTGCGGGCTCCGAGCGCGCGGAAGAACGCATCACCGCGGGCATCGCGTCCTGAAGCGCGGTCCACGACGCGCACCACCGCGCCGCTGGAGTCCCGGTCCAGCAGCAGGTCCACCGCCTGCGCGGGGCCACCGAGCGCATCCGACGCGGCGGCGGACACCAGCGAGCGTGGCACGACCGCGCGCCAGGGAGACGCGGGGCAACGGTCCGGCACGGCGGCGGCACCGGTGAGGTCCGGCGCACCGAACACCGCCACGGGCTCGGCCGTGTGTCCGCCGCAGCTTGCATGGAATGGCGAGAGCGCGATGGATCCATCCGGAAGGCGCAGCACGAGTCCTTCGGTTGCGCGGGCGGCATCGCGAGCACGGCGCAGGTGGCGGGCGAAGCCTTCGCCGCGAAGGACCTGGCAGTGCGTGAGATCACAGGCCCGCGCCTCGTCATGCCGCTTGCCGGAAGCGAGCACGTAGCTGCGGGCAGTGATGGCCTGGGCGCGAAGTGCTTCGAAGGGAGTGTCGACCTCGGTCTCGCTGGCGGTGACGGCGGCGACATAGGTCTCCAGCGCGAAGCTGGCGACGACGATCAACTCCCCCTCCCGGGCCGCCAGCGACAGCGAGGCCTCGTAGCGGCGGTCCAGGCCCCGGCCCCGGACATGCCAGCGGCCCGCATCCAGCCGCAGGGCCTGAGCCTGGGGACGTCCGTCCACGACGAGCGTGTTCCCCGACGCCACGACCTCCAGCGAGCGCGGACCATCCAGCCGCAAGCGCGAGGGCCGGTGCTTGGAGAGGATCCGCACGTCGACCTGTGCGTCGGCCGTGGCCTTCGGCTCACGCGCGAGGGCGTCAGGCTTGGAGGACGAGCTCGTGCGATAGGCCGGTGCAGCAGCAGTCGGCGACCGAACATGAGTGGCCGCCGCTGAGGGCTTCGGTGCGCTCCACCCGGCACCAGGCGGCGTGCCCGCCACCAGCGCGGCGAGGAGCACGGCGATGCCCGCCGCGTTCATCGGACCCGGTACCGCGTCACCGCCAGGGGTTCGGAGCCTCCGGGCGCCCAGAGTTCCAGGCGGCGCTCCCCTTCCACCGCCGGCAGCCGCGTCACGAAGGGCGGGCGCAGTTCGATGCGGCGGCCGTCGTCCGTGCGCAGCTCCAGCAGCTTCGCTCCCTTGGGCGCCATCACCCGCACCGGCACGGCCTGCGCGCTTTCGGGCAGCTCCGGCTCCACGAGGAACTCATCCCCGTTCGCCGGCAGGATGAAGCCGGGCTGCATCCCCGGGCCTTCCTCCGCGCTCACCGACGTGGACGTCAGTCCCTCCGCCTGCGCCCACGCGAGGTACGCCGGGCCCACGTCCAGCGCGCCGTCGCTTCGATGCATCGTGCAGGCGTGGCGCGGCGCCGTGCCCGGCAGGTAGACCTCCTTCATCGCGCCGGGACAGTTCGGGCCCGCGCGCTCGCCGGACAGCGGGCAGATCTCCGCGGACTCGAAGTGGCTGCGGTCCACCAGCGGCGCGGCGCGCAGGCCCCGCATCGCCAGCGCCATCACCCGCGCGAACACCGGGCCCGCGCCCGTGATGCCGGAGACCCCGCGCATCGGCGTGCCGTCGAAGTTGCCCACCCATACCGCCACCGTGCGCTCGCGCGTGAAGCCCGCCGCCCAGTTGTCCACGTGCGCCCGGCTCGTCCCCGTCTTCGCCGCCACGCGGAACGGCAGCCGCAACGCGTTGTCCAGACCGAAGGCCGGTGCCCGCGCGGCCTCGTCCGCCAGCACGTCCGTGAGCAGCTCCACCGGCCGCGCCGCCAGGAAGCGGTGCTCCTGCATCTCCTGCGGAATCCGCAGCGCCCTGCCATCCGGCCCGAACGCCGCGCGCACCTCCAGCAACGGCCCCACCACTCCACCCCGCGCCAGCCCCCGGTACGCCCGCGCCAGCTCGCGCAGCGTCACGTCCCCGTTGCCCAGCACGATGCCCACGCCGTAGTGCGACGCGCTCTCCGTGAGGCTCTGGAAGCCCGCCTCGCGCAGCACGCGCAGCACCTGCTCCGGCCCCAGCGCGTCCGCCACCCGCACGGCCGGGATGTTGTAGCTGGACGCCAGCGCCGCCCGCAGTCGCACCGGGCCGTGCACGCGCCGATCGTAGTTCTTCGGCACGTACGCGCCGCCCGGCGTCGCCAGGTGCACCTCCACGTCAGCGAGCACGCTCGACGGCGTGAACCCCTTGCTCAGCGCCAGCCCGTACGCGAACGGCTTGAGCGCCGACCCCGGCTGCCGCAGCGAGCGCACGCCGTCGTTCTGTCCGCCCTTCTCCTCGTCCAGGAAGTCCGAGGAGCCCACGTACGCGAGCACCTCGCCCGTCGCGTTGTCCAGGACGATGGCCGCCGCCTCGCCCACGCGCCGGTGCGCCAGCCCGCGCAGCTCCTCCGTGATGGCCCGCTCCACCGCCGCCTGGAGCGCCGGGTCGATGGTCGTCTCGATGCGCGACGCCCCGTCCAGCCCCAGCTCCGGCAGCCGCTGGAGCAGCGCCGTCGTCAGGTGCGGCACCTCGAACACGCGCTCCGGAGGCACCAGGTCCAGCGGCGTCTCCTCCGCCGCCTTCGCCTCCTCCTTCGTCAGGAAGCCTTCCTCCACCATGCGCGAGAGCACGTCGCGCATCCCGGCCATCGCCATCTCCGGCCGCCGGTACGGATCCCTCCGCGCGGGCGAGCGCGCCATCCCCGCGAGCAGCGCCGCCTGTCCCGCGGACAGCCGCTCCGCCGGGCGCCCGAAGTACCGCCGCGCCGCCGCCTCCACGCCGAACGTGGAGTTCCCCAACGGCACGCGGTCCAGGTACTCCAGCATCACCTGCTCCTTGGACAGGTGCGCCGTCAGCCGCAGCGCCCACAGCGCCTCGCCGGCCTTGCCCCACCACGAGCGCTCACGCGGCACCAGCCTGCGCGCCAACTGCTGCGGAATCGTGGAGGCGCCGGACACGATGCGCCCGGCCGACACGTTGTCGCGCGCCGCCCGGGCCACCGCCACCACGTCCACGCCTGGATGCGACGTGAAGCGCTGATCCTCCGCGGCGATGAAGGCCTGCCGCACCTTCGGGGGAATGCGTCCCCCCGGAAGGCCCACACTGCGTCCGTCCTCGCGGGAGAGCACCTCGCGCAGGGCATGGCCCGTGCGGTCGGTGAGCACCAGCGAGGACAGCGCCTCGCGGGACAGCAACGTCCCCGGCAGCGGCCACGCGATGAAGCCCGCGCAGCCCACCACCACGAGCACCGTGAGGACCGCCACGGCGCGCGACAGCCCGCGAAGCGTGAGGCGCTTCATCACTTCGAAGCGACCTCGTCCGGCATCAGCACCGGGAAGCGCCCACCCTCGGAGCGGCCGAACACCTCCGGCGCGTACATCTCCTCCGCGTGCGCGGGCTTGAGCACGAAGTCACCCGGCGTCGTGGCCCGGGCGACGAAGCTCGTCACGTGCACGCCAGGGGGCAGCTCGTCGGCGAAGAACACCACGCGGTCATCCCGCATCTCCGTGTGGTTGAACGGCGACCAGAAGCGCGTCGCCCAGACGTTGTTGGGCTCGTCCGTCTCCGACAGGTCCTCCTCGCTCTCGTACTCGTAGCCCTCGCCGGGGCCCTCCTCCTCACCGGAGCCGGCGGGGCCCGGGAGGCTCGCCGTGCTGGCCAGCGACGTGTCCACCGGCTCCAGGCCCGCGGGCAGCGGCACGTCCACCGCCACGAAGTTGCGCCGCATCGGCGTGGCCACGCGCACGCGCACGCGCACCAGCTCACCCGCGCGCGCCGCCTTCGCCTGGCCGCCGCCCGAGTACGGCTCGAACCAGCGCTGGACGATGATGCCCCGGTCCAGCGGATCCACCGGCAGCTGCGCGGGCGCGTAGCGCAGGAGCGCCCCGTAGTAGAGGTTGCCCGTGCCGTTCACCCCGAAGGTGAAGGGCTGCGCCTTGTCCGCCGCGCCCAGCTTCTCCACCGGCACCTGCACCGTCTTCACGCCCATGTCGCGGCCCTTGAAGTCGGCGGAGGCAATCACCTGTCCGCCCAGCTTCACCACCGCCTCGAAGGACGGCACGGCCGTCTCCTTGCGGCGGACCACCTCCGACAGGGCCATCAGCGTGAAGGCCGCCTCCTGCGTGTTGCGGAAGCGCCCGTCACCCTCGCGCGCGGAGGCCAGGTAGCGCCCCATCTTCGACACGTAGGGGTGATCCGGCTGCACGTCCACCAGCGTCTGGAGCACGATCGCCGTGGTGCGCGTGTCGGAGGACCAGAGCGGCGCGTACGTCTTCGCGTCCGTCTCCTGGAAGTGCACGCCGGCGGCGGTCTCCTGGGCCGTGTTGAGCAGCTCCTGGAGCATCTTCTGGCCCTGCGTGCGGTTGCCCTTCCCCACGAAGATGGCGTCCGTCAGCATCGCCCGCGCGAAGAGCGGCAGCTTCTGCCGCTGCTCGAACAGCTCGTTGTAGTACGACGGCCGCGGTGCCCCCATGCGCGCCAGCGTGTAGAGCGCGAAGACCCGCGTCTCCGGCCCCACCTCGCTGCAGCCGTAGGCGCACTGCGAGCACACGCCCGCGGCCACCTTGTCCGCCAGGAACTTCTTCGCCTTGTCGAGCACGCCCGCGCTCACCGCGTAGCCGACCTCCTTCGCCCGTGCGAGCGCCAGCGTCGCGTACGCGGAGGCATACGACGACGAGCAGTCGCTGGAGGCCCAGAAGCGGAAGCCGCCGTCGTGGTTCTGGAGCGCTTCAATCTTGCGCACCGTCGCCGCCACCACCGTGTCCGGATCCAGCGTGCCCTGCGTCTTCAGCGCGTCCTCGCTGAGGAAGCCCCGGACGAACGCCTGCTTCTGCTCGTCCGAGCCGCCGGTCCACGCCACGCCGAACTTGCCGGACAGCTCGCGCAGCGCGACGAACGGCACCAGCCGCGACGACATCTGCTCCAGGCAGCCATAGGGGTAGTCCACGAGCTGGTTCATCGACTCGTCGAACCCGCCCATCACCGTGGAGGACATCGTCACCGTGAGGCCGCCCATGCCCGGACGCACGCCGCCCGGCGGCTTGAGCCCCTCCACGCGCTCGCTCGTTGTGTCGCCGTAGGTGGCCACCGCCTCCATGCCCACGGGCAACTGCACGGGGATCTTCTGCTCCACCGCGTCCGTCTCCCCGCCGCCGGCGACGGCGAACTGCAGCACCGCGGTGCCCGGCTGCTCGGCCACGAAGGTGAAGCGCACCTCGCGGGCCTTGCCGTCCAGCGACACCGTCTTCTCCGCGGGGCCCTCCACGCGCACGCCCGTGAGCTTCGCGGTGACCTTGGCCTCCTTGATGGCCGGGTTCGTGGTGTGGATGACCACGCCCGCTTCCGCCTTGTCGCCCACGCGCACCAGCCGGGGCAGCGCCGGCAGCGCCAGCAGCGGCTTGGCCACCTGCACCTTGCTCTCACCCACGCCGAAGCGGTCCGCGTCCGTCACGGCCACCGCCATGATGCGGAAGGTGGTCAGGTTGTCGGGCAGCGTGAACTCCACCTTCGCGTTGCCCTGGTCGTCCGTCTCCACCGACTGGAAGACCGCCGTCGTCTTGAAGTTGGACCGGATGCCGGAGCCCGTCGTGTCGGAGCCGCCGGAGCCGCCCGGCCGCGAGCCCTTCTCGCCGTACAGCTTGCGCAGCACCAGGTGGATGAGCGGCTCACCGATGCGCACCGACAGGCCGCGCTCCTGGAACATCGCGTCCAGCGGATCCGGCGCCTTGTAGCCCGTCAGCCGCAGCACGCCCTCGTCCACGGCCCACAGCGTCACCTCGGACTTCGCGCCCTGGCCCGCCGCGTCCTTCACCGCCACGTTCACCGTCACCTTGTCGCGCGGGCGCTTCTCCTGCGCGTCCGGCGTCAGCGCCACCGACAGGCGCTTGGACTTCTTCTCCACCCGCAGCTGCGTGTAGCCCACGCGGACGGCGGGACGGCCCGGGTCGTCACCGGACTCGATGCCCTTGGCCGCCTCCACGCGGCCGCGCACCAGCACCACGCCCACGAAGACGTTGGGGATGGCGCCCTCGCCCAGCGGGATGTCCAGCGCGGTGGCGCTGCCCTTGAGCTTCACGCGGCGCACGCTGAGCACGCCCTCGCGCTCCACGGTGACGAGCGCGTCCGCCTGCG
This sequence comes from Corallococcus macrosporus, assembly GCF_017302985.1. Lineage (NCBI taxonomy): Bacteria > Pseudomonadati > Myxococcota > Myxococcia > Myxococcales > Myxococcaceae > Corallococcus > Corallococcus macrosporus. The sequence goes on from NZ_JAFIMU010000010.1 coordinate 227,577, forward strand.
GGTATGGGCTCTTCACCAGCACCTTCGCCGTCTCACCCACGTCGTACAGCTGCTTGTCCGCCACCAGGTCGATGCGGTCCGTGTCGTTGCGTTGCCAGGACACCCAGCCGGAGCCGGTGACGTAGAGCGAGTCGCGCGTCGTCGCCTTGCGGCCCTTCGCGTCCGTGGCCACCGCCTCCAGCACGTACAGGCCGGGCTCCGCCGGGGTGAACTTGCACTGCTGCGGCGTCGCCGCGCTCTTCACGCCGCACTTCGCGGCCTCCGTCTCCACGGGCTCCGTGACGGTGAACCACTGGCCGCCGTCGCCCTTCTTGCGGATGGACTTCCACTCGCGGCGCTTGATGTTCACGTCCACCGCGACGCCGTCCTGGCGCTTGCCCTCGGGCGACACGGCGACCACTTCCAGGCCCACCTCCTTGCCCGCTTCCGCGAAGCCGGTGGAGAGCAGGCGCAGGCCCGCGTAGACGTCCGCGGGGTGCACGATGATGAGGTTGCGGTTGGCGACGCGCTGGCGGTTGACGTCCTCCACCTCCGCCTCCAGCGTGTACTGCCACGTCTTGCCGCCCGGCGCGTCCGCGGTGCCCAGCGCCAGCGCCAGTTGGCCCTGCGCGTCCGTGCGCCCGTCACCGGAGCCGAACGAGTCGCTGCTGTGCTCCGGCTGCTCGTCGTCCCACCACCAGGTGTTCACGCCGAAGGTGAAGGCCTCGTTGCCCGGAGGCGTGAAGAAGGAGCTCTCGCGCTGCACGTTCCAGCGCACCTGCGCGTCGCCCATGGCGCCGCCGAACAGGTAGCGCGCGTCCACGCGGGCGGTGAGCGGCTCGCCGGCGGTGACGTCCCGCTTGGGCACGGCCACGTCCACGCGGAACTGCGGCGCGCGGTACTCCTCCACGCGGAAGGTGCCGCCGTAGCTCAGCGACTCGCCGCCGACCTTCAGCTTCGCGGCGATGTCGTAGAAGCCCAGGGGCAGGTCCTTGCCCAGCTTGAGGTCCGCGCGGAAGGTGCCGTACTTCGTGACGGGGGCCTCCGTTTGGAAGATCTTCTCGCCGCGCGAGCTGGTCACGGTGATCTGCGCCTTCGCGTTCGCGGGCGGCGACTTGAGCACGCCCAGGCGGCGGTAGCGCGCCACGCCCTTGAGCATCACGTCGTCACCGGGGCGGTAGATGCCGCGGTCGGCGAACACGAAGCCCAGGCTGTCCGGGACGCGGCCCTCCCACGCGCTCTGCAGCGAGAACGCGCCGGGCGACATGCCACCCTCCCACGTGGACAGCGTCACGCCGATGTCCGTGTCCTTCACCGCGGACACCATGGCCCACGGCGTGCTCCAGGAGGACTCCTCCTTGGGCTTGAGCATCTCCGACAGGCCCGGCACCTTCGCCAGGCCGTTGGCGTCCGTCGTGCCCGTCCAGTGCTCCGTGCCCTGCTTGTCCCAGAGCGTCAGCTGCGCGTCCGGCACCGGGGCGCCCGTCGCCAGCGACGTCACCCACACCACGCCGGAGGCGGCGCCCAGCTTCGCGTGCACCGCCAGGTCCGTCACCTGCCCGATGACCCGGCGCGGGTACTTCTGATTCAGCGACGGCGCGTTGAGCCGCGCGAGGAACAGGCCCGTCTTCGCCCCGCTGAACGCCGGGCGCAGGTCGAGCGGCGAGGTGCGCTGCACATTGCGCTCGGCCTGCGTGCTCACCGTCGTCCGGTAGGGCTCCGAGGACGGCCACTCGTTGGTGTCCATGAGCTGCGCGAGCTGCGCGGGGGACAGCGACCACACCTCCGCCTGCACCTCCGGGACGTTGGTGGTCGTCAGCGGGATGGAGCCGTCACCGGACGCCTCCACCAGCGCCTCGCGCGAGCCCGAGTCGAAGGACGGCTCCACGTCCGACAGCTTCGCCTGGCCCTGGAAGGCGGGGCCCGTCTGGCCGAAGAGATCCTTGTAGCCCGCGGCGACCTTGATCTTGTACGTGGTGCCGGGGCGGTAGCGGCCGGGCAGCGACACGTAGGGGAACTTCACCTCGGAGCCCGACCACGGCAGCTGCGTCTGCACGCGCTCCCAGTCGATCTCCGCCTTCGGCTCCAGCGTCACCTTGCCCTTGAGCGAGGCGACGTCCAGCTCGTTGGACGTGAAGAGGATGAGCGGGCCATAGGAGCACTGCTCCTCGCCCCAGGTGAACACGCACGCGCCGGTGGACTCCACCTTGAGCGCGCCATAGGTGGAGTACGGGCTGCGCACCGCCTCGCCCATGGGCAGCGGGCCGTCCGTGCCGGTCAGCTCACCGTCCACCACCAGGGTGAACTGCGCGCCCGCGGGCAGCTTCTGCGCGGGCTTCAGCTCGTACTTCACGCGCCGGTCCTGGGACTTGCGCTCCGGGCCGCTGCCGACCTGCGTCTCCTTCATGTCCGCGTACGCCGTCGCCTTCACCAGCGTGAGCGGCACGGGGGCGCCGCTCGCGGGCTCCAGGCGCGCGTGCTGCGCCAGGTCCTTCACGGCCTGGTTGAAGGTCAGCGTGAAGACCTGCTCCGGCTGCACCCAGCGGAACTGCGGCTCCGGCTGAGAGGACTGGAGGGACGGGCGCGGCGTCTCGAATTGGAAGCTGTACGGCTCCGCCAGCGTGGTGCCGTCCATGGCCTTGAGGCCCGCGGGCACCGTCACCGTGTACTGCGTTCCCAGCTTCACGGCGGAGCCCGGCACGAACTCCACGCTCGCGGAGCCCAGCCAGCGCCACTCGCCTTCCAGCGCGGGAGCGATCTTCGCGGGCGCCGCCAGGCCGCGCTCCGCGGCGACGGAGCCCAGGGCGATCATCGGCTTGGTGAAGGTGATGGTCGGCCGGACGTTGCCGTAGGCCTGGCCTTCGGGCCGCACGGCCGCGATGGCGAGCGGGCCCTGCGCCGCGGCGTCCTGGGCGTCGATCTTCAGCGCGGGAGGCTCGGGCAGCGGCTCGACGGCGATGCCAGGGGACTTGGAGGACGGAGTCGGCGCGGTGCCGGTCTCCGAAGGGCCGCCCTTCGCGTCCTTGTCGCCCCGCGAACACGCGGTCGCGACGACAAGGCAGAGGGCCAGCAGGGAGAGTCTGCGCATGGTGGGGCTCACAGAGTTCCAGGGCGGGCACTCGTGGATGCCCCCCCTGAAAAATGACGCGAGCACCGTACCATGGGGCCCCCCGCCCCGCCTTCACTCCCGTGTCATCCCGGCAGCAGTGGATCCGTGCCTCGGATTCCGAGCGCTTGAGAGTTCCGGACCGGGACGGGAACGCGGGTGTAACGCGGCCGGCCATCCAGCATAGGGGGGCCATCCGCGAGCACGGACGTGGGCGCGAAGGCCCGGGCAATGGACACGACGCAGCCGCCCAGCAGCTTGCGCCAGTGGGACTTGGGACGGCGAGAGGGTGACGCCATGGGTGCCTCCGGCCCGGATGGGGAGACACCAAGGTGGAAGGGGGGCCGCCCACCGGCCATCGCACCGGTGCGCGAGCACCCCTTCCTTCAACGGACAGTGCCGGGCCTCAACCGTGGAGCAGCGTGGCGCCCGCGGCGAGTCCCAGCAGGAAGGCCACGACGACGAGCAGCAGCACCCAGCGCGCGGCGACGCCCGTGGCACGCGGGGTCTGCGGGCCCACGGTGGCGCGGGTGGGCGCGGATTCATCCGGCACGAGGATGCGGACCTGGATGGCGGCGGTGCGCAGCACCTCGTCCACGTCGGTGAGGAACTTCTCGTACTCCTCCGGGACGAGCTCCAGCGGGCTGCCGTGCTGGAACTCGTAGCGCTTGGCCACGGCCTCGTGGTTGCGCAGCGAGGCCTGTCCCTTGGCCACGTCCACCCAGCCCGCGACGAGCGCCGGCGCGATGCCCTTGCGGTCCACCAGCGAGATGGCCTGCCGGGCCTGCTTGCCGCCCGCGGTGCTGGGGCCCTCGGGTTCGTCCACGCGCAGGATGCGGTGCGGGGAGCGGCCGTAGATCTTGTGCTGGAGCTCGGCCTTGAGGCGCTCCGCGAGCAGCGCGGAGTGGGTGGCGAACATCGTGCGCAGCTCGGGCGTCTGCGCGGCCTGGCTCGCCGCCTGCGCGGAGGGAAGCGGCGCGAAGATCATCGGCTCCGGGCGGCTGGCCTTCGCCGGACTGTCGGCGCGCGGCGCGCGAGGCGGTTCGGAGGCGCTTCCGTCCAGCTCCGCGCCCCGGCCCGCGTGGATGATCTCCGGCAGCGCGAACTCCTCTTCCTTCGCGGCGTCACGGCCACTGCCGCGAGGGGCGCCACCCGCGCGGGGAGGACGGACGATTTCGGGAAGGCCCTGGCCTTCCTCACGCGCGCCACTCCGGCCCGGACGAATGATCTCCGGAAGGCCTTCACCTTCCTCGCGCGCGCCACTCCGGCCTTCACGTGCGCCGCCACGACCGGGGCGGACGATCTCAGGAAGCTCCTGTCCCTCTTCGCGCGTCACCGCCCGGCCCGGGCGAGCCACTTCAGGCCTCCCCTGCCCTTCCTCGCGCGCACCGCCACGTGAGGATCGCCCGCCCTCTCCCGCACCTCCACGCGATGGACGGAAGGCGGTCTGCGGAGCGGCGAAGCCCTCGTCATCGCCGCCCTCGAGGCCCAGGTCCTCGAGCGCAGGGGGCGGAGGCGGGGGCTTGAGGCCGTCCACGCGGGTTTCCTCGACGAGGTCCTCGTCGGGAACCGGGGGCGGCGTCATCCGCGTTTCCAGGCCCGTGAACTCGGCGGCGCGCGGGGCCGCGCTCGTGGGTGGCGCGACGCGCGTCTGGTTGCCCCAGGACTTCCGGCCAGAGCTCCCCGCGGACGCACGGGCCGCCTCCGCGTCCCGCTGCGCGGTAGGCGGCACCTGGGTCCGCTCGGTGCGGACCTCCTCCGTCTCGTCCAGGTCGTCGTCGAGCGGCGCGACCCGGGTCTCATCGACCCGATCCGACTCGTCGTTCCTGCGGTGCCCCTTGGCCATGTGCGTGACCTCTCGCGTCGGACCATAGCGCTTCGTCCGGCCGCCGGGGATGGGCCGTGCCCGGTCAGTAGGCTGGCCAGTCCGGGCACACAATTTCGATGGAGCCCCCCATCCAGGACGCATAGGCCGCGTCGTCCGCGACGGTGTACGGCTTGCCGTACGTCCGCTCGAAGTGCTCGGCCCAGTGCGGCTGCGAGCCATCCAGGTCCGTGAAGCCGTACTCGCGCGCCAGCGTCCACGACGCGACCACGCGCCCCGCCCTCCGGTGGACGTCCGGATCCGCCGCCAATGCCGCCACCGCGCGCCCCACGTACGACGGCGTCTCCGACGCGATGAAGTCCGGGACCTTCTTCACCGCGTCGCGCCAGTTCGACTCCTTCACCCCGAACCCATCCAGCATCTCCTCCGAGCGCAGGAACCCCGGCGTCACCGCCAGCGCCGTGATGTTCGTGCGGCGCAGGTCGCGCGACATCGCGAACGCCAACCGGATGACCGCCATCTTCGTCACGTCGTACGCGACGCCGCCCCGGTACCCGAACGAGTCCCCGTCCGTCACCTCCACGATGAGCCCCTTGTCGCGCTCCAGCATCAACGGCACCGCGTAGCGGCTCGTCACGATGTGCGTGCCCACGGCACGGTCGAGCATGAGCCGGGCCTTCGCTGGCGACTGCTTCCAGAACGGCAGCCCCAGCTCGTGCAGCGTCTCTCCGCCCCAGATGTCGTTGACCAGCACGTCCAGCTTCCCGGCCTCCGCGCGGACGCGCTGACAAAGCGCCTCCACCTCCTCCTCCACGGCGTGGTCCACGCGCACCGCGATGCCCTTCCCGCCCAGCGCCGTCACCTGCTCCGCCGTCTCTTCAATCGTCTCCGGCCGCGAGTCCCCGCTCGCCAGCCGGCCCCGCACGCTGCGCCCGGTGCAGTACACCGTGGCCCCCGCCGCCCCCAGCATCGTCGCGATTCCCCGGCCCGCGCCCCGCGTCGCTCCCGCGACCAGGGCCACCTGTCCCTCGAGTGGCTTCATGTCCGTGCTCCCCTTTCACGCGCCACCTTGCACGCCCAATCCTGACAACCCCTGTCATGATTCGCGGCGCAGGCTGCACCCCACCTGGAACCCGGAGGGCCCATGCGCGCGGATCGCCTCGTCCACCTCTTGATGCGCCTCCAGGCCCGCCCGCGCAGCACCGTGGGCGAGCTGGCGCGCGAGCTCCAGGTCTCCAGCCGGACGGTGCACCGCGACCTCGACGCCCTCTCCACGTCGGGCGTCCCCGTCTACGCGACGCGAGGCGCGGCGGGCGGCGTGGCGCTGATGGAGGGCTGGCGCACGCAGCTCACCGGCCTCACGCGTCCGGAGCTCCAGGCCCTGGCCACGGTGGGAGCCCCCGGCGCGCTGGACGACCTGGGCCTGTCCACGCCGCTGCGCACGGGCCTGGTGAAGCTGGCGGCGGCCCTCCCCGCCCTCCAGCAGCCCGCGCTGGAGCACGCGCGCCAGCGGCTCCACGTGGACGCCTCTGGCTGGTTCACCGGCCGCGAGCCCCTGCCGCACCTGGGCAAGCTGCGCGACGCCGCCTGGCAGGACCGCCGCGTGTCATTGAGCTACGAGGACTTCGACGGCGCCCGCTCCCGCCGGACGGTGGACCCCTACGGGCTCGTCATCAAGGCGGACCGCTGGTACCTCGTCGCCGGGACGGACAAGGGCCCCCGCGTCTTCCGGGGCGGGCGCATCGCGGACGTGCGGCTGCGCCCCCAGGGCTTCACCCGTCCCCACGGCTTCGACCTGCCCGCGTTCTGGAAGGACTGGTGCGCGAGGTTCGCCGTGGAGCGTCCCCGCTACGACGTCACCCTCTCCTGCACGACGGAAGGCGAAGCGGCGCTGCGGAAGGTGCGTCCCCCGGCCGACGGTGAGCGCATCGACAAGGCGCCCGCGGCACGCGGTGGGAAGCGGAAGGTGACGCTGGACTTCGAGCGGGAGGCCATCGCGGTCTCCCAGCTGTGCGAAATCGGGGCGGGCGTGGAGGTGCTCGCCCCGGAACCGCTGCGCCTGCGGCTGGCCGCGCTGGCGGCCTCACTGCAGGCGCTCTACGGCGGGCCCGGCCAGAAGAGGCCGGGCCGCCGCGCCCGCTAGAAGTGCAGCGGGTGACCCAGCGTGGCCTCGGCGCCCTCGTGCATGATCTCGGAGAGCGTCGGGTGCGCGTGGATGGTGTGGGCCAGCTCCTCGGTGGTGATCTCCAGCTTCATCGCGACGCAGGCCTCGGCGAGCAGCTCCGTGGCGTGCGGCCCGATGATGTGGATGCCCAGCACCTCGTCGTACTTCCGGTCGGAGACGATCTTGATCATGCCGATCGACTCGTTGGAGATGGCCGACTTGGTGACGGCGCCGAAGGGGGCGATGCCCACCTTCACGTCGTAGCCGCGCTCCTTGGCCTTCTTCTCCGTGAGGCCCACGGACGCCACCTCGGGGTAGCAGTACGTGGCGGACGGGGTGAGGTCGTAGTTGATGGGCGCGGGGTTCTTCCCGGCGATGTGCTCCACCACCATCACGCACTCGGCGCTGGCCATGTGCGCCAGCATCGGCGTCGGGATGACGTCGCCAATGGCGTAGACGTTGGGCTCGCTGGTGCGGCACATCGTGTCGACCTTGATGAAGCCGCGGTCCACCTGGATGGACGTCTTGTTGAGGCCCACGTCCTCGGTGACGGGCGCGCGGCCCACCGCCGACAGGAGGATCTCGGCCTCCAGCGTCTTGGTCTCCTCGCCCACCTTCATGGTGACGCGCACGCCGTCCGCCGTGTGCTCCACCTTCTGCACCGCGGAGCCCGTGTGCACGTCGATGCCGCGGCGGCGGAAGATCTTGTCCAGCTCCTTGGAGATGTCCGCGTCCTCGATGGGGAGCAGCGCGGGCATGTACTCCACGATGGCCGTCTTGCTGCCCACGTGGTTGAACACGGAGGCGAACTCGCAGCCCACCGCGCCGGCGCCCAGGACGATGATGCTCTTGGGGATGCGGTCGATGGTCAGGATGGAGTCACTGTTCATCACCCGCTTGTGGTCCACCGCCACGTTCGGCAGGGACTTGGGCACGGAGCCCGTGGCGATGATGATGTTCTTCGTCTCCAGGGTCTGCTTGGAGCCGTCCTCCGCCGTGACCTCCACCTTGCCCTTGCCGGCGATGCGCCCGTGGCCCTTCACCACGGTGATCTTGTTCTTCTTCATCAGGAAGTCGATGCCGTTGGCACCCTTGGTGACGACCTTGTCCTTGTGCTTCTGGGCGTTGGCCCAGTTCACGGTGGGGTTCGCCACGTCGATGCCGAAGTCGGACGACTCCTTGATGTGGTGGAAGAGCGACGCCGTCCACAGGAGCGACTTGGTGGGGATGCACCCGCGGTGCAGACACGTCCCGCCCAGGCGCTTGTCCTTTTCGATGATGGCCGTCTTCAGCCCGAGCTGGGCCGCGCGGATGGCGCCCACATAGCCGCCAGGACCCGAGCCGATGATCACCACGTCGAAAGTCTCAGCCACACACGCCTCCGGTCATTTTTGCGGATGGAACTCGCGGGCGCTGATAACCCCCGGTCCCGGTTGGAATCAAGGAGTTTGCTCGTGCGTCGCTTCCCGCTCCACACGCTTCTCTTGATGCTAGTAGCGCTGCTGGCGTTCGCGCGCCTCTATTACGTGACGCATCAAACCCCGCCCGCTCCGGCCCCCGGGCAGGCGCCGGGCGCGAAGCCGCCGGTGAAAATCACGCCGCCCGACCTGGGCCCCGCCGCGTGCCGGGGCCTGGACGCCGTCCTCGGGGACCTGCTCTCTCCCGACGGAGGCGCCTCCACCTCGGGGGACGCGGGGACCGCCTGGAGCGACGCGCGCCGTCAGCTCGGCGACTGCCCCACCCCTCCCGCCGCCGCCTGTGCGAGGGGCCCGGCCCTGGCCTCCCTCGCGCCCCTCACCGCGAGGGACGGCGTGCCCCGCGAGCTGCTCGCCACCCTCTGCGAGCGCTGTGCGCCGGCCGACAATCCCTGCGGCCAGGCCGTGACGCGCGCGTTGCAGGAGGCCGCCCGCCGGGGGAACCCGGACCTGCAGGAGGCGCACTGGAGCCTGGAGCACGCAGGCACTGCCCTGGGCGCGGCCTGCCAGGAGCTCGTGCGCCAGGCCGTGGGGCCCGCGGCCGTGACGGGGGCGGACGTGGAGCCGCGGCTGCTGGCGATGCTGGAGGAGCTGGCGCCCACGTGCGTGACGACGGGCCAGCTGCCCGCGCCGCTCCTGAACGCGGCGGCGGTGCAGCAGGGCTCGCGGGCGCCCCGGCTCGCGACGCTGCACACGCAGGGCGCGGTGGAGGCCAAGGCCATCGAGCCGGATCAGCAGAAGGGGCCGGGAGACGCGTTCCGCGCCTTCGACCGGGACGAGCTGTCGGGGGTGAAGCTGTCCATGGCCGAGGTGGGCTCGGACGGCGCGCTGCGGCTGGAGTACGCGCCCACGCTGAAGTACGCGGTGTCGTTCCAGGTGCTCGCCACGGGACCGGGCTCGCTGCGGGCACACATCCGCGCGCCGGACGGCGTGGGGCGCCAGGAGCCGGGAGGCACGGGTTTCTTCGTGGATCCCACCGTCTGCCGCTTCCGCGGCACGGGCAGGTGGGAGGTCTGCAAGCCCGCGGTCCCCCTGCTCGACGTGGACGCGGTGAGCGTCGTTCCGGAGCGGCCGGCGGTGGAGCTGAAGGAGCTGGAGATCATCGGCGCCCGGTAGCGCGGGCGCCATGACGCACGCGGCGTCGGAAGCACTCCGACGTCGCTCGCGTGGGTCTCAGGCGATGAGGCCGCGGTCGCGCGCCTGGCGGAAGATGGACGACGCGTCCTTCTTCAGCGCGGTGGAGACGTCCTTCACGATGGCGTCCGCCGACTTGGCGACCGACAGGTAGTTGTCGAACGTGCGCGTGAGGATGAGCACGCCCGAGATGATGACTCGCTGGAGGTTGTGCTGCAGGTCCGTGCCCTCGTACACCAGCCAGGACTGCTCACAGTAGCGGCGGCCCTCGGCCACCATCTGGTTCAGGTGCGCGCGCTCGGTCGCGTCGGGAACCTTCGCCTTGGGGCTGATGGACGCGATGTACAGCACGTTCTGTCCCAGCCGCTGCGTCGCCTCCTCCATCTGCGCCATGATGGCCTGGACGTCATCCTTCGTCGGCGGGTTGTGCCAGCGCGAGAAGAGGACGCGGTCGATGAGTTCGGATTGGTACGTGGCAGACACGAAGCCTCCGGGATGCGAACGCTGATGACGACGGGGCCGCTTCGTCGGGCACGGCCCGTGTCGCAGGCCGGAATCTGTACCAGGATCACAGAAGCACTTGAAGAGTAGCGGACACACGCCTGCACCTTTGGCGCGCTTGTGTGCCAGTCACGCTGTGAGGATGCAGTGCTGCTGGACAACTCCGCCTGGGTCGCAACCGACACGCCGGGCAATCCGGGGAGTTCAGGGCACCTTTGGACGTGCGCGCGCGGCCAGGACGGCCTTCACGTCCTCCAGCGTCAGGCCCAGGGGACGCACCGCCACGAGCACGTGGTACAGCACGTCGGCGGCCTCCTCGGCGGCCCGGTGGGCATCCGCGTCCGCGCAGGCGGTGACGAGCTCCGCTGCCTCCTCCCCCAGCTTCTTCAGCCGCAGGTTCCGGTCCTCCAGCAGGCGCCGCGTGTAGCTGGGCTTCGCGCCTTCCGGCACGGGGCCCGTCGCGCGGGCGGCGAGCGTCGCGTCCAGGTGCGCGAGCGCGTCCCAGCGTCCCTCGCCGAAGCACGTCTCCTCGCCGGTGTGGCAGGCAGGGCCGGCCTTGCGCACGCGCGCGAGCACCGCGTCGCCGTCGCAATCCGCGGTGAGCGAGACGACCTTCTGGGTGTTCCCGCTGGTGGCGCCCTTGTGCCAGAGGCCGCGCGTGCGGGAGCGGTAGTGCATCTCGCCCGTCGCGAGCGTGCGCTCCATCGCCTCGCGGTCGGCATGCGCCACCATCAGGACGTCGCCGGTGTTCGCGTCCTGCGTCACCACCGTCACCAGCCCCTGGCCCTTGTCGAAGTTCAACCTGGAGAGGTCCAGCGTCATGACCGCACTCCCTTGCCCAGCACGTCGCGCACCTGCTTCGCCAGCGCTCCGTTGGTGGCGATGCCGTCACCGCCGAACGCCGTGCGCCTTCCCTTCCAGTCGGTGAACACGCCGCCCGCCTCCTCGATGATGGGTTGCAGCGCCGCCGCGTCCCAGGGCGACAGGCCCTCGTCCACCATGGCCTCCGCGCGGCCGGTGGCGACGAGGAGGTAGCCGTAACAGTCCCCCCAGGTGCGGGAGAGCGACGCCTGCTGGGACAGCTCCCGCCACGCCGCGCCCTTCGCGGGGTTCTGGAGGAAGCGCTCGTCGGTGATGAGCACCACGGCGCGCTCCAGCGAGTCCTGCTCCGACACGTGCGCCGCGGATCCGTTCCAGAAGCAGCCCAGGCCCGGGGACGCGACGACCAGCTCGTTCACGGCGGGGAAGTAGGCCGCACCCGCGAGGATGTTCTCCCCTTCCGCCACCGCGACCAGCGTGCCCCACAGCGGCACGCCCCGGATGAACGTCTTCGTGCCGTCGATGGGATCCAATATCCAGCGGCGCTTCGCGCCCGCACGCGACTCACCGAATTCCTCGCCCAGGATGCCGTCCTCGGGGAAGCGCGCCTCCAGCCACTCGCGGGCGGTCCATTCGGCGGTGCGATCCGCCACGGTCACGGGCGTTCCATCGCTCTTGGTGTCCACGGCGATGCCGCGCCGGAAGAAGTCCAGCGCCACGTCACCGGCCTTGCGCGCCACGTCGGCGGCGGCCTCCATCAGGTCTCTCGGGTCCGCGTTCTTCATGTCGTGCTCCGGATGGAGATGCCGTTGTCCTTCAGCAGGGACTTCAAGGCGCCCACGGTGGTGAGGCCGTCGTGGAGGATGCCCGCGACGAGGGCCGCGTCCGCCGCGCCGACAGTCAGGGCATCGCGCACGTGCTCCGCGCGGCCCGCGCCACCGGAGGCGATGACCGGCACGTCCACGGCCTCCGCCACCGCGCGCGTCAGCTCCAGGTCATAGCCGGTGCGCGCGCCGTCCCGGTCGATGCTGGTGAGCAGCACCTCGCCCGCGCCGCGCCGGACGCACTCCTTCGCCCAGGCCACCGCGTCCAGGTCGGTGGGACGGCGGCCGCCGTGCGTGTAGACGCGGTAGCGGTCACCCTCCCGCTTCGCGTCGATGCTGGCCACGACGCACTGGGCGCCGAAGCGCTCCGCGCAGCCGGTCAGCAGCTCCGGGGTGGCCACCGCCGCGGAGTTGATGCTCACCTTGTCCGCGCCGGCCCTGAGCGCTCGGCCCACGTCGTCCACGGTGCGCACGCCGCCGCCCACCGTGAGCGGGATGAAGAGGCGCTCCGCGGTGCGCTGGACCAGGTCCCACAGCGTCTGGCGCTCCTCGGCGCTCGCGGAGATGTCCAGGAAGGTCACCTCGTCCGCGCCGGCTTCTTCGTAGCGCCGGGCCAGTTCCACCGGGTCGCCCACGTCGCGCAGGCCCTCGAACTGGACGCCCTTCACCACGCGGCCGCCCTTCACGTCCAGGCAGACGATGATCCGTCGGCGGAGCATCACTTCACCTCCAGGGAGACGCTGCCCTTCATGCTGAAGACGACGCCGGAGTCCACCATCGCGTCGCGCAGCGCGAGCCCCAGCGCCTTGAAGGCCGCCTCGGTGAGGTGGTGGCTGTCCTTGCCGCGCAGCACCCGCAGGTGGAGCGTGATGCGCGAGTGCTCGCAGAACGAGCGCATCCAGTGTTCGTACAGGCGGTTCTTCAACGGGCCCCGGTAGTAGAAGCGCCCGCCCGCGTCCAGGCACGCCTGCACGAGCGCGTCGTCCATGGGCAGGGTGCGCTCGCCGTAGCGCGCGGCCGTGGCGGGGATGACGCGCTGGACGGCGGTGCCCAGGGTGATGGCCACGTCCTCCATCAGGTGGTGGCGCAGGTCGCCGCGCGCGTGCAGGGTCAGGTCCAGCCCCGCGTAACGCGCGAAGGTGGCGAGCATGTGGTCGAAGAACTTGAGGCCCGTGTCCACCCGGGCCACGCCTGTTCCGCGCGCCAGCTCCACCGTGACCTGTGTCTCCTTCGTTTCCCGGACGACCGTGGTGACCGTGCTCATTCCGTGAACTCCCGCGCGACCGCGCGCGCATCCAGCCGTCCTGTGTAAAGCGCCATGCCCACCACCGCTCCGTGCGCGCCCAGCTTCGCCAGTGCGCGCAGGTCCTCCAACGTCGTCACGCCGCCGGAAGCCAGGAGCCGGTGCCGGCTCGAGCGGGCGACCTCTTCCATCAGCGGAAGGTCCACGCCGCCCAGCTGTCCCTCCTTGTGCACCGCCGTGACGAGCATCCCGCCCAGCGGCAGGGGTTCCAGCGCGGACAGCACGTCGCGGATGTCGCGCGCGCTGCCGGCCGTCCACCCCCGAGTCACCACCTCGCGGCCCTTCACGTCCGCGGCGACCACCACTCGGCCGGGGAAGCGCTCCGCGACCTCGGTGAGCCAGGCGAGGTCCTCGATGGCGCGAGTCCCCACGACGACCGAGGACGCCCCACCCGCGAGCACCGCCTCCACGCGCGAGGCATCACGAACTCCGCCACCCACCGTGAAGGTGAGGCCCGGGGCGTGCGACACCAGTCGCGCCACCACGTCCGCGTTGGAGCCCTTGCCCAGCGCCGCATCCAGGTCCACGACGTGGAACGTGCGGAAGCCCAGCGCGAGCCACTGCTTCAAGGCATCCAGCGGATCGTTCACGCGCACGCGCTCCGCTTCGTAGGAGCCCCCCACGAGCTGCACGCACGCCCCTTCCCGCAGGTCGATGGCCGGAATGGCGATCACGAGGCCACCTCCTGGAGGAACGCCTGCACGAAGCGAACACCCGCCTGGGAGGACTTCTCCGGGTGGAACTGCACGCCCAGCACGTTGCCGCGTCGCACGGACGCGGGGAACCGGTCGCCCTCGTGGGTCGTCCAGCCCACGACTTCGCGCGAATCGGCGGCGCGGCACACGAAGCTGTGCGCGTAGTACACGGTGGACAGCCGCGTGGACTCCAGCGCCCGGTCCTCCTCCACGTCGTTCCATCCAATCTGCGGGACGTGCCGCGCGGACAGCCGCGTCACCCGGCCCGGGAAGTAGCCAAGTCCCTTCCCTGCCCCCTCGTCGCTCTCCTCGAAGAGGAGCTGCATGCCCAGGCAGATGCCCAGGCACGGCAGGCCCGCGTCCAGTGCCTTCCGCATCGCTTCGCGTCCTGGAGCCAGCCGCGCCGCCGCGGATCCGAACGCTCCCACTCCGGGCAGCACCAGCACGTCGGTGTCCAATGCGCGCAGCGGATCCTCCTGCACGCGCACCTCCGCTCCAGGCGTGGTGGCCAGAGCCTTGATCAGCGAGTGCAGGTTGCCCGCGCCGTAGTCGAACAGGGTCACTCGCATCACAGCACCTCCTTCAAGGCCTTCAGCGCCGAAGCCATCAGGGGCCAGGGACCGCAGCCGATGCGCAGCGCATCGCCCACGCCCGTGAGCCCTTCGAACACCCGCACGTTCACGTTGCGCTCCCGCAGCGCCTCGCCCACCCTGCGAGCCTCCGGCACGGGGACGAGGAGGAAGTTCCCCTCCGAAGGCAGCGGCTCCAGGCCCAGCGCCTTCAATCCGCCGCGCAGCCGCTCGCGGTTCTCCACGGCCTCCGCCGCGCAGGCCTCCATCCACGCGACGTCCTCCGTGAGCGCGGACACCGCCACGGCCTCGCCCAGCGTCGTGTGCTTGTAGGGCCCCCGTGCCTTCTCCACCTCCGCGACCAGCGACGGCGCACCGACGCCCCACCCCACCCGCAGGCCCGCGAGCCCGAACGCCTTGGACATCGTGCGCGTCACCAGGACGTTGGGCCGGGTCCTCGCGAGGTCCAGGAAGTCCCCGCCCCGCGCGAACTCCACATAGGCCTGATCAATGAGCACCACGCCGCGGGCCTCATTCACCAGCCGCTCCACCGCCGAGCGAGAGGCCACCGTGCCCGTGGGGTTGTTCGGCGTGCACACGTAGATGAGCTTCGCCCCCGTGGCGAGCAGTCCCTCCACGTCCAGGTCATGGTCCGCACGCAGCGGCACGGGCACCGGCTTGAGCGCGCTCAACCGGGCGAACATGGGCACCATCACGAACGTGGGATCCGGAAAGGCGACCACGTCTCCGGGCTCCAGGAAGGCCCGCAGCGCGCAGTCGATGACGTCGTCCGAACCACACCCCGTCGTCACGCTCTCCACCG
Source organism: Corallococcus macrosporus (assembly GCF_017302985.1). Classification (NCBI taxonomy): domain Bacteria; kingdom Pseudomonadati; phylum Myxococcota; class Myxococcia; order Myxococcales; family Myxococcaceae; genus Corallococcus; species Corallococcus macrosporus. The sequence goes on from NZ_JAFIMU010000010.1 coordinate 242,794, forward strand.
CGACGCCCGCGTAGCGAGCCACGGCGCGCTTGAGGTCGGGCGCGTAGCCCGCGGGATAGCGGGAGAGCTTCAGGAAGCCCTCCTCGCGCAACACGCGGTCCGCCGAGGGCGGTGCGCCGAAGAGGTTGGTGTTGTCGCTCAGGTCCACCCGGCACGGCTTCTTCGCCGGGGAGTACAGCGGGATGTCCCGATACGTTTCGCGGAAGGGAATCACGGCACCCTCCAGGCCCGCGCCGCGGCCGCGTGGGCGAAGAGCCCCTCGCTGTCCGCAAGCGTCCCCACGTCATCAGCCATCGCCGCCGCGGCAGCGGGCGTCACGCTCTGCCACGTGGTCCACCGGTAGAAGTCCAGCACGCTCAGCCCCGAGTAAGCCCGGGCCAGGCCCGCGGTGGGCAGCACGTGGTTCGCGCCCGTGAGGTAGTCGCCGAAGGCCACCGACGCGCGCTGTCCCACGAACACCGTGCCCGCGTTGCGAACGCGCGACAGGTCCTCCGAGGGCTTCGACGTCGCGAGCAGCAGGTGCTCCGGCGCGAAGTCCGCGACGAAGGGCCACGCCTCCTCCAGCGAGTCGATGCGCAGCACCGCGCCCCGGCTGCCCAGCGCCGCGAGGACGATGTCACCGCGTCGCGCGACGCGGGCCTGCTGCTCCACCGCGTCCCGCACCGCCTGCGCCAGCGGAGCACCCACCACCAGCGCCACGCAGCAGGCCTCGGGGTCGTGCTCCGCCTGCGCCAGCAGCTCACGCGCCACGGCCTCCGGGCGAGCACTCCCGTCGGCGACCACGAGGATTTCACTCGGGCCCGCGGGAGCGTCGATGGCGACGGCGTCCACCACCTGGAGCTTCGCCGCCGCCACGTAGGCATTGCCCGGTCCGACGATGCGGTCCACCCGGGGAACGCTCTGCGTGCCGTAGGCCAGCGCGGCCACCGCACCCGCGCCACCCAATGCGAAGACCCGGTCCGCGCCCGCCAGCGCCGCCGCCGCGAGCACTCCCGCGCTCGGCAGACCGTCCGGCCCGGGCGGTGAACAGACGATGACCTCCCCCACGCCCGCCACCTTCGCGGGCACCACGCCCATGAGCACGCTGCTGGGGTACACCGCCCTGCCGCCCGGCGCGTAGACGCCAACGCGGCTCAGTGGATCCGGCCGGCGGCCGACAACGACGCCGGGCTCCGTCTCTACCTCGATGGCCTGGGGCCGCTGCGCCGCGTGCGCCCGGGCGATGTTGCGTGCCGCGCGGGTCAGCGCCTCGCGCACGTCGGACGGAATCGACTCCAGCGCCGCGTCCCACCGTGCGCGAGGAACCTCCAGGGCCTTCAACTCCACGCGGTCGAACTCGCGAGCGAAGTCGAAGAGGGCCCGGTCACCTTCCGAGCGAACGCGCGCGATGAGCGCCTGGACGCGCGAAGCCACCTGGGCGTCCGACTCCCCCGTGCGCGCCAGCAGCTTCCGCCGCGCGTCGGGCTCCAGTAAAGCCAGGGCTCCCTGATACTTGAGGACGGAGGCGCTCATGCCATCAACCTCTCGATGCGCGTGACGAGGATGCCTTGCCCGCCCAGCGCCTTCAGCGCGTTGACCGTGCGGTAGAGCGTCTTCGACGAGACCACCGCGTGCACCGCCACGAAGTGGCCGCCGTTCATCACGTCCACCACCGTGGGGCCGTTGAGGCCGGGCAGCACCTCGCGCACCTGCTCCAGCGACGTCTTCGGGACGTTGGCCATCAGGTAGCGCCGCCCGCGCGCCGCCAGCACCGACCCCAGCGCCTGCGTCAGCTCCTCCAACGCACGCCGGGCCTCCGCGCCGTTGCCGGGATACGCCACCAGCCGGGCGCTGGACTCCAGCACGGTGGACACCTCCCGCAGGCCGTTCATCTTCAGCGTGGAGCCCGTGGACGTGAGGTCCACCACGATGTCCGCGATGCCCAGGTGCGGAGCGATCTCCGCCGCGCCGCTCACCGGCACCACCGTCACCTTCTGTCCGCGTTGCTGGAAGAAGGCCTGCGTCAGCCGGGGGAAGCAGGAGGCCACCCGCATCCCGTCCTTCACGTCCTCCACGCGCGTGATGCCGCTCTCGTCGCGCGCGGCCACCACCAGCCGGCAGCGGCCGAACTCCAGGTCCATCAGCGACTCCAGCTCGCGCCCGGCCTCGTTCACCAGGTCCCAGCCGGTGACGCCCGCCTGCGCGGCGCCGTCCGCGACGAACTCCGGGATGTCCTGCGCGCGGACGAAGATGGCCTCGAACTCGCCGCCCAGGGACGCGGTGAGGGCCCGCTCACCGCGAGCGCGCACCTCCAGGCCCGCGTCGTTGAACAGCTCTCGCACTTCCTCGGACAGACGTCCTTTGTTGGGCAGGGCAATCTTCAACATGGATGGGCTCGGGGGACTGCGATGGCGGAAACGAAAAAAGGCCCGTCCTGGGGGGACGGGCCTTCGGTCACTGCGGCATCTGCCGGAAGTGGGTGCGTTCTAGTGCGTCACCCAGGCATGCGCGCGGCGAACGGTCCCGTCATGGGCCGGCCGATGATGCGCATGGTGGTGATGCAGGGACGTGGAACGCACGGCACTAGGGTTAACGACCGGAGGCCCCGGCGTCAAGTCACCCCGGGTCATCGCCTGTCTTGACGCTTGCAAACCCGTGCTCGCTTGAGCACAAGCGGCGCATGGCAACCTCCGACGTCCTCGTGGTGGGCGGTGGCGTGATGGGCTGCGGCATCGCGCTGAAACTCCGTCAGGCTGGTGCGCGCGTGACGGTGCTGGAGCGCTCCATCCCCGGCGCCGAGGCCTCCAGCGCCGCCGGCGGCATCCTCGCGCCGCAGTGGGAGGCCGACGGACCGGGCCCCTTCTTCGAACTCTGCCTGCGAAGCCGCGCCCTCTATGGAAGCTTCGCCGCCGAGCTGCGCGAGCTGTCCGGCGTGGACATCGCGTACCGGCCGTGCGGCCTGCTGCGCGTCGCGTTCGACGAAGCGGACCTCCATCACGTGGAGTCCACCGTGGGCTGGCAGCACGGCATGGGGCTGCGCGCCGAGCTGCTCGATGGCAAGGCCGCGCGCGAGCTGGAGCCGCACCTGGCCCCCACCGCCGTGGGCGCCGCGCACTTCCCGGATGATCACCAGGTCGACAACCGGCTCCTCGTCCGCGCGCTCACCATGGCCGCCGCGCGCGTGGGCGCGGTGTTCCGCAGCGGCTACGTGCGCGGCGTGGTGCACGAACACGGCCGCGCGGTAGGCGTGGACCTGGATGGCGAGGTGCTGCGCGCGGACGCCGTCGTGCTGGCGGCAGGCTCGTGGTCGTCCCTGGTTCAAGGTGCGGGCGTGTCGGCGCAGGCGGTGCGTCCGGCGCGCGGGCAGATGGTACAGCTGCAGACGCGGCTGCCCCTCCTGGAGCGGGTGGTGACGTCCGCGAAGGGCTACCTGGTGCCGCGCGCGGACGGGCGGATCATCGCCGGGAGCACCATGGAGCACGTGGGCTTCGACAAGCAGGTGACTGCGGCGGGCCTGGCGCGGATCCTCGACATGGCGCTGGAGCTGTGTCCGGACCTGGGCAGCGCCCCCATCACGGAGACGTGGGCCGGCTTCCGTCCCTGGACCCAGGACGCGCTGCCCTACATTGGAGAGGGGCCCACGCCCGGTCTGTTCCTGGCCACGGGCCACTTCCGCAACGGCATCCTCCTGGCCCCCATCACCGCGAAGCTCGTCGCGCAGGCCGTGCTGGGGGAGAAGCCCTCGGTGGATCTCACCCCCTTCCGGTACGACCGGGAGACGCGGGCGCGCGGATGACGCAGGGCGCCTGCCCGCCCTACGCGCGGAGGCGGGGAATGCGCCGAGGACCCGCGACGTTCACCCCGGCGCCAGGGCTCGCACCCCACCCTGGATGGCAGGGAGGCGAGGGGGTGATGATTTCTCGCACTCGTTCGCCTTTAATCCCTGGAAACCTCTAGAATCTTCCACCGTGGAAGCCATCCCCCCCGCACCGCCCAGAATCCTGATCGTCGACGACGACGACTCCGTCCGCGACGTCATCTCCGTCCTTCTCCGCGAGGAGGGCTACAACTGCGTCGTGGCCAACGGCGCCGAGATGGCGCTCGACGTCGCGGGTGAAGAAGAGACGCCGCTCGTCATCAGCGACATGAAGATGCCGGGCCGCGACGGGCTGTGGCTCCTGGAGAACCTGCGCGAGCGGCTGCCGGACACGTCCGTCATCATGCTCACCGGCTACGGCGACACCGAGTCCGCCGTGGACTGTCTGCGCCGGGGCGCGGTGGACTACCTGCTCAAGCCACCCAAGCTCACGGACCTGATCCGGGCCATCGAGCGTGCGCTCGCCAAGCGCCGCATCGAGATGGCGCGCAAGCGCTACCAGAAGAAGCTCGAGGGCAAGGTGCGCGACCGCACCGCGGAGCTTCGCAGCGCGCTGCACAACATCGCCAACACGTACCAGAACACGCTGCTGGCGCTGGTGGCGGCCCTGGACGCGCGCGAGCACGAGACGAGCGACCACTCCCAGCGCGTGGTCAGCTACACGAGCGCCATCGCCAGCCGCATGGGCATCCACGGCAAGGAGATGGAGGAGATCGGCCGAGGGGCGCTTCTGCACGACATCGGGAAGATCGGCGTGCCGGACGCGGTGCTGCTCAAGCCCGGCAAGCTCACCCCCGACGAGTGGCTGGAGATGCGGCGTCATCCGGAGATCGGCTTCCAGATGATCCAGAACATCCCCTTCCTCTCCACCCCGGCGGACATCGTCCTGTCGCACCAGGAGCGCTATGACGGCGCGGGCTACCCCCGCAACCTCCAGCGCAACGAGATCCACATCGGCGCGCGCATCTTCGCGGTGGCGGACACGCTGGACGCGATGACGAGCGACCGGCCGTACCGCAAGGGCACGACGTTCGCCAACGCCATCCAGGAGATCAAGCGCTGCGCCAACACGCAGTTCGACCCGGACGTGGTGAAGGCGTTCCTGGACATCGGCGAAGAGGGCCTCATCCGCATCAAGAAGGAGATGGCGGAGAAGAAGCTCAACCCGATGCAGGCCGCCGCGGACGCCGCGGAGTCCGAGGCCGAGCTGGCGCGGCTCACCGACCTGGATGACGAGCCGGACTCTCCGCCGGTGGGCAGCACGGCCACGCCCATTGGCGCGCCGCCCGTCGTCATCCGCTCCGCGTCCGGCACCGAGGGCTGAGCCTGCCCGCCGGAAGCGGTGCCTTTCCCTGGCAGGGTTGCTATCCATGAAGGCGGAAGGCCCCGTGATGACCGCCCCCCTGCCCGCTTCGAATCCGCTCGCCCCGCCGCTGTGTGACGCCCAGGGGCGGCGCATGACGTACCTGCGGCTGAGCGTCACGGACCGCTGCAACTTCCGCTGCACCTACTGCTCGCCCGCGTCGTGGGGCGGCAAGAGGGACCTGCTGGACGCGGGAGAGTTCGAGCGCATCGTCTCCGTCTTCGCGCGCATGGGCATCCGCCGCGTGCGCCTGACGGGCGGCGAGCCGCTTGCCCGGCCGGACATCCTGGAGATTGCCCAGCGCATCGCGGCGGTGACCGGCGTGGAGCACCTGGCCATCACCACCAACGCCAGCCGCCTGGAGTCCCTGGCCGAGCCGCTGCGCGCCGCGGGCGTCACCCAGCTCAACCTGAGCCTGGACACGCTGTCCGCGGACGTCTTCCGGCGCATCTCCAAGCAGGGCGACTTCGCGGCGGTGCTGCGCGGCATCGACGCGGCGGCGGGCGCGGGCTTCCAGTCGCTGAAGCTCAACGTCGTGGTCATGCGCGGCGTCAACGACGCGGAGGTGCCGGAGCTGGTGACGTACGCGCACGCGCGCGGCATCACCCCGCGCTTCATCGAGCTGATGCCCTTTGGCCAGGGCACGCCGGTGCCCACGGCGGAGCTGCTGGAGCGCCTGGCGGCTTCAGGACGCGTCCTCACCGAGGAGCCCCAGGAGAGCGCCGCGTCGCCCACGTCCGGCCCCGCGCGCTACTGGCGCACGGAGGGTGGGCGCGTGGGGTTCATCTCCCCGCTGACGCAGAACTTCTGTGGCGGCTGCAACCGGGTGCGGGTGGCGTCCAACGGCGACCTGCGCAGCTGCCTGGGTGGGCGCGCGCAGGCCCCGCTGCATCAGCTCATCCGGGGCGGCGCGACGGATGAGGAGCTGGCCGTGGCCGTGCGCCGCGCGCTGGGAGAAAAGCCGGAGGGGCACCGCTTCACGGAGGCCGGAAACGGCGCCACGCTCCTGCCCATGATGGGCATTGGCGGCTGACGGCTACTTCACCAGCCGCAGGTTCACGGGGTAGCGGTACACCTGACCCTCGTTCGCCTTGATGCCGCCGATGACGCTGAACACCAGCGACGCCAGCGCGACGATGGGCACCAGGATGAAGCCCACGCCCACGCACATCAGGATGCCGGAGATGAACATCGCGATGAGCGTGGTGATCTGGAAGTTGAGCGACTCCACCGCGTTGCCGCGGACGAAGGACGACTCCTTGCCCTTGGTCAGCATCAGGAACAGCGGCACGGCCCAGCCCAGGAAGCCCGCGCCCACCACCAGGCCGGCGATGGCGCCCAGATGGGACAGCATCCCCATCACCTTCTCATCCTGCGTCGCCGTGGGCGAGCCGGTGATGAACTGGCCGAACTGCTGATCCTCACGCTGCTGGGGGTCCATGTCCATGAGAGCCCTTCCGGTAGGTCCGAGGGGCGCGACGGATGCGCCCGATGGGGCGCACCATGACATGCCGTGTCGGTGCCTGTCATCCAGCGGACAGGGGCCACGCCAGGAGGCCCCCGCCCGCTGGCCGGCTCTAGCGGTACAGCGCGTGGCCGGCCTTCTTGAATTCCTCGCTCTTCTCCTTCATCCCCTGCTCCAGCGCCTGGGCCTCGTTGACGCCGACCTTGTCCGCGTAGTCGCGCACGTCCTGGGTGATCTTCATGGAGCAGAAGTGCGGGCCGCACATGGAGCAGAAGTGCGCGACCTTGGCGCCCTCGGCGGGGAGCGTCTCGTCGTGGAAGGCGCGAGCGCGCTCGGGGTCCAGGGACAGGTTGAACTGATCCTCCCAGCGGAACTCGAAGCGCGCCTTGGACAGGGCGTTGTCACGGGCCTGCGCGCCGGGATGGCCCTTGGCGAGGTCCGCGGCGTGGGCGGCGATCTTGTACGTGATGACGCCTTCCTTCACGTCATCGCGGTCGGGCAGGCCCAGGTGCTCCTTGGGCGTCACGTAGCAGAGCATCGCCGTGCCGAACCAGCCGATCATCGCGGCGCCAATGCCACTGGTGAAGTGGTCGTAGCCCGGAGCGATGTCCGTGGTGAGGGGCCCCAGCGTGTAGAACGGCGCCTCGTGGCACACGGCGAGCTGCTTCGTCATGTTCTCCTGGATGAGGTGCATGGGGACGTGACCGGGGCCTTCGATCATCGTCTGCACGTCGTGCTTCCAGGCGATCTTCGTGAGCTCGCCCAGCGTCTCCAGCTCGCCGAACTGCGCGGCGTCGTTGGCGTCGGCGATGGAGCCGGGGCGCAGGCCGTCACCCAGGCTGAAGCTGACGTCATACGCCTTCATGATCTCGCAGATCTCCTCGAAGTGCGTGTAGAGGAAGTTCTCCTGGTGGTGGGCGAGGCACCACTTGGCGAGGATGGAGCCGCCGCGGCTGACGATGCCGGTGAGGCGCTTCGCGGTGAGCGGGACGTACTGGAGGCGCACGCCGGCGTGGATGGTGAAGTAGTCCACGCCCTGCTCGGCCTGTTCGATGAGGGTGTCGCGGAAGATGGCCCAGGTGAGCTCCTCGGCCTTGCCGCCCACCTTCTCCAGCGCCTGGTAGATGGGCACGGTGCCGATGGGCACGGGCGCGTTGCGGAGGATCCACTCGCGCGTCTCGTGGATGTTGCGGCCGGTGGACAGGTCCATGACGGTGTCCGCGCCCCAGCGGATGGACCAGACCATCTTCTCCACTTCCTCCTCGATGGAGGACGTGACGGCGGAGTTGCCGATGTTGGCGTTGATCTTCACCAGGAAGTTGCGGCCGATGATCATCGGCTCCACTTCCGGGTGGTTGATGTTGGCCGGGATGATGGCGCGGCCGCGGGCGATCTCGTCGCGCACGAACTCCGGGGTGATCACGCGAGGAATCGCGGCGCCCCAGGAGTGGCCCGGGTGCTGGGCGGCGAGTGAAGCATCGAGCTTCTGGTTCTCACGCACGGCGACGTATTCCATCTCCGGCGTGATGATGCCCTTGCGGGCGTAGTGCATCTGGCTGACGTTGGCGCCGGCCTTGGCGACGCGGGGCTTGCGGATGTGGCCGAAGCGCAGGCCATTGAGGCGCGGATCGGCTTCACGGGCGCGGCCGTACTCCGAGGTGATGCCAGACAGCTCGTCGGTGTCGTTGCGAGCGCGGATCCAGTTCTCACGGACAGCGGGAAGGCCCCGGCGCAGGTCGATGTCGGCGGAGGGGTCGGTGTAGGGGCCGCTGGAGTCGTAGACGTAGACGGGAGGGTTGGGGGTCTCAGGGCCGGAGTGGCCATGGTGGCGCGTGGGCGTCTGGGCGATTTCGCGCAGGGGAACGCGGAGGTCGGGGTGCAGGGACCCGGGCGCGTAGACCTTGCGCGAGGCGGGAAGCGGGCCGCGGCTGATCCCCTCCAGCACCTTCCCATCGACCTTGAGGCTCTTGGACGCTCCACTCATCGGACATCTCCTCGTGAGAACGGACGGGAGACGGGACGGGGGCCTGGAGCACCCACACCGCTTCCCTCCGCCGGTACTAACCGGTTCAGGTTCAAAGGGATCGGAAGCGGCCACGCCTCCGTCTCAGCCCCCTTCCGGAGGCACCCCTAGCGACTGCGGAGCGGTGTAGCGCAGGGGGAAGCGCGCTTCAACCCGGGGAGCCTTGAGCCTGGGGACAGTGGACGCACGGCGGCCCTCCAGGGAGGGGCGCATCACTTCCAGGCCCGGTGTTGCTCAATGACTGACCGCGGCGCGTTCCTGTGGATGGGGAGCCTGACCTGGCCGGGTCGCCAGGGCCCGGCGCAACACGATCCCTGCCCACTCGAGCTCTTCCTGTGACAAGTCCATTCCCAGCAGCTCGCGGCCCTTGTCGTGCTCGATGACGATGCCCCTGCCCCGTGACACCTTCGTCCGTGCGTCGCGCACGTCGATGTCCTGGATGCGCGAGGCCGGCAGCCTCGTGACCTTGCGGCCCCGCCAGGGGCCGTACCGCGTCAGCTCGATGCCTCGCGAAGAGGCGTTGATGGACCACCGGCTGGTGGCTTCCCTTGCGACCCACCACCAGAAGGCGGCGCCGCAGGCGACGAAGAACGTGCTCACGATGATGGGCACCGGCGAAGCCGCGGACTGCATTCCGAACATCTGTCGCCACTGCTTCAGCAGGAACAGCGGCCCGCCCACCGCGATGACGACGGCGAAGGCCGCCTGCGCCGCGTATTCGGGCCGCCATCCGCAGGCAGGCAGCTCCAGCGTCAGCCCCCGGGCGTCCTGCTTGAACTGGATGCTGCTGCCAGCCGGCAGGTCCGGGAGGCGTTCATCCGTGAGCGGTGCCTCCTCCAGACGTGCCGTCACGGAGCGACTCTGCCCCCCTTCCACGCTCAGCCCCAGCCCGAGGAACCGGGCCACAGCCTGGGCCAGGCTCAGCGCCTCGTCCCGGTCGTCGCTGTGGGACAGGACGAGCGCTCCAGAAGGCCCCAGCAGCGCCACGACGTAGACCTTCGCGATGAAGAGCCCCTCCGTGGACCCCTTGTCGCGCATGTAGAGAGCCACCGACGTGAACGACTCCAGGGGCTGCGGCTTCGCGCCCAGGGCCTCCCGGACGCCGGCGCGGCGCCACACGGTGCGGGCCTGCTGGTCCAAGACCACCTTCCACCGGGACGTCAGGTGGTGGAGGGACACGGCGCCCATCGCCATCATCAGGAGCCAGATGCGCACGTCACCGAAGAGGCCCGTCACGTAGGCCACCGCCGGGAAGGCCACCACGACCAGCGCCGCGCCACGCGCCAGCCAGCCGTCGATGGGGCCGACCTTGTGCTGGATGTTCAGTAAGGGGCCGGAGATGGACCAGTCGTGAGTGCCGCAACGCATCCGCCCGACGTTAAAGCCCCTGTGCCAGGGACGAAAGGCGCGGCGTGCCCGCCAGACAACGTGAACAACACCGCCTGTCGCTCCAGAAGCAACATCTGGGATGAGACAGCCCCGCTCCTCCCTCTGGGGAGCGCGTTGGTACGGCTGTTGAAACAGGTCACTGCATCCACGGGTCGCGGCGGTAGCGGCGCGTCGTGGCAGGGGGAGCCCCTCGGCGGGCACTTCCTTCACTTCTGTGAATGGAGGCAGGACCATGCAGCGCAACAAATCGCGAGTCTTCTCGCGCGCGGGCACTTTTGTCGTGACCCTGGGGTTGATGTCCGGCTCCGTGGCGGTCGCGCAGGACCGGCCCACGGCGGAAAAACCATCGGACATTCCTCCCAGCCGCGTCATCGCCGGCCGGGTCCTCCACTCGCCTCCGAAGCTGGATGCGGCGGATGCTCGCAAGAGCGTCAGCGCCTTCATCACCTGGGCCGGGGAGTCCGTGGTGGAAGAGCAGTACGACGCCCGCCGGGCGCTCGTCTCCGCCGCGAAGCAGCCGGCGCTGGTCCAGGCCTTCACCGAGGAGATCCTCGCGGCCCAGGAGTCCGGTGACACCAGCCGCGCGCTCGTGGGTCTGGGCCTGCTCGGGGAGATGCGGACCTACGACGGCGCGAAGTTCCTCGTGGAGTTCGTCCGCCGGCCCCTGCCCACCAAGGGCACCGTCATCGAAGGCGAGCTCCAGGAAGAGGCCCAGGCGGCGCGCCTGCAGGCCAAGGCCATCGCGGGCGTCGCGTACATGCGCAACGCGGACTTCGACCGCGAGGTGGCGAACCAGGCCGGCAACCACCCCTCCGTCATCGTCCGCGCGGAGGCCATCAGCGCCTTCCTGTGGAACCGCGGGGACACCCTGGAGGCTCGCAAGGAACTGGAGCCGTTCGTCCGCAAGGAGGAGCGCCTGTTCCTGGACCGCGTCCGGCGCGTCAGCGGCGAGGGCGCGGAGGCGTTCAACCGCAAGCTCACCGCCTACCTGAAGGCCCACCCCGAAGTGCAGGCACCGGATCCGGAGCGCAAGGACGAGCGCCCGCCCGAGGAGAAGCCCAACACCTTCGACGTGACCCCTCCGAAGTTCTGACCTTCCCTCACGACCTGAGGAGCGAGAACGCCCATGAATCTCAAGCAAGGCATTGCCCTGATGTCGTCCGTCCTGGCCTTTGGCCTGGCCACCGAGGCCGGCGCCGTCTGCACCCAGACGGCCGCGAGCAACGCGGACCGGGCCCTGTGGAACACCCACGGCTGCTGGCAGGACTTCTTCCTCTGGCAGTACCAGGCCTACGGCCTGCGCTCCGGGGACTGGAGCAACCGCGGCTGGAATGACGCCTGCAACGTCAACCTGGAGTTCCCCAAGCACTGGAACGCGTCCTACCTGCTGACCTACGGCATGGCGGACAACCTGTCCCAGTCCTTCCACGGCACCACGGACTACCGGGCCACGGCGGAGGCGCGCAGCAGCAACTTCCACGACAGCCTCTACCACAGCATCACTGACCGCACGGACGTCTTCGGGACCTTCACCCCCCGGTTCTGGCCGTGGGACACGGACCGCGTGGAGACGGCCTGCCCGCTCTACAACCCCAACGTCAGCAACTCCAACCCGGGCTCGCGCGCGGGTGACTACATGCACGAGGGCTGGCACGCGTACTTCGACAAGTACAGCTTCAACAATGGCAACGTCGGCGGCCACCGTCCCGGCCCGCAGGGCGCGTGCACCATCAACGGCTGCGACTACTTCTACTTCCACGGCATCGGCGCGTATGCCTTTGGCGCCATGTGGGAGAACAATGGCACGGCCAGCCGGTTCCACTCGCCCAACCAGGTGCAGGTGGAGTTCCTGTGCGACGTGGCGGATCAGTCGCAGTGGTGGATCCCGCTGAGCGTGCGGCAGACTGCCGCCGCGGATGCGAACGCCCGCGCGGCGTCTCGCTTCATCAACGGCCCGGGCTACACCTGCGGCAGCCCCCGTCCCTGGTAGCAGGAGGAATCCCCGATGGCGCATTCGAAGCGTGACGCAGTGAAGCCGTTTCGGATGCGCCTGGGTTCAGGCCTGTTCCTCCTCACCCTGGTCTGCTGCTCGAGTCCACGGAAGACCGGGGTGGAGGAACAGGGCACCTGGGAGCCCCTGCCCATGGGCGCGAGCCCTGGCGCGGGGCTCCAGGTGGCGACGGTGTTCGACGGCCAAGGCGTCCTGCTCTGGGGCGGACTGGGCGGCTGCACCGTGAACGGGGTCTGCGGAGACGGGGCCCGGTTCGACCTGGCATCGCGGACCTGGACGCCCCTGGCGACCCAGGGGGCTCCCGCCGCCCGCACCCTGCACACGGCCGTGTGGACCGGCCAGCGGATGCTCGTCTGGGGCGGCGTCGGCTGCGGTGATCGGCCCCAGACGCCTTGCGGCGACGGCGCGGCCTACTCACCGTCCACCGACTCCTGGAGCGCGCTTTCGGCCCAAGGCGCGCCCTCCGCTCGCGGCTGGCACTCGGCGGCATGGACGGGACGGTGGATGCTGGTGTGGGGCGGCGAGGAGCCCCTGCAGTCGCGCGTGCTGGGCGATGGGGCCCGGTACGACGTGGAGGCGGGCGCCTGGACGCCCATGTCCGGTGCCGGGGCCCCCGGGGCCCGCCGCTACCACTCCTCGGTGTGGACGGGGGAGGCGCTGATGGTCTGGGGCGGCAGTGGCGGCGCCACGAAGGACGTGGCGCTGCGCGATGGCGCGGCCTACTTCCCCGATTCGGACACCTGGCGTCCGCTGTCCTCCGAGGGGGCTCCCCAGGGACGCTGGGCACATACGGCGGTGTGGACCGGCTCGAGGATGCTCGTCTGGGGCGGCCTGGGGTGTGGCAGCGACGGGCAGGACTCGCCGCGCTACTGCGAAGGAGGCGCCGTGTATGACCCGCTGCAGGATGCCTGGTCGCCCATGTCCGGCAAGGACGCGCCCTCCCCTCGTACCGGCCACTCCGCGGTGTGGACCGGGACGCGGATGATCGTCTGGGGTGGCGCCTCGTCGAAGTGTGGCTCGGGGGGCGCCTGCTCGGATGGCGCGGCCTATGACCCCGCCACGGACACGTGGACCCCGCTGCGCAACCAGGGTGCCCCTTCCGCCCGCTCGGGACACGCGGGTGTGTGGACCGGGGACTCCCTCTTCATCTGGGGCGGGATGGGCAGTGGCGGTTCGGAGATTGCCCTGTCGGATGGCTCCCTGTTCGTGCCCTGAGCCATCAATCCATCGGCATCTCCGGGCCGGTCGCCAGGGTCTTGACGTCCCGGGCCCCTACCTCCACGACCGACAACTGATCGCATCCCTCGTAACAGATGGGACGCGTCAGCGCGAACAGGCGGCCGTCCAGCTCCAGCAGCACCGAGGCCCGCTCGCCGGAAATGTCCTTCTCGTCGACATGAACAGCCTGGTCCAGGCGCAGCACCTGGAGCTTTTCCGGAGTGCCTACCACCCACGCCTGAACCCAGACGTTCGCGATACAAGCAGCCTTTGTCGAAACCATGCGACGGGTGAAGCGGACATGGCACACCTGCGGGCGCTCCGCCGTTCCCCGTGCGCACGCCATCATCTGATACGGGCCCATGGCGAGTTCCTGAGCAGAGAGGGCCTGCTCCGTCCAGCCTCCGGCGCCCTCACAACTGTCGCCGGCGGCCTTTTGCAACCGCTGGCCCAGCTCCCCCCCTGAGGGGAAGGCCGCGAGCACCTTGCGCGTGAGCGCATCCCGCAGCGGGCCTTCGGGCGGAGTCGTGAAGATCCGTGCCCGGTCATCCTTCGGGCCCAGCGAGACGGCGTACACCACGTCATCCTTGAGCCCGTCCTGGATCCGGGTGCCGGGCAGGGCATCGCCCCAGGCAGGCTGGAAGGGCTTCACGGCGGCATCCGTCCGCAGGGCCACGCGCCCCAGGTCCGAGCCATCCGCCTTCGTCACGACGAAGCCGGACCAGGTGGTGGGCCCCTTCGCGCGCAACGCCGCTTGCGTCGTCAGGGCCTGCCACTGCCCTGCCTTGTATTCGAGCACAGGCATGAGCAGGTGCCCGTCCTGCTCCGTTGCCGTCTCCTGAGCCACCAGCACGGTGGGGGGCGGCTCGGCGGACACGGGTGCGGCACAGACCAGGGCAAGGGCGACCAGGGGCATTCTCATGCCCACGGGGTTTGCAACCACCGGGCCGGCCACGGTGTGGCCATCCAGCCACACCGTGGTTTCTGCTCAGACCTTCACGCTCTTCACCAGCGGCAGCTCGCGCACGCGGGTCCCCGTGAGCGCGAACACGGCGTTGGCGAGGGCTGGCGCCACCGGGGGCACTCCGGGCTCTCCCACGCCTCCCGGGCGGCCGTCGCTGGGGATGATGTCGACGTGGATCTTCCTCGGCGTCTCCGCGATGCGCGCTAGGCGGTAGTCGCGGAAGTTGCTCTCCACCGTGGCGCCGGCCTTCATCGTGATGGCGCCGTAGAGCCCCAGGCTCAGGCCGAACACCACCGCACCCTCCATCTGCGCCCGGACGCGCTCCATGTTCACGATGGTGCCCGCGTCCGCGACGATCCACGCCTCGTCCACCCGGATGCGCTCGTCCGCGTCCTTCACCACCGACACCACCACCGCCACGTACGACAGGAAGCTGCGGTGCGCCGCGAGCCCCAGCGCCCTTCCCTGCTGCTTGCGCTCGTCCCAGCGCGCAAGGCCCGTCACCCGCTCGATCACGCGACGCAGCCGCGCCGTGTCCACCGGGTGCTCTTCAATGGACTGGCCGTAGTTCGGCACCTTCGCCACGCCCAGGTCCTTGGGCGTCACGATGCGGGACGGCCCCAGCACCTCCAGCAGCGTGTCGCGCGGATCCGTGCCGCGCGCGTGCGCCAGCTCGTCGATGAAGCTCTGCACCGCGAACGCGTGGTAGATGTTCGCCACGGAGCGCAGCCAGCCGATGCGCGTGTGCGCTCGCGCCTCGCAGTTCTCCATCCGCACGTCGGGGATGGCCAGCGGCAGGTCGATGATGCCCTGCCCCATCTCCCCCTCTCCCGCGAACGTCGCGTCCGCGAACGTGGAGCCGATGGGCGGGAACGCGATGCGCTGGTGCCACGCCACCACCTTGCCGCTCGCGTCCAGGCCCGCCTCCAGCCGCTGCGCGCTGGTGGAGTGGTAGTAGTCGTGGCGCACGTCGTCCTCGCGCGTCCACTGCAGGCGCACCGGCGCGCCCACCGCCTTCGCGACGAGCGCCGCCTCCACCACGTAGTCCGGCTTCGACTTGCGGCCGAACCCGCCGCCCAGCAGGGTCACGTGCACCGTCACCTTCGACGGGTCGAGGCCCAGCGCCTTCGCCACCTCGCTGCGCGCGGCCTGCGGGTTCTGCGTCGTGGCCCACACCTCGCAGGTGCCGTTCTCCACCTTCGCCACCGCCGCGGGCGGCTCCATGGGCGCGTGCGCCAGGTGCGGCGTGTTGTACGTGGCCTGCACCCGCTTCGCCGCCTTCGCCAGCGCGCCTTCCGCGTCGCCGACGTTGCGCACCACCTTGCCCGGCTTGCCAATCACCTCCAGCAGCTGCTCGCGGTACGCCTCCGAGTCGTAGACGGCGTTGTCCCCGCCCTCCCACGTCACGTCCAGCACCGCGCGGCCCTTCATCGCCGCCCAGGTGTTGTCCGCCACCACCGCCACGCCTCCCAGTGGCTGGAACAGGAAGGGCTTCTTCGCGGCCGGCAGCTCCACCACCTGCCGTACGCCCGGCACCGCCAGCGTCTTCGCCGCGTCGTAGCGGGCCACCCGGCCTCCGGCCACGGGCGGACGCGCGATGACCGCCGTGCGCATCCCCGGCAGCACCACGTCCGCGCCGAACACCGCCCGGCCCGTCACGATGTCCGGCCCGTCCAGCAGCGGCAGCTCCTTGCCCAGGTGCTTGAGCTCGCTGCGCGGCCGCAGCGTCACGGCCTCCTTCTTCGGGACCTTGAGCTTCGCCGCGTCACTGGCCAGCTCGCCGAACTTGAGCGTCCGCTGCGTGCCCTTGTGGAACACCGCGTGGTCGCGCGCCTCGCACTCCGTGGGCGCCACCTTCCAGCGCTTCGCCGCCACCGCCACCAGCATCGTGCGCGCCGTCGCGCCCGCGTAGCGCAGGTCATCGAAGATCTTCCGCACGCTGCTGGAGCCGTCCGTGTTCTGGTCGCCGTAGGCCTCGTCGCCGTCGCCCTGGACCACCTTCACGTGGGCCATGTCCGCGCCCAGCTCGTCCGCGATGAGCACCGGCAGCGAGCTGCGCACGCCCTGCCCCATCTCCGAGCGGTGACAGACGATGGTCACCACGCCGTCCGGCGCCACGTGCACGAAGACGTTGGCCCGCAAGCCTTCCGCGGGTACGGCCGGCAGCGACGTGGGCATGGGCGCGGCGTGCGCCCTGGCGGGCAGCATCACCTCCAGCCCCAGGCCCCCGGCCACGAAGCCCATTCCCGCGAGCACGGAGCGGCGCGACAGACGGATGCGCGTGTCTTGCATGGTGGGGGTCCTCACTCCGTCGGCAGTCCCGCCGCCTTCTTCACGGCGGTGCGGATGCGCGTGTACGTCCCGCAGCGGCAGAGGTTGCCCGCCAGCGATTGATCAATCTCCGCGTCGGTGGGCTTCGGCTTCTTCGCCAGCAGCGCCGCCGCCGTCATGATCTGCCCCGCCTGACAGAAGCCACACTGCGGCACCGCCAGGTCCACCCAGGCCTTCTGCAACGGGTGCGAGCCGTCCGGCGACAGGCCTTCAATGGTCATCACCTCGCGGCCGTCCGCGCGGCGCACCGGCGTCACGCACGAGCGCACCGCCGCGCCGTCGATGTGCACCACGCACGCGCCGCAGAGCGCCTGGCCGCAGCCGTACTTCGTCCCGGTCAACGTCAGCAGGTCGCGCAGCGCCCAGAGCAGCGGCATCTCCGGATCCACGTCGAGCACGTGCTCGGTTCCATTCACTCGCAGACGGATGCTCACGGTCGGCTCTCCTCGCGCGGGCACTCCGCGCCGTCCTTCACCCACGCGGCCATCAAGGCCCCGAACTCCGCCTGCGTTCCCGGCGCCGGCACCCGGTCCGCGCCCGGCTTCCAGCCCCAGCCCACCAGCTCGTCATGCGCGGAGTGCTCGATGATCTCCGCCAGGTTCTTGCCGCCGTTGCGCGCTGGATCCTTCAGCTGCTCGCACAGCGAGCGCGGCGTGCGGCCCTCCCAGAACATCGCCTTGGGCGCCAGGTGCCACTTGGGGGCGCCAGGGACCCGCGCCAGCTGCGCGTTGCGGTCCTGGTGGCAGGAGGTGCACTCCAGGCCGGGCACGCCGTTGTCCTCGGGGCCCCGGGCCACCGGCGGATCATGGACCTGGCTGTTCATGCCCTGCAGGGGGCTGTCCCCCACGGGGTGGCAGTTGACGCAGCGCGGATGCAGCATCACGCGGCTCGCCTCCAGGAACAGCGCCCGCGAGCGCTCCTTCTTGTCGCCAATGCCCGCGAAGGCCTCCGGCGTCCGGAGCACCCGCGGATCCTCGGGCGGCGGCACCGTGGCGACATGCGCCGCGCGTCCGCCACATCCCGCGCCAAACAGGAGCGCCAGCGACATGCCCGCCGCCCCCGCGCCCAGCACGACTCCCAGTGCTTTCGAGCGAAGCTTCATCGTGCCCCGTCCATCCCTTCGGCCAGAGGTCGCCCGGCCTCACGCGCAGCGCCACGCGGCCGGACGGCGCATGATGCCCGGGTCCAGCCCCTCGCGAGCGTGTCAAAAAGCCGAATGGCCTGTGAAGGGTTTCTTCACAACGGTCCGGCCTGGGAGTGCACGGCGCCGCCACGCGGCGTGGGGGACAGCGGCCTTCGTGAAGGCCCCCGTGCCTGAGTGACAGGGGGCATGGGCGCGATTGACGGAATGTCCTTTCAGAGGCCCCGGGGCTTCGCGCAAGTGCGCGGAATCGCGTGCGCGGGGGCTTGGAACGCCGTGTGTATTGGGAAGCGCGCAAGGAGATAGCCCGCCATGCGCCAGAGCCCCGCGTCGTCCGTGTTCTCCCTCACCCGCCTCTTCGTCGAGCAGTGCGCCCGCTGGCGGCTGCGCGAGGAGGTCATCGCGTTCATCCTCGAGTTCGGCACTCCCGCCCGCGCGTGCGGTGCCACCCACCTCACCGTGCACGAGCGCGACCTGCCCGCGGCCCTTCGCGATTCGTCGCTGGCCCGGCAGGCGCGCGGGTGGATCCTCATCCTCAATGACGAGGACCGGCTCCTCACCTGCTACCGCCGCCAGGACGCATCGCGCTTCCTGCGGCAGAAGTCCAAGCGCCGCCCAGCGGGCGTCACCCGGGGCCGCGACGACTTCCTGCGCGGCCTCGGGTTCGCTCCGGCCTGATCAGTCCAGCCCCGCCTTGCCCACCGCCCAGTAGGCCTTCACCCTGGGCGTGGCGCGTTCGCCGTCGCCTCGCAGCCGGGTGCGCAGGGCCTGGATGGACTGTGCCCGGCCCGTCATCACCAGCGTCGCGCCGGGCTTCGCGCGCAGGGCTTCACGCAGCCGCTCGTGGACCTGCGTCAGGTGCGCGTCCCCTGGCGTGCGCTCCACGTCCTGGCCCTCGAAGCCCAGCTCGCGCAGCGCGGGCGCGCAGTCCTCGCGGCGCGTCACCTCGAAGAGCGGCGTGACGTCACGCTTCGCCGCGGTCCGGAACGCGTGCGCCACCGCGAAGGACGTCTCGTCACCGAAGAGCACCACCGGTGCGTCGCCGGCCTCCAGCGCCAACGAGCGCCGGGGCCCGAAGAACTGGACCGTGTCCCCGACCCGCACGTCGCGCCCCCACTTCGCTCCCGGGCTGTCGCCGTGCAGGTACACCAGGAAGGCCGTGGCGCCGCGCGCTTCGTCCCAGGACAGCGGCGTGTACGTGCGCATGCCCAGCCCTGGCAGGAACACCTGCACCTTGTCGCCGGGGGTCCATCCCTGCCCCCGCAGCGCGGGCCCCTCGCAGTCAATCTGTCGAAAGGCGCGGGACAGCTCGCGCACCTGCGTCACTCGGGCTTCGGTGAAGAGGAAGCGGCCCAGCATGCTTCCCAGCATGGCCTTCGCGGATGCCATTGGAACCTCCGTTCAAGCATCCATACGCCCCCCCTGCCGTGCCAGGCTCGTGAAGTTGCGTGAAGTCATCCGCACCTTCCAGGACAGGAACCCCCACGAAAGGAACCGGACATGGCCTCCTGGCTCAACCGGGTGCGCTGGCTTCGGACCGGCGGCGTGAATGTCTTCGCCATCCTGGCAGCCAGCGGCTGCGCCATGAGCCCGGCGGGGGAATTCGGGCCGCAGGCGACGGCGACCCCGGCGGCCCTCACCCAGCCCATGTCCCAGTTCCGGGAGGTGCTGGCCCCGTACGGCACCTGGATGGAGCTACCGGACGAGGGCTGGGTGTGGCGGCCGGATCCGAACGTCGTGGGCGCGGACTTCGTCCCCTACTCCACCGGTGGTCAGTGGGTGGACAGTGACTGGGGATGGACCTTCGAGAGTGATTGGGATTGGGGACAGGCGCCCTTCCACTACGGCCGCTGGTTCGTCGCGCCGTCGGTGGGTTGGGTGTGGTGGCCCGACAATGAGTGGGCGCCCGCGTGGGTGGACTGGCGGTGGGGGGATGGCCTCATCGGCTGGCAGCCGCTGGCGCCTCCCGGCATCAGCACCGGACTGAGCTGGACCTTCGTGGGCGTGAACGACTTCGTGCGGCCCGACGTGGGCACGCATCGCCTGCCGGCCTCACGGGTCCAGGAACTGATGGACAGGACGCAGCCCGTGGGCGAGCACGTCGTCGCCCGCGAGGGGCACTGGAACCGGGGGCCGGAGCCGGAGAAGGTCGCGCAGGTCACCGGCCAGGAGGTTCCCCGCGCGAAGCCGATGACGCCGCCCACCGGTCATCCGCCGCGTGAGCAGGCCGAGCACGGGCACTCCGAAGGCGCCCACCGGCAGCGGTGACGGAGCGGTTCGTCAGTCGAGCAAAAGGTCCGTCGCGAGCCTACTTCACGCAGTGAAGCGCAGGCCCCTTGGGAATACCGTCCCATTGGCTCACGCTGAGCAACGCGATGGACGAGTTGTTGTGCGTGATGGCCTCCAGGCAGCTCACCGGCCACAGTCGTCCGTCATCCAGATAGAACGCGGCAGGACGTCCCGCCGCGCCGTAGACGGCCGCTCCCGAGTGCATCGAAGCCCCGTATGGGATGCGATAGAAGATGTCTGACGAGACGGCAATCGCATTGCGCGACAGGTCCAGCGCGGGCGCGGCCAGTGCGAATTGGAGCCGCGTCCCGCCGCGCACCAGGGTGAGCGGCAGGCCAGCGGTCTGGACGAGGTAGTTCTCGTAGACCCGCCCCACCGGCACCTGGTCGCACGAGCGCCCCGTCAGCAGATCCACCCCACTGTGCGCCAGGTTCCAGGTGTTCACGTCGCCCGTGCCCACCGAGCGGAGGACGTCCACCGGGACCGTGCCGCACGTGGACGACGCAACAGCGTGCTTGTCCGGCCGAGACACGATGGCCGGTCCTTCCGTCCACGTGCCCGCGACGTCGAACTGGTCCACCTGCTGATTCAGCGCGCTGTTGAAGAGGAAGACTCGCGTCGCACCGGCGGTGCTTCCGTCCACCGCGACGGCGAACGTGTCGTTCGTGTCCACGTACTGCCAGTCCACGGAGAACGCGCCAATCAGCGAGTGCCGCGTGTGGTTCGCAGCCGTCCGGGGCGCGAAGCCCGTGGCCGTCAGTTCCTCCACGCCCGTCTGGAAGGTGGGGTCCGACGAGCGCAGGACGAACTGGCCCCCGCCGTTGCCGTCCACCGCGTAGCCCGTGGAGTCCGTGAAGATGAGGTAGAACTTCCCATCCACGTACGTGACGCTCGGCTGTCCCGCGCCGTACTTGTTGGGCACGGTGCGGTAGTCCCGCGCGGGCACGATGATGGGATTGCCGCCATTGAGGCGCGTCCAGTTGAGGCCGTCCGGGCTGGACGCCACGCCAATCATCGTGGTGCCCGTGCCGTCGCCGTAGCCGCCGTAATACATGTAGTACGTCGCGTCGACGCGGATGACGGACGGATCACAGACGTGGATGCCGTCGAACTGCGCGGCGTTCCCCGTGGGCGCGAACACCGTGTTGTGACTGTTGGCCGCCGTGGAGCCGCGCGCGTGCCAGGGGCCGCTCAGGCTGTCCGCCTCGGCGTAGAGGATGTAGTCGCCCGCGATGCCGCCGCACCACCACATGCGGTAGACGCCGTCCTTCATCACGCTCGGCACGTAGTCATACGAGGTGCGCGAGTAGACCGGCGTGTTGCCGCCCCGGTAGTTCGTCACCGTCGCCGCGCCAGCCGCTGATGCCAGCAGGCCTCCAGCCACGGTGAGCCACAAGGTCGCATTCCTGAACATCGGACCGCTCCTTTTCACGAAGAGGAGCTGTCAGGATATCCAGCTTTTATTGCTATTGCACGCTTTGCTCCGACACCTACGCGGGCTGGAGGAACCGCCCGTCCACCAGGTGTTCGATGACGTCATGGGCGGACTGCGGATCCAGCCTTGCCTTGGTCCCCAGGTGCGTCACCGCCTGGGAGACGGTGGTGGGCTGCTTGAAGGCATCCAGGGCGGTGAGGAGGATGGCGCCGTCCTCGCCCTGCGTCAGCGTGGCGTCGTTGTACCTGCGCGGGCTCACGGTCGGAGCGCAGCTCAGGGTGATGCCGTCCACCGAGCGCAGGACCGTCACCGGCTCCTTCGCCAGCTTCGCGGGCGCGCGGTGGCTGCCCAGCCAGTCCCCCAGCGTGAAGCGCTCCGTCGAGGGCGCGGTGTTCTTCAGCCGCGTGCGCCCGTTGAGGGGGACACGCTTCCTCGCGTCGCGGTGCTTCCAGGCGAGCTCGTCCACCCGGTCCGAGTTGCGCTGCACCGCCGCTTCCAGCTCCGCGTCCTTGAAGCGGATCATCGGCACGGACACGTCGCCAGGCTCGCGACGCTCGAAGTAGCCGAGGAACTCCGCGAACGTCTTCGCCTCCGTCACCATGTCGAAGCGCGCGGGGTGCTCCGTGACGAGCGCTCCCGGCTGCGCCTCCAGCCGCTGGTAGCCCACCACGCAGTCCAGGCCGATGACCTGCTCCACCAGCCGCAGCTCCTCCGCGAGCCGCGCCTTGTTCGTGAACGGGAGGCCTCCGATGCCGGAGATCTCGATGTCGACGTTCGGATGGCGGCGGACGGACTCGATGACGTCCAGCAGCTCGCGGTCCTTCGCGCACGGCTTGAGCAGGCCCTTGGACATCTGCTCCAGGCGCTGCTGTTCGGAGAAGCAGCCGATGTCGATGACCATGTAGATGCGCTCGAAGGTCGCCGCGAGCGCCGCGACCAGCTCCACGCGCGGCACGCCCCAAAGGAAGTACGTGCAGCAGTGGCGGGAGAGGTCCACGCCCGCCCAGGTGCTCCCCAGGAACTCCGCCGTGCTGCCCGCGAAGTCGTAGCGCATCTGCCACGTCCGGCTGGCGATCTCCTGGTGGTCCCGGCGCACGTTCTCCTCGGCGCGCAGGAACGGCTTCGCGCGCCCGAAGTCCGCCTTCTGGTTGCCACGCGCCCCGCCGCAATACAGGCAGTTCTCCCCGCAGCCCTTGCCCGGCGCGACCCAGCCGGAGAAGGAGTGCGCGTCGCGCTGGCTGAGGAAGATGTCGTTGAAGTGCGAGTAGTAGACGTCCTGCGTGTTGGTGGAGCGCTGCACGTACGCCAGCGGCAACCGGCGGGGACGGCCATCCGGCGTCCGCGTCACGACGTTGGGCGGCGCCTCCTCTCCGTTGCAGAGCGCCAGCAGGGGCGCCTCACCGTCACCCAGCACGACGTGGTCGATGCAGTCGTAGCCGCTCAGCTCCTTCCACCAGTACGACGCGGAGTTGCCTCCCACGACGATGCGGATGGACGGGTCGATCTTCCGCACGGTCCGCGCGATGAGCAGCGCGCGGTCCACGTGGTGGAACCACTTCAGGCTGATGCCGATGAGCTTCGGGCGCACGCGGGCGATGAGGCGCTCGAAGGCGTCCTTCACCTCCCCCGCGCTCTCGTCGCCGTCCCACAGCCGCACGAAGGCTTCGATCCCGCCGCGCCGCAGGTAGCTCGCCAGGTAGAGGATGCCGCACGTGGCTTCGCCCGTTCCGGCACCGACGAGGAGGACTGGCGAGAGGGCACGACCACTGCTCATGGGACGACCACCGGCCTTGAATGGGGAGACAGCGCCAGCGTAGGCGAAACCCACCAGGGCCCGCGTGGATTCGTCGCCTCCCCTCCTCCCGGGCAGGCGGCCAGCTCCCTGGACGTCCTCTCAGGAGGGGCGGTCGTTGAGCCACTTCGAGCCCGCAGGTTCACGGCCGCGAGCGCCATTCGTGTCCGGAGCCGTCGGGGAGGGCTTCCGTCCCCGCCTGCGCCGCCGCCGCTTCGAGGCCGCGCCCGGGGGCTGTCCGCCCAACGCCCGCAGCACCTGCGCGCGCACGCTTCCATCCAGTCGCAGTTGTTGCAGGAGCGCATGCGCCTGCCGGGCGCCCTGGGGATGGCGCAATCCCTCTCCCAGCCGCTCCACGATGTCGATGCGCAGCGCCACCGGCCCGATGACCTCGTAGCCGAAGGAGCGCGCGTTCCGGCCGCCCAGCGCCGCGACGTTCAGCGCCGGCTCCTGCGGGATGCCCTGTGGGCACGGAGCCTGCTGGAACAGCGCCGTCAGCATGGCCCGCCGCTCCAGGGCCTGGGGCGACAGGGCTCCGGTGACGTAGAGGAATCGCTGGCCCTCGTGGACGCCCTGCGCCTTCAGCCGCTCCCGCGACTCCTCGTCCAGGAGCTTCCACTGTTCGCGCGCCTCGCCCTGGGAGATGACGCCCAGCCCTTCCGCCAGCCGGTAGGCCACGCCTCGCAGCGCCGGTGCGCGGCTCTCGCCTGTGAAGGACTCCGCGGGAAAGCCTCCCATGGCCTCCGTGACCAGGTCCCTCGCCAGCGCCACCAGCCGGCGCTCCAGCCGCTGCCGCGCGCCGCCCGTCCACACCTCCGGCTCCGCCAGCGCGAGCTGCGGTGAGCGCCGGTCGCGTCCCCGCACCAGCCGGGCCAGCGGCTGCGATTCGAAGGAGATGCGCCCCAGGGGGTCCACCTCGAAGGCGTCGTGCGTCGCGTCCACCACGCGCTGGACGAACTGCTCCTCCGTCATCACCGCGCCTTCCGCGCCCGGCACCTCCGTCAAGAGCTGCCCCAGCTTGGCGAACGGGCTGTCCGAAGCGGCCTGCGGCTGCGCGCTGGCCCTCACGAAGCGGCGCGCGCTCCTCCTCGCCGCGCGCTGGACGAAGCGCTCCACCAGCCGCTCATGCAGGGCATCGCCCAGCGCGTCCTCGATGCGGCGCGTGCGCTCCTGCCAGTCCGCCGCGTCTTGCAGCCAGCCCGGACGGTGGCTGATGTACGTCCAGATGCGGATGGCCGCGAGCCGGTCCATCAGCGTGTGGATGTCCCCGGATGCGTCGTCGAGCGGTGACACCTGCCGGCCCAGCCACGTGGGGTCCAGCTTTCCGTCCCCCGCGGTCAGTTGCAGGAACGTCTCACGCAGGAGCGCGACGTGCTGGCCGAAGAGGCCCTTGCGGAAGTCCGGGACCTGGCAGACCTGCCACAACAGTTCGACGGAGGCCTTGTCGGTGGTGAGCTCGCGGATGGCGGGCACGGCCGACAGCCCCTTGAGCGCGTCGAAGTCGTCCGCGCGCTCCACCCGGACGAAGGCGTTGTCACGCGGCGCCCGCGACAGCGAGTCCAGCAGCGCCTCCGGGCTGGAGAAGTCGAGCGAGGAGTTGCGCCAGATGAGGCTGCGCACCGCCGGGAAGCGGTGCGATTCGATGGCGGAGACGACGCGTGGCGGAAGCTCCGGCAGCGTGTTCAGCGCACCGAAGCTGCCGTCGTTCAGGTGGCGCCCCGCGCGGCCGGCGATCTGCGCCAGTTCATCCGGATACAGGTCGCGCTGTTCGGCGCCGTCGAACTTGGAGAGCGTCGCGAAGGCCACGTGGTTGAGGTCCAGGTTCAACCCCATGCCAATGGCATCCGTGGCCACGAGGTACTGGACCTCGCCGGACTGATACATGGCCACCTGCGCGTTGCGCGTCCGGGGCGACAGCGCGCCCAGCACCACCGCCACGCCACCCCGCAGGCGCCGCAGCGACTCGGCCAGCTCGTAGACGCGGTCCGCGGAGAACGCGACCACCGCCGAGCGCGGCGGCAGGCTCTTCAGCGACTTGCGCCCGGAGTAGCGCAGCTGCGACAGGCGCGTGGCGCGCTTCATGGACGCATGCGGGATGAGCGCCTGCACCATGGGCCGCATCGTCTCCGCGCCCAGGAACCAGGTCTCCTTGCGACCTCGCGCGTGGAGCAGCCGGTCCGTGAAGACGTGCCCGCGTTCCCGGTGCGCGGCGAGCTGGATTTCATCCACCGCGAGGAAGTCGACCTGCCGGTCGGTCGGCATCGCCTCCACGGTGCAGATCCAGTAGTCGGGCCGGGGCGGGATGCGCTTCTCCTCGCCCGTCATCAGCGCGACGCGGCCCTCGCCCACCTTCGCGGTCACCCGGTCGTAGACCTCACGGGCAAGCAAGCGGAGGGGCAGCCCGATGATGCCGGAGTCGTGCTCGAGCATCCGTTCGATGGCGCGGTAGGTCTTCCCGGTGTTCGTGGGCCCCAGCTCCGCCACGACGACGGACGGACGGCTGGATGGGCTCGAGCTCATTGGCGAAGACTAACCCCGAACCCCCTCCTCCGCCCCGAAGGGCGCAAGGGATGTTCGCGGGCAACGTCCCTGCCCGCGCCGGGCGTGGAAGCAAGCGTCGGCGGCGGGAAACCCACCGGGGAACCCGGGCCCCGGGGTGGGACGGACAGGCGCGGAGCTCCGGCACGCGGGGGCAGGTGGGATGGACGGCGTTGCCCGGGCCGCCCAGCTTCCCGACACCTCGCCGCCCGGAGGCAGTGCCATGGCCGACACGCGTCCGCAGCCGTTCGACCCCGGAGACGACCTCCGGGTCCGGCTCACGCTGCTCAACGCCGCGCTCGCGACGAAGGTCGTCCACGTGCGGTGCTACACGCGCGATGCCCTGTGCGCGGCGGGCCCCGGCTCGGAAGCGGTGAAGGCCGCGTTCGGCCGGAACGCGCGCGAAGCCCAGGGCCACGCGCTGAGGCTCGCCGAGCGCATCCAGCAACTGGGCGGACGGCCCGACTTCCACGTTGGAGGACTCATGTCCCGCGGTGACACCCACGACGAAGAGGGGCGGACGCTGGTGGAGTTGCTCCGCGAGAACCTGGCGGCGGAGCGCGCCGCCATCGAGACGTACCGCGACCTGCTCCCCTACTTCGCGGAGCGCGACCCCGACACGCAGCGGCTGCTGGAGGAGCTGCTCACCGAGGAGGAGTCGCACGCCAGGGCGCTGCAAGCGCTGCTGGAGCCTTGAGACCCCGGCCCGGTGGGTTCCTCGGGCGGGTCCTGAACGGACCCGCCGGGCCGTGGTTCCTCAGGCGCTGGGGGCGAGCCGCGCGTCGCGGTAGCGCACCATCCGCTTCAGCGACGGATCCCACAGGTTCAGCCGCAGGCAGCCCACGATGTCCTTCAGCGTGAGCGTGGTGACGTGGGGTCCCTGGAGCTCCGGGATGGCCGCCATCGCCTCCGGCAGCCGGTAGAACGGGATGCGCGGGTTGAGGTGGTGCACATGGTGGTAGCCGATGTTGCCCGTGAACCACTCCATCACCGGCCCGAAGCGCATGTAGCTGCTGGCCTCCAGCGCCGCGTCCGCGTGGTTCCACGACGTCTCCGGCAGGATGGCTACGTCATCGAAGTTGTGCTGCGCGTAGAAGAGGTACGTGCCCAGCGCGTACGCGACGAACAGCGGCCCCAGGAAGGCGCAGAGGTAGACGCCCAGGCCCAGGAAGTGCCAGACGGCAGCGGACAGCGCCACGTGCACGCCCAGCGCGAGCCCGGAGGACCAGTAGCGCTTCGGGTTCTTCACGAACGGCTGGAGGCACAGGCTGTAGAGGAACGCGGTGAAGTAGCCGAGCATCAGCGTCACCGGGTGGCGCTCCACCACGTAGCCCAGGCGCTGCGCGCCCGTGGCCTTGCGCCACTGCTCCGTGGTCCAGGTGACGAACGTGCCCGCCGAGTCCGCGGCGATGCGCGCGGTGTTGGCGTGGTGGTGGTTGTGCGTGTCGTTCCAGATGCGCGCGGGCGTGAGCGTGAGCAGCCCCTGCACCTGGAAGAGCGCCTTCGCCCACCGGGACTTCGGCAGGAGCGCTCCGTGCATGGCGTCGTGGAAGAGGATGAAGCAGCGGATCAGCACCAGCGCTTCAATGAAGCCGCCCACGATGCGCAGGGGCCACCACGGCGCGGCCACCGCCAGCGCGACCGCGCCCGCGAGCGCGGCGTAGGTGGAGACGAGCGCCCCGACGGAGCGCGCGGTGTCCTGGGCCGCGAAGGGACGCGTGCGGGCGATGAGGTCCTTGCTCGACAACGACGCGGTTCGTTCCATGGCGCCGTTGTCCCATCCCCATGTCACGGCCGGGTCAGCGGTTCCCACGACACGCGGCGTGGGCCTTCCGCGTCATCCATGACGCGGAAGGCCGTGTCTTCAGCGCTTCTTGCGCCAGGCGCGGAGCTCCGCCTTCTTGTGCTTGCCGACCTCGTCCAGGCGCTCCTGCCACTGCTCCCGGTAGGGGCGCAGGGCCTCCGCCACGGCGCGGGCCACCACGAGGTTGCGGTACCACTTGGCGTCCGAGGGCACCAGGTGCCAGGGCGCCTGCTCGGTGGACGTCTGCGCGAAGACGTCTTCGTAGGCCTGCGTGTAGTCCGCCCAGTGCTTGCGGTCCTCCCAGTCCCCCGCGGAGATCTTCCACGCCTTGCGCGGCTCCTTCTCGCGCGCCAGGAGCCGCCCCTCCTGCTCCTCGCGGCTGATGTGGAGGAAGAACTTGAGGACGACGGTGCCGTGCTCCGCGAGCAGGGTCTCGAAGTCGCGGATGTGCTGGTAGCGCGCCTTCCAGAGCGGCTTGGGGACCAGGTTGTTCACGCGCGCCACGAGCACGTCCTCGTAGTGCGAGCGATTGAAGATGGCGAACTCGCCCTTGCGCGGGGCCACGCGGTGCACGCGCCAGAGGAAGTCGTGCTCCTGCTCCTCGGTGCTGGGCACGCCGAAGGAGGTGACGCTCACGCCGCGCGGGTTGAGGCTGCCCACCACGTGCTTGATGGTGCCGTCCTTGCCGGCGGTGTCGCGCCCCTGCAGGACGATGAGGACGGAGTTCATCTTCGCGCCCCACAGCAGGTCCTGCAGGTCGAACAGCTCCTCGCCCAGCGCCTCGAACTCCGCCTTCGCCTCCTCGCGGTCCGCCTTCTTCGGCGGCGCCGCGGAGATGCGCTCGAGCTTCACCTTCGCGCCCTGCTTGTCATTGCGGATGATGTCCATGGTCCCCAGCGTGCCCGGAGCGGAGGCGGATTCACACCATTCCAGGTCCCGGCGTCACCGAAACGTCCGGGTCGAATCATTCAAGGGCGGTGACACGAAGCGGGGGGGCGCGGTGTTCCCTTGCCCATCGTAGGAAATGGGAGGGGAACACATGGCAGGGCATCGACTCATCGCGCGCACCGTGGGGGCCTTCGTGCTCGCCGGGCTCGTGGGCTGCACCGAGGGCGCATCACCCGTGGAGGCCACCGACCCGCTCGCGACGTCCCAGGCGGAGCTGGTGTCCCCGGGGCAGGCGGTGGCCGGCAGGAAGCACTTCCAGGAGGCCCTGCCCGGCTCCAACGGGCGCTCGTGCGCGACGTGCCACGTGCTCTCGGACAACACCGCGCTCACGCCCTCGCACGTGGAGGCACTCTGGGCCCGGAACCCCGCGGATCCGCTGTTCAACCGCATCGACGCGGATGACCCCGCCGCCCCCGTGCCCACCTACGAGCACCTGAAGAAGGGACTGGTGCGCGTGGTGCTCCCCCTCCCCGCGAACATGGACGTCATCGACGTGCAGGGGAACGTCATCACCTCACCGGACCGCAAGGTGGCCGTCTGGCGCGCCGTGCCGAGCATCGCCGACACCGGTTTCTCCGGCCCCTTCCAGGCCGACGGCCGCGAGACGGACCTCGTCACCCAGGCCCAGAGCGCCGTCACCAGCCACAGCGAGGGCGGGACCGTGCCGCGCCCCGTGCTCCAGCGCATCGCCGCGTTCGAGCGCAGCGTCTTCAGCTCCCCGCGCGCCCGCTTCGTGTCGGAGCTGCTGGAGCAGGGCTGGCCGCTGAGCGCCATCCCGGATCCGGACGCCCTGCTCCTGCTCGACGCCTCCGAGCGGCGCGGACGCGACGTCTACAACCTGGCCTGCGAGGCCTGCCACGGCGACCGCACCCGCAACCGCGTCGTGAACCGCGCCACGCACGACGCCCTCTTCTACGCCCTCAAGCCCGACGGCAACATCCAGTTCACCGTCACGCCCGGCGGCCGGCCCGAGCCCGTCCGCGTCCCCCGCCCCCACAGCGAGTTCCTCAACGCGGGCTACGCGTACATGACCTACCTGGGACAGCGCGGCGTCGTGCCCCTCTTCAACACGTCCGTGGACTTCCCCCAGTACCGCTTCCGCTTCTACACGGACGGCACGCGCCAGCACCGCGTCACCGACCTGCCCCCCATCCCCGTCACGGCGAGCGGCGACCCGGACGACATCAACCCCGCCCTGGATGAGAACGGCGCGCCCATCACCGGCCCCGCGCTGGCGGCCCAGTGGTACTCCACCGACCCCGGCCGCGCGTTGATCAGCGGCGACCCCGCGGAGTTCGAGGCCTTCGACGTGCCGTCACTGCGAGGCATTGCCCGCACCGCGCCCTACTTCCACGACAACAGCCACGCCACGCTCCTGGACACGGTGGACACCTACAGCCGCTTCATCCTCCCGGGCATCCCCACCGTGGGCCTGCCGCTGCACCCGCCCGAGTTCCCGGGCGGACCGCCGGAGTCCCTCACCCCGGCGCAGAAGCAGGACCTGCTGCGCTTCCTCCAGCGGCTGTGAGCGCCCTTCAGCGCCGCCACTCCAGCTCCGGCGCGGACACCCGGGGCGGAGGCGGCAGGAAGGTGTGCGCCAGCCCCCGCAGGCCCCGCGCGAAGAACTCCTCGCGCAGCCACTGACACACCGCCGCCGCCTCGCCCTCGTGGCCGGGCGCCAGGCTGAACGTCGCGGACCACTCGACGAAGGTCTGTCCGGTCGCCGTCACCGGCGTCACCCGCAGCTTCGCCAGGTGGTCGCGCACGGGCAGCGGCCCCTCCACCAGCGTGTACGCATAGCTGCGCGCGTGCGGGTCGTGCTCCAGCCTCGCCTCCAGGTACACCTCGCCGTCGCGCGTGGTGAGCCGGCGCAGGGGGCCGGGCCCGGTCTCGGGGCGCGTCACCCGCTCGCTGGAGACGACGCCCGGGTGCCAGCGCGGAAGGCTGTCAAAGCCTCCCACCCGGTCCCAGACCACGTCCGCGGGGGCCTGGATGAGCTGACTTGCATACGCTTCGGCCATCGATGCCTCACGTCGTTCTTGCATGGACATGGTTCAAGCGGCCGTGCGGCCCTGGAAGCCCTCGCAAAGCCATACAGTCAACGCACACCGCACCCCACCACCGCGTCGCATCGAACCCATGCCGTCCCCCCATGTCAGGCATTGAGGCGCTGGATGTGGAGCAGGGACGGCGGAGGCGAAATCGTCCAAAAGGGCTGTTGCCGGGCGGCCGCATCCCGGGCCAGGGCGCATGTGGCCTCGCGATCACCGTCCTACCTGGGGGGACTCGTACTCAAGGGCAATGCCCTGCGGAATGTGAAGCATTGCCGCGGCATGCGTGTTGAAAGCGCATTGCGCATACCCCGACCGAGGACATGCCTGATGACCTCCGCTTCCATCACCGAGTACGAAACGCGCCTCTACTGGCAGGGTGAGCGGGCCGCCGTGCTGACGAGCGACCATGCGCCCCCCGTGCCGATTGGCCGCCCGATGAATGACCTGGCTGGCGGCCCCGGAGATGGGCGCTGGGACCCGGAGGCGCTGCTGGTGGGCGCGGTGGAGGGGCGCACCCTGCACGCGTTCCTGGACGGGGCCCGGGAAGCAGGCGTGGGGGTGCTCTTCTACCAGAGCTGCGCGACGGCCCGGCTGGTGAGCGGGAGGCCGGATCAGGCCGCCCAGTTCACCGACCTCATCGTCCGGCCACACGTCGCCGTGGCCAGCGCGCGGGAGGCGGAGGCCGTGCGCCAGCTCTTCGCGCGGCTGCCGGCGCGCTGCTTCCCCAGCTCCATGCTCCAGCTCACCCCGCGCATCGAGCCCGTGGTGGAGGTCTGGGCCCACTCCCGCCGCCGGGACGCCGGGGCACCTGTCGAAAACCACGCACCCGCTGACGGCGACGAGGGCGTGGCGGTTCCCTGGGAGGACGGCGTGCGCAGTGTGAAGGTCCATGCCGACGAATCCACAGACGAACCCTCCCGCGAAGCCGGTGAAGGAGCCGGAGCCGAAGCCCACGCCTGAGATCGAACCGCCCCGGCCGTCCGTGCCGGAGAAGGATCCGCCGCCGGGCGAGCCCCAGCGCCGGGAACCGCCTCCGCCCTTGCAGGACCCCGAAATCAAGCCGGGCATCCAGGATCCACCCGCGCATGATCCGAACCGTCCGGGACCGCCGGACATCATCGCGGGGCCGGCTGTCTGAGATTGCTCCCGTCCGCGCGGCTCGGGGGTTTCCACAGGTTCCGCGCACCGGGCGTTCCATCGGGTTCACCGGCAGGGAGGGCTTCGGGGTCCTCCCTGGACCTTTGTTCAATGCCCGCGATGGCCGCGCCCGGCCGGCGATGCAAGCCGATGCGGGGAATCGTAGAGTGAGGCGCGCTCCCCGCGCGCCATGGCCTCGTCCTCTTCTCCTCCACTCCTGCGGATCATCGCCGCCGCCACGGCGTGCGCGGTGCTCATGGCGCTGGTGGGGGCGTGGAGCGGGAGCCTGGCACCGGGGCCTCGCGTCGCGGTGCTGGCGGCGGGCGCGTTCGTACTGGCGGCGGCAGGCGCATGGGCCGCCCTTCGAGCCCTGGCCCGGAACGAGCGCGAGTGCATCCGCTTGCGCGAACAGTCGGACGACGCGCGGGCGCTGCGCGACGCGGTCATGGACATCACGCCGGTGGGCTTCGCGTTCTACGACCGCGACCTGAAGTACGTGCACGTCAACGCCGCGCTGGCCGCGATGAACGGCCTGCCCGCGCAGGCGCACCTGGGCCGCCATGTCTCGGAGGTGCTGCCCGCGCTGGGCACCGTGCTGGCGCCCCGGCTCGCCCGCGCGCTGGAGTCGGACGCGTCCCTGCAGGATCTCAGCCTCCAGGTGGAGACGCCCGCGGCCCCCGGCGAGACGCGCTTCTGGTTTGGCAGCTACTCGCGCGTGCGCGGCGCGGGCGGCGCGGTGCTGGGCGTCATCGCGTCCCTGTCGGAGGTGACGGAGCGGATGCGCGCGGAGGCGTCCCTCCAGGAGCAGGACGGGCGCCTGGACGTGCTCACCCGGTCGCTGCCGGACTACCTGTGGGGTGGGAAGCTGCGGGACGGCGTATTGCGTGACTTCTACTGCACGCCCGTCATCGAGCGCACCACCGGCTACCCGCCCAGCGCCTTCACCGGCGGCGGTCCGGAGGGCACACCCTCGCCGCTGTGGGCGGAGATGATCCACCCCGAGGACCGCACGCGCTACCGCGAGTGCATCGAGTCCCTGGCCCTGGCCCCGAGCACGGAGGTGGAGATCGAGCACCGCATCATCTGCGCGGACGGGCGCGTGCGCTGGGTGCGCAGCCGCGCCGCGGCCTCCGGCCTGGACGACCGGGGCGGCGTGCACCTGGGCTGCGTCGTCACCGACATCACCGACCGGCGCCTCGCGGAGGACCTGCGTCAGCGATTGAACGACAGCTTCCGCCGCTCCGCGACGGAGTGGCGCCGCACCTTCGACGCGGTGTCCTCGCCGCTGCTGGTGCTGAGCGCGGACGGCATCATCCACCGGCTCAACGACGCCGCCCGCTTGCTCTTCCGGGAGGCGGACCCCTCCGGCCAGCCGCTGTCCTCGACCTCCGGGGCCCCGCCCTGGTCCAGCGCGGGGCCGCTGGTGGAGGAGTTGCGCGCGACGCACGGCAGCACCAGCCGCCAGGTGCAGGACGCGGAGTCCGGGCGCACCTGGGAGCTGGCGGCCGCCTGGGTGGATGAGCAGGCCAGCGAGGATCCGCGCATCATCCTGGTGGCCACGGAAGTGACGCGGCTCCTGGAGCTGCAGGCCCACGTGCGCCGCAGTGAAACGATGGCCGCCATGGGCGCCATCGTCGCGGGCGTGGCGCACGAGGTGCGCAACCCCCTCTTCTCCATCTCCGCCGTCGTGGACGCGGTGGAGGCCACCTACGGCGCGCAGCCGGAGCTGAAGCCCTATCTGGACGTGCTGCGCGGCGAGGTGCGCCGGCTCACGCACCTCACCCAGGAGCTGTTCGAGTACGGCCGTCCCACGCGCGGCGAGTGGACGGACGGCGCGGTGGGCCCGGTGGTCGCCGAGGCCCTGTCGGCCTGCCAGCTTCCCGGCGACAAGGCCTCCGTGACGCTCACGCGCGAGCTGTCGGACGCGCTGCCTCCGGTGCGCATGGACGCGCGCCGCCTGTTCCACGTCTTCCGCAACGTGGTGGAGAACGCCGTGCAGCACTCTCCCCAGGGCTCGACCGTGCACGTGACGGCGGAGGCCGTGGAGGAGGCGGGCCGCCCGTGGGTGCGTTGCACCGTCCACGACGGAGGGCCCGGCTTCAAGAGCGAGGACCTGCCCCACGTCTTCGAGCCCTTCTTCAGCAAGCGCCGCGGAGGCACCGGCCTGGGGCTGTCCATCGTCCAGCGCATCCTGGAGGAGCACCAGGGCCGCATCCGCCTGTCCAACCATCCCCAGGGAGGAGCCGAGGTGACCATCCTGCTGCCCGCCCTGTCCCCGGCTGTGATCGCCGGGCCCCATCCGAAGTCACAGGTATCATGACGCGCACCCGCATCCTGCTCGTGGACGACGAGCCCGGCGTCCGGCTGGGCATGAAGGGCTACCTCACACAGCACGGCTTCGACGTGGACGAAGCCACCAGCGTGGCGGAGGCCCAGGAGGGCTTCCGCACGCACCGGCCCGACGTGGCCGTCATCGACTACCGGCTGCCGGACGGCACCGCGCTGGAGCTGCTGCCCCGGCTCAAGGAGCTGGACGCGGCGGTGCCCCTGGTGGTGCTGACCGGGCACGGCTCCATCGAGCTGGCGGTGCAGGCGGTGAAGGAAGGCGCCGAGCAGTTCCTCACCAAGCCGCTGGAATTGGCGGTGCTCAAGGTGGTGCTGGAGCGGCTCGTGGCCCAGCGGCGCGAGCGGCAACGGCTGGCCGCGGATCGCTCGCGCACGGCGCGCACCCAGGTGGACCCCTTCCTGGGCAACAGCCCCGCCATCCGCGCGCTGCGCGACGAAGCGGAGCGCGTGCGGGACAGCGACAGCCCGGTGCTCGTCACCGGCGAGACGGGCAGCGGCAAGAGCGTGCTCGCGCGCTGGCTGCACGAAGGTGGGCCGCGCAAGGACGCCCCGTTCGTGGACCTCAACTGCGCCGCGCTGTCCAAGGACCTGCTGGACTCGGAGTTGTTCGGCCACGAGAAGGGCGCCTTCACCAGCGCGGTGGCCGCGAAGCAGGGCCTGCTGGAGGTGGCGGACCGGGGCACGCTGTTCCTGGATGAGATTGGCGACATGGACGTGGCCGTCCAGCCCAAGCTGCTCAAGGTGCTGGAGGAGAAGCGCTTCCGGCGCCTGGGCGACGTGAAGGACCGGCGCGTGGACGTGCGGCTCGTCGCCGCCACGCATCAGGACCTGCAGGTGGCCGCGCGGGAGAAGCGCTTCCGCAGCGACCTGTACTTCCGCATCAGCACGCTCATCCTCCACGTGCCGCCCCTGCGCGAGCGCGCGGAGGACGTGCCGGTGCTCGCGCGCCACTTCCTCGCGGAGATGGGCGCGCACCGGGGCCGGGGCCAGGTGGAGCTGGAGCCCGACGCGGAGCGGGCCCTGATGGCCTACGCCTGGCCGGGCAACATCCGCGAGCTGCGCAACGTGCTGGAGCGCGCGGTGCTGCTGTCCGGCACCGCCCGCCTGTCGCGCAGCGCCCTGCGCTTCGAGTCCCTCCTCCCCGCGGAGGAGCAGCCCCTGGGCGATGACCTGACGCTGGAGGAGCTGGAGCACCGGCACATCGAACGCGTGCTGGCGCGCGAGGGCGGCCACGTGGAGCGCGCGGCGGCGAAGCTGGGCATCTCCCGCAGCTCGCTCTACGCGAAGCTCAAGGGGTGGCAGCGGGGCTAGGATGCCGGCGCCATGCGCCTCCAGACCTTCGCCAGCGCCCTCGCCGCGACCCTGCTGCACTCCACCTCCGCCCTCGCCGCGCCGCCGCCTCTTCCGCAGCTGGAGGCCTATACCGTGGATGCGACCTGGCTCCAGCCCATGGAGCCTCTGCGCATCGCCGACCACACCTGGCAGATCGGCACCCAGGAGCTGACCGCCCTGCTGGTGGAGACCCAGGACGGCCTCGTGCTGCTCGATGGCGGCATGCCCCAGATGGCCGACCATCTGCTGTCCAACCTGAAGCGCCGTGGCTTCGCGCCGCAGGACCTGCGCCTGCTGCTGAGCAGCCACGCACACGCCGACCACGCCGGCCCCTTCGCCGCGCTGAAGCGCCGCACCGGCGCGCGGGTCGTGGCCAGCGCCATGTCCGCGGTGATGCTGGCGCGTGGGGGCAGCGACGACCTGCACTTCGGTGACGACATCACCTTCCCGCCCGTCGTGGTGGACCGCGTGGTCATGGACGGCGAGGTCGTCTCGCAAGGCGGCGTCGAGTTCACCGCGCACTTCATGCCAGGGCATACGCCGGGCAGCATCGGCTGGACGTGGAACGACACCCGGGACGGCAAGCCGGTACGCCTTGCCTACGCGGACAGCCTGACCGCGCCCGGCTATCAGCTGCTGGCCAACCCGCGTTATCCACGCATCGTCGAGGACTACCGGCGCAGCTTCGCCACCGTGCGCGCCCTGCCCTGCGACGTGCTGCTGACCCCGCATCCGGGCTCGAGTGGCTGGAACTACGCAGCCGGAGCGGCGGCCGGCGCCAAGGCGATGAGCTGCATGGCCTACGCGGATGCCTCCGAGCGCGACTTCAACGCGCAACTGGCCAAGCAGCGCCGCAAGGCCCGTTGACGACGGCAGCACCACAATCAGTCACCCAGGATTCAAAAGACAGACACACCACCCGGGGCATGATTGCGCGACAACCCTCACGGAGGATGCATGCGCACGTTCCTGATTGGCGGTTTGCTGGCGTTGGCGGTGGGCTGTGGCGGTCCCATGGAGCAGGAGGAGGCGCCGGACCTGGCCTCGCAGGAGGCGCCGCTCCCGGACTGCGCCAGCAGCGTGACCAGCGTCAGGACCTACTACAACGCCGCCCGCACGACGATCATCGGCGAGCGCGGATGCGACTGCGGGTACTGGCTCAGCTGAGGCCAGACATCGACCGCCTCCGACATCCACACCACCTGCGAGATCAACCGCTGAAGGTGGCCGTAATTCGACCCGGTGCCTTGGCTCCGGCGACGTTGTTGCCTGCCAAGCCACTGTGGCTTCTCAGACAATGACAGCCATCGACTCAACGAGAGCTACTCCTTGTTGGCTTCGGGAAACTCCACCGGAGCCATTCCAATGAAGCTTCGGCGTGGCCCGCACCCTGCTGATCGACACATCGAGGCCTGACCCATGCCTGTGTTTCATGGAGCCCGCCGGCTCGCACTTTGCCTGCTCACGTTCGTTCTCGCCTGCGGTTCCACTGAGCTGGATTCAACGCCTGGGGAGGATGACGACAGCGGTAAGGTCGCCGCGCGCACCCTCACACCGAACGGGGCGACGCTCCCGGTGGGCGAGACGCTGACCCTCGCCGCGCAGGCGCTCGATGACAGCGGCCACACGCTCAAGAACATCGAGGTCACTTGGTCCTCCTGCCTGCCAGAGCCAGCGACGCCTGCGGCCGACGAAATTGCGCGCCGACAAGGCCTACGCCTCCGGGAAAAATCGGAGTGGGCTTCGCCTGCGCAGCACTACCGCCCGCATCGCGCGCCCGGGTGTCGAGCCCAAGGAAAGGCTCGGACGCTACCGCTGGGTCGTTGAGCGCACGCTGGCTTGAAAGAATTTCTTGCGCCGTCTTTGCGTCCGCAACGAGCCCAGGGACGACGTCCATTTCGGATTCCTCCTCCTTGGCTGCTGCGCTATGCTTCTCCGCCGACTCTGTCCTGACATTTATTAGGCTTTACATTGCCCTACCAGCCAAGGTGCACTCAAATGAGACAACGCAACCTACCTGGAACTACATGCACAAGAACTCTCGCACTCGCGCTAGGACTGCTGACGGCTTCGCTCGCGGAGGCAGCGCCTAGCGCATTGAAGGAACGGGCTCCCGCGAGCAAGCTGCAGAGCGCCCTGGTTGGGGACGTGGTGGTGGAGCGGTTGGTGGTGAAGTTTCACGAGGGCACGCGGGTGCGACTGCGTGGTGGCCGTTTCGTAGTGCTCGCTGAGGAGCGCGAGTCTGTCGAGCGCGCGCGCATGGTGAGGCGGGGCTTGACGGACGTGAGGCTGGGGGCAGACCTGACTGCGGCGCTTGCTGTGCTGGAGCGTGTGCCCCGCATCGGCGCGCCGGGCCGGCTGTTCACGGATGCGGAGTCGGTGTTGAACGAGCGGAAGCGCACCGGCGAGGAGCGGGGTGGCCAGCAACTCGCAGACCTCAACCTATATTTCGAGGTGCCACTGCTTCCCGGCACATCCGCAGGCTCTGTTGCGCAGTTGGTGAAAGAACTCAATGCGATGGACAGCATTGAGGTGGCGTACGCCGAGCCTCGCCCGGTGCCTGCCATGGTGGACTTTGGGTTGAGCGACACCGTGCGGAGTCTGCTGACAGCAGCAGACCTCCCCCCAGTCACTCCCATGTACGAAAGTCTCCAGGGATACCTGAATGCTGCGCCCAGCGGTATTGACGCGCGGTACGCATGGACTGTGCCTGGTGGCAATGGTTCCGGCGTGCGCATTGTAGACGTCGAGAATGGATGGCGCACCACCCACGAGGACATGCCAAACCTCTTCACGCAGATTGGCACGCTGTACCCGGATAGCGCCCACGGCACCGCAGTACTGGGTGTAATCGTGGGCGTGGCCAATGGCTATGGAGTGACGGGCATCGCGCATGGTGCGACGGCGGGCGTGGCGTCGGCCTGGGGGCAGCACTCGGCGTCCTCCATTGCCAGCGCTGCGGCTGCGGTAGGACGTGGCGGCGTCGTCCTTATCGAACTGCAGTATCCGGGTCCGGTGATCCGCGCGACGTGTGGCTGCAACGGGTCCGATTGCAATTTCGTCCCACTAGAGTGGTTGCAATCCAATTACGATGCCATCGCCACAGCGACCGCCAACGGCGTCACGGTGGTGGAAGCCGCCGGCAACGGCGGTGTCAGCTTGGACGAGGCCGGATTTGGCAACGCATTCAACCGCAACGTGCGTGACTCGGGCGCAATCCTCGTGGGCGCCAGCACCGCCAACACGCGGGAACCCATGTGCTGGACCAATTACGGCAGTCGAGTGGACGTTCACGGATGGGGCCAGAATGTGACGACGCTGGGTGGTGATGGTCGCCTTTTCGACTACGGCTTCGTCTACGACGAGGACCAGCACTACACGTCCACTTTCAGCGGCACCTCAAGCGCGGCGCCCATCGTGACCGGCGCCGTTGCCAGCCTCCAAGGCATCTCGATCTCCAGTGGCCGTGGGTTCATCGAGCCGCGAACAATGCGGCGAATCCTCGCGGAGACCGGAACGCCACAGGCCGCATCAAGCAAGGCCATCGGCCCGCTCCCCGACCTTAGACAAGCCATCAACCGACTGCTCAACGGCAATTACAATTCAATCGCGTGCACCGGCCAGACGCCTCGAGGGGCGACGAACTGGCAACCCTATGACGCGGGCGGAGCGGGCACGATGTACCTGGATGTGAACACATCAGGTTGCGGCTTCTTGTCGACACCTCGCTACTTCGCGTCCATCGGCGGTGACTCCAACCACTGGTCGGTCAGCGGTGCTTCGGCCATCTACTTCCCCACGGCCACCGGCTTCCGCGTTTACGTCTCCCAGGGCGGAATTAACCCTTCTCTCGCCAACCAGCTCGGCTACCACCTCAACTGGCAGGCTCTGCCGAACGGCCTGCGACTGCCATCGCTGTGTGCGGGGCAGACCCCTCCAGGAGCGACGAACTGGCAACCCTACGGAACGGGTACGATGTACCTGGATGTGAACACATCGTACTGCGGTTTCTCGTCAACGCCACGGTACACCACGTCCATTGGTGGTGACACGGACCACTGGTCGCTCAACGGTGCCTCGGCCATCTACTTCCCCACAGCCACCGGCTTTCGTGTCTACGTTTCCCAGTCTGGCATCACCCCTGCCCTTGCCAACCAACGACGCTATCACCTCAACTGGCAGGCCACGCCTCCTGGCGTGTATCAGCCGTACTTGTGCACTGCACAGACCCCTCCAGGGGCGACGAACTGGCAACCCTACGGAACGGGCTCGATGTATTTGGATGTGAACACGTCGTTCTGCGGTTTCTTGTCAACGCCGCGATACATCACGTCCATTGGTGGTGACACGGACCACTGGTCACTCAATGGTGCCTCGGCCATCTACTTCCCCACGGCCACTGGCTTTCGCGTCTATGTTTACCAAGCTGGCATTACCCCTGCCCTCGCGAACCAACGCCGCTACCACCTCAACTGGGGCGCACGCTAACACTACTCGGTCAGATGTATCGGAAGAGGCAGCCCCGTGTTGATGGTGCATGAGAGTCCCCTGCTTCCGTGGACACCCACGATATGATGGAAGGGTGTTCGATGCCGGAGAGCGAGAAGAAGCAGAGGCGGCAGCGGCGTAGGTTCCGCCCGGAGTTCAAGACTGGGGCTGTGAAGCTGCTGGTGCTGGAGGAAGGCGAGTCGGTGGCGCGGGGCCTGGACCTGACCGAGACGGCACTTCGAAAGTGAGTGAATCAGGCGAAGGCCGACACGGGCCAGGGCAGGCCGGGTGCGCGCACCTGCGAGGAGCGGGTGGAACTCTCCGATCAATGACGCCCTGCCGATTGCCTCCCCTGGACCAAGGGCCCGCCGTGGGCCCGCTTGGGAGCGTATGACGGCATGGCGTCGGATAGAATCCGGCGCATGCGTCCCGTGACGAGTCTCTGGATGGCCTGTGCCCTGCTGACGGCTTGTGCTGGTGGTTCACGGCATTCCCGGCATGGGGAGTTGGGGTTCGTGGATACGGACACGGCCGCACGGGCACGGTATGCGGCGTATGTGGCGGAGCAGGCCGCCGCGTCCGCCACCCGGGCCGCAGCGTCCCGCCTGCTCCGCGCCATTCCACCGGCCATCCTCGCACTGATGCAACAGGACCACGATGAGGGGGAACTCGAAAAGCAACTCGCCGCATGCGCGGTGCAAGCCGAGCAGGTGGGGAATGCGCGCTACTTCCAAGACCGACCTCTGACGCGGCAGGAGTGCGCTGAAGTCGTTGAGAAGGACCGCTGCGGCAATGCCGTGACCCGAGCCATGTTCCTGGGCAAGCAGAAGCACGTGCTTGCACTTCAGTGCGCCGAGGAGGTGCTGAGGAGGCTGTGGCCAGCGCCCTTCAGCATCGAGCAACGCTACCGCTACTACCCGCATGCCCGGATGGTGGAGACCCTCAGCAAGCAGAAGGAAGCGCAGCTCATCGCTGATGGCTGCACCGACGAACTCCGGGGGACCATCAAGCCGGACATCGTCCTGCACGGCGACCGCAACTTGCTGAAGTCCATACTCACGCTGGACTTCAAATTCCCGTGCCCGGCCAGCAACCAGCCACAGTGGGCCTCGTATGGCCCAGGGAGCCCTTATTTCAGAAGCAACCAGCGCACCGTCTACGAAGCCGCGTTGGGCGGAAAGCCTTTGCTCATCTCGCCACAGAGAGGAGTGTGGGCCCCATGAAGGAAGCCCCTCCCTCCATTCAGCTTCGAGACAAAGGTGGTTGGCTGGCCGCGCAGGACGGCCTCGTCATCTCCTTCTACCTCAACACCTCCCCTGAAGAAGTCGCGCCTGCCATCTGGCGCTCCCTCCAGCGCTATCTCCAGGTCATCCCGCCCAAAACCTTGAATTGGTACGTCTCGGACGAGGGAGACATGGCCCCATTGGATGATATGGGCTGGGAGCAGATCCGTCAGT
Organism: Corallococcus macrosporus; assembly: GCF_017302985.1. Taxonomy (NCBI): domain Bacteria; kingdom Pseudomonadati; phylum Myxococcota; class Myxococcia; order Myxococcales; family Myxococcaceae; genus Corallococcus; species Corallococcus macrosporus. The sequence goes on from NZ_JAFIMU010000010.1 coordinate 284,175, forward strand.
ACCTGCTTGAACCTCCATGGAACGGCGCCTGGGCGATCGAGTTGTCGGAGAGCCCTAGCGAGGCGGGAAGCTACCAGTTCGAGTACTATGGGCGGCGGCCAGGCGATCCCCTCTACAAGGATCCGACCACATCCGTTTCATTCGCATTCCCGACCCAGGACCTGCGGGAACATGGCGCACTCCGGATGCGCGCATTGGCCCTTGAGCTGGCGGAGGAATTGCCTTTCAACTTCGGATACGTCAGTCCCGCCATTGTCTCGCCCCATGGCTACTGGTCTTCGGGGGATGGGCACCTTCTCGAGGCGCTCCTCAATCGATACCCCAGTCTGGACCTCTACCACGCCAGCACCTATAGCTCGCTCATCGGTACGCAGGCGCTGAGTCCCACATGGCTTACCTTTCTGGGTCAGCCCCTGTTGGGACAAATGGGTGGCATCGACGCGCTCCGGAACGCGCTTTCCTTTCCGGAGGTCTCCCTGCTCCCCATGGACGGGGACCGTGTTCTCGTCACCCTGGACGAATGGCCAGCGCTCATCGACACAGAGCGGGAGGCCATCCCTCCCCAGTATCGCGCGCTGGCACGCCTGATGGAGCCCTTCCTCTTCCAGTACAAAAGCGAAGAGCTCCTTCCCTACCAGCAGGACATGAACCGACGGATCCGCAGATTCCTCTAACCCTCGGACAGGGCCTTGTTGCCTGCCAGGCCACTGTGGATTCCCAGGCAACGACAGTCATCAAATCACGGATGGATATTTTGTTGATTTGGGGAAACTCCGTCCGGAATCATGACGATAAAACTTCGGTGTGGCCCGCACCCTGCGGATCGACACCTTGAGGCCTGACCCATGCCTGTGTTTCATGGAGCCCGCCGGCTCGCGCTGTGCCTGCTCACGTTCGTTCTCGCCTGCTCTTCCACTGAACCGGATCCGAAGCCCGGGGAGGACGACGACAGCGGCAAGGTCGCCGCGCTCACCCTCACCCCGAACGGGGCGACGCTCCTGGTGGGCGAGACGCTGACCCTGGCCGCGCAGGCGCTCGATGAGAGCGGCCAGACGCTCAAGAACGTCCAGGTGACCTGGTCCTCCTACCTGCCCGAGTACGCCACCGTGGCCGACGGCCGGGTGACCGGCGTAGCCCCTGGCGGCACTGTCATCACCGCCAGGGTGGGTTCGGTGAGCACGACCCTGTCGGTCGTCGTGATGCCGGGCGACGCGTCCCTTCCGTCGAGCGACGAGGTCCTGACGTCCGCGCACGAGTCAGGCATCATCAACGACGAGGAGCTGCTGGCCTACCGGGTGTACGCCGCGTTCAGCGATCCCCGGCTGCCCCTCCAGTACAAGGCCCGCGTCGAGCCGGGCTTCGACGTCACCCCGCTGGAAGACCTGCACTCACGCTTCGACGACCTCTCCGCGCCGATGCAGGAGGCGCTCGGGATGTACCTGCTGCGTCCAGACGACCCGGGGAGCTGGCTCAACGCGCCCCTTCCCGACGCCCGGCTTCGCAGCATGGGGCGGCCTACCTGCAGGCCCAGCACGGACAGGTGGGACTCCCCTTCCAAGTCCTTCTCGAAGGTGAAGGTCTGGTACCAGTACACCGTCCCGGGACAGCGCGAGCAGGCTGTCCTCCTCGACGAGGCGATGGAAAAGGAGATCTGGCCGAAGCTGATGGCGCTGGGCCTCAAGGCGCCCCTCACCGACGAGGCCAACGCGGGCTGCAACGGAGGAAGCCCGCAGCTCGACATCTACCTGACCCCCAACATGGCCGGCCGGGGCCTGACCCTCCCGGACCAACTGGCCAACACGCAGGCACCCACCTACATCCTGCTGTGGGATGGGCTCACCGGTGACGACCTCAAGGCCGCGGCGACGCACGAGCTGATGCACGCCATCCAGTGGTCCTACAAGACGAAGGCCTGGCAGCGCGACTACGGATGGATCCGCGATGCGACCGCGAACTGGGCCATCGACCATGTGTATGGGCAGCAGCCGCAGCTGGAGCATGACTACGCCAACTGCTTCATGAGCAGCCCGGACCTGCCGCTGGAGGATCGCTCCGAGGGGCACTGCACCTCGGCGGCCGCGGGCAGCAAGGCGGCGCGCGACTATGGCGCCTATCTCTTCTTCCAGTTCCTGGCGAAGAAGCACGGCCCGAACGTCGTGGTGGCGGCGCTGGAGAAGCTGACCACGGAGACCTCCAGCCTCACCGCGGTGGACGCTGTCGTCCCCGGCAAGCTGGAGAAGGTCTGGCCGGAGTTCGCGAAGGTGCTCTGGAACCAGGCGCCCATCGACGCCAAGGCGGACTCCTTCGCGAAGTGGGACCAGCTCAAGGAGAAGGTGAAGTTCCACGCGATCAAGGGCGACCTGGCCGGCGCGCCCGAGCTCAAGGAAGACCTCCACGACGAGCTGAAGAACCTGTCCAGCCACTACGAGCACTTCACGTTCAGCGACCCGAACACCCGCTCGATGATCTTCCACAACGGGTGGTTCAAGAACATCACCGAGTCGAAGGAGCCGGTGAAGGTGCTCGCGCTCTGGAACGACGCGAGCGGGACGTGGCACGAGGAGGACTGGAGCAATTACGAATACGTGGGCCTCTGCCGCGACATGAAGTCGCAGCGGGCCCAGGACCTGATCATCATCACCAGCAACGCGAAGTTCGAGCCCAATGGCGGTGGGAGCCTGAAGGCGCAGAAGACGCCCTACCTCAAGCGCAGCAACGTGGGCTGCTGGAAGTACAAGGGCACCACGAAGGCGGTCCTGGTGGGGGTGGGCTGGTCGGGCGGGAGGCACCTCCTCGAGACGAACGTGGAGTTCCAGGTGCTGGGAGGCTTCGCGACCGCGGACTACGACCATCCGAACCTGCCGAACACGAAGCGGCTGGGCGCCTTCATGATCATGCCCCCCACCGGCGACTTCACGCTCGACATCGACTACACGTCCGGTGGGTGCCGGTACACGCACGGGCCCACGAAGTACTCGCTGATCGCCTCGGGCGGGGTGATGTTGATGAACCCCTTCAACGAATTGAAGTCACCGGATCCCGACACCCAGTGGTGGCTGTCGCACGCCTCACGCTCGTACACGTCGGCGCTCTCGGATGGACGCTTCGTGGATGTCGCCGTCAGCGGAGGCCCGGACTGCAGGGGGACGGTGAAGGATGTCCCAGGGAACATCCTCTTCACGGACGCGGGCTCCCCGCCGCTCGCCAAGCCCAATGGCGAGCTGTCCGGGACGTTCCCCTACTCCGACACCGTCTTCACCTGGACGTTGCAGCCGCAGACGGAACCCTGAGTCCGTGCCCTAGAACGCGACCTGGAAGCGGGACAGCACGACGTTCTCCGCTTCCCGGTCGCCACCGTCCGGAGCCCCACCCTCGTAGCCCGTGCGGTGGTAGTTCAGGGAGACGCGCACGCGCCGGTTGAGGGCGAAGAGCGTGGCGACGCCGAAGCCCCGGGCCCGGCTCACGGAGCGGGCCGGGTCCGCGAAGAGGGGGAACGCGTCGTCGTCCAGGTCCAGGCCCTGGTAGCGCACGGAGAGCTCCAGCGCGCCGCCCTTGCCCGTCTTGGGGTCGAACGGCCGGTGAGGCTTGGGGCCCGTGAAGGACGCGTCCCCGCCCAGCACATACGACGCATACGCCTGCCACGCGTGGTGGCGCAGGCGCGCACGCTGATCCCCGACGCTCACCTCCTGTGACGACAGGACGTACTCCGCGAGCAGCCCCACCGGGCCCCAGTAGAAGTGGCCCTGGGGCGAGAGCCGCACGTGCTCTCCGTTCGCGATGGTGGTCGGTCCGGTGGTGCCGTTGTTCAGGTAGCTGAAGATGATCTCCTGGCCGGTGCTGCGCTGGGGCACCAGGCCGGTGTTGGCCGGGGTGGCGGAGGGCGTGCCGAACTGGAGGCCCCGGGAGACGGCGACGCCCAGGCCCAGGCCCTGGAGCGCGGAGGACGTGTCGCCCTTGAAGGGCTGGGCGAAGACGCGGGCCACCAGGTCGAAGCTGTCGTCGGTGTTGACGTCGATGCTGGCGCCGTCGGGATCGCCGTTGACCACCGCGAACGCGTAGTGGAGCCGCCCGCCGGCGATGTCGCCGTGCAACTGAAGGCCCGCGTCGCGGACGGGGACCAGGTCGAAGGTGAGCGAGCGTTCGATGAAGGGAACGTCCGTGTTGGCCTGGAGCAGCTCCAGCCCGAAAGGCGTCTTGAAGCGGCCGGCGCGCAGACGGAGCCACTCCACGGGGCGCAGGTCGATGTACGCGTCCTGGATGAGCGGCTGCGTGTAACCGAAGTCCGGCATGAGGCGGAAGTCCACGAAGCCGAACAGCGTCCCGTCCAGGAAGGGGCGCAGGCGCCGGATGAGGAACGTGTTGGTGCCGCTCCGGTCCGAGTCCGCCACGTAGAAGCGGCCGTCCCCCTGGAGCTGCCCACGGACCTTCAGCACGAAGGCCTTGTCGGCGGTGGAGAAGACGTAGCCCTCCTCGGAGAGCTGGACGCTGGGAGGCTCCGGGGGCTTTTCGGGCTCGGTCGCCTGGGCGCGGGCCGGGGACGCGGCGAGCAGCAGCGCCCCCAGGGTGGCGAGAGGGGCGGCGGAGATGGCGGACACGCGGGACCTTTCACATGAGGGGCGCGCACGTTCCCATGTGAAGTGATGCTGTCAAGGGTCGCGCGGTGCCGGACGCGTGGCCCCGGCCTCGGACGTTTCCTTGAAGTCAGCGGCGGACAGGCCGTGCCGCTTGAGCAGGTCGTAGAAGTCGCTCCGGTTGCGCCCGGCCATCCGGGCCGCGGCGCTGACGCTGCCGTTGCTGCGGCGCATGGCCTCCGCGAGGTAGGCGCGCTCGAAGGCATCGCGCGCCTCGCGCAGCGAGGGCAAGGCCTCCGTCCCACCGGGAACGCCCGGCAGCAGCGGGGCCTCGGCCGGAGGGCGCTCCAGCGCCTGACCCAGGCGGGGCACGTGTCGCGGTTGCAGCTCGTCCGCGCCGGCCAGCAGCACCGCGGCCTCCATCTCGTGGATGAGCTCCCGGACGTTGCCGGGCCAGCCGTAGCGTTGCAGCAGCTCCACCGTCGCGGGCGCGAGCCGCGGCGGACGCAGGCCATAGCGGTTCGCCGTGCGCTCCAGGAAGAGCTGCGCGAGCAGCGGGATGTCCTCCAGCCGCTCGCGCAAGGGAGGCAGCTCGATGGGCACCACGTGCAGCCGGAAGTAGAGGTCCTGACGGAAGCGCTTCGCGGCCACCTCCTCCGAGAGGTCCCGGTTGGTGGCGGCGACCACCCGCACGTCCACGGTCTCCTCCACGTCCGCGCCCACGCGCGTGAGCCGCTGCTCCTGCAGCACGCGCAAGAGCTTCACCTGCACGGACGGGGACGCCTCGCCAATCTCATCCAGGAACAGCGTGCCGCCGTTGGCCGCGCCAAACAGGCCCTCGCGCTCGCGCACGGCGCCGGAGAACGCGCCCTTCACGTGTCCGAACAGCTCGCTCTCCAGCAGCTCCGGCGGAAGCGCGCCGCAGTTGACGGCGACGAAGCGCTCCGCGTTGCGGCGCGAGAGCACGTGGAGCATCCGCGCCGCCAGCTCCTTGCCGGTGCCGCTCTCGCCGGTGAGCAGGACGGTGGCGTCGGTGGGGGCGATGCGGGCAATCACCTCGCGCACGCGCGAGATGGCCTCGCTGACGCCCAGGAGCAGGGGCTCGCCGTCCTCGCCCATGCGCCGCCGCAGCTCCGCCACCTCCCGGCGCAGCACCGAGCGCTCGAGCGCGTGCGTGAGCTTCTGCATGAGCTCGTGGTCGTGGAACGGCTTGGTGAGGAAGCCGTAGGCGCCCTCCTGCATGGCCTGCACCGCGGTCTCGATGGAGCCGTGCGCGGTGAGCATGATGACGGACAGCTCGGGCGCCCGCTGCCGCGCGGCCCGGAGCACGTCCATGCCATCCATGTCCTCCAGGCGCAGGTCGAGCACCATCGCGTCCACGCGCTCCTGCGAGAGCCTGCGCAGGGCGGCCTTTCCCTCGCCCTCCACGGTCACGCGGTAGCCGCGGGAGGTCATGCGCATGGACATGAGCTCCGCGAGCTGGAGGTCGTCGTCCACCAGGAGCACGTGGGGCTGCTGGGCGGGGGTTTCAGGCGTCAAGGCGGCCTCCAGGGGACGTGGGGTCCTCGAGGGGAATCCAGAAGATGAAGGTGGCTCCGGGCCCGGACGTCTCCGCGAGCGACAGCTGGCCGCCGTGCGCGGTGATCATCTCACGCGCGATGGTCAGTCCCAGCCCCGTGCTGCGGCGCCCGCCGACCTCCAGGCTCGCGAAGGGACGGAAGATCCACTCGCGCGCGTGCGCGGGCACCCCCGGGCCCTGGTCCGCGACGGACAGCTGGACCGCGGACACGGAAGTGGCGGCGCCAGGGCGCTTGCGGCTCACCAGCTCACACGAGATGCGCACCGTCTTGCCCGCGCTGGAGACGGCGATGGCGTTGCTCACCAGGTTGGACAGGGCGCGCTCGACCAGGGCGGTGTCCATGGGCGCGCGCACGGGCTTCGCTGCGGGTTCGTACACCAGCTGGACCTTGCGCTCGTCCGCTTCGAAGGCGAGGTCCTGGAGGACGTTCTGGACGATCTGCTCCACCGAGGCCCCGGCGTTGCGCTGCAGCGGCTGGCCGGACTGCACGCGCGACAGGTCCAGCACGGAGGTCACCATGCGGATCTCCCGCTCGCACGCCGCCTGGGCGAGCTTCACCACGCGGGACTGCTGCGGCGTCAGGGGGCCCGTGCTGCCATCGCCCAGGAGCGACAGGGCCTCGCGCACGCGGGCCAGCGGCGTGCGCAGGTCGTGGGACACCGAGGCCACGAACGCGCTCTTGAGCTGATCCAGCTCCGCCAGGCGCCCGCGCATGCGGTCCAGGTCCAGCGACAGCGCGCGCAGCTCCTCGGGCCCGCGCAGTGGGGGCAGCGGGCTGAAGTCCCCCTGACCGATGCGGCGCGCATGCGTGGAGAGCAGCGCCACCGAGTTCGACACCGCGCGCGCCTGCGACAGGGCGAGCACGCCCGCGGCGACGATGCCCAGCAGGCCGAAGAGCCCGCCCGAGCGCAGCGCCGCCGATCCGATGGACCGCGCGTGGTCCTCCTTCGCCTGGATGGCCAGGCGCATGTCCCGCGTGCGCTCGGACCACACCGTGGTGAGGACCTCATCCAGCTGGAGCCGTCGCTCCCGCAGGGGGAACGACACCATCGACTCACAGGTGCCGGCCTGCTCCAGCTGCAGGGCGTACTGCACGTAGTCCTGGGCGCTCGCGCGGAAGCTGGCGTCGAGCTGCGTCGTGCCCTCTCCGAGCGCCTTCTGGAGGTCCTTGCGTGCATCGGCGACGGCGCGGTGTACGGAGGCCGCGCTGCCGTCATTCTGCTCGCAGGCCACCACGCCACGGCGCACCGCGAGCTCCAGCGCCCAGGCCGCGACGTACACGCGCTGCTCGCGCTCGAAGGACGCGAGCTCTTCCTGGCCCACGCTCGCCACCACCTCGTGGGTGTGCATGAGGCCCACGGCCATCTGTGAGAACGCCGCCACCAGCAGCGCGGTGACCACCGCGTAGGACAACAGGAGCCGGGCGCGCAGTCGAAGCACCAACATGGCGCGCAATCTAGCGCGCGACCGTGCGCGCGGCCCGACACTTCGCACGAGCGTCCGCCAGCACCCGCACGGCCGTCTGTCGGTCCCGACAGTGTCGGTCCCAGCCGACAGGGGCGCTGGGGGGATGGACCGACACCGCGGCGCGCTCCCCTCGGAGACAGCGCTGGCACGGCATCTGAAAGAGGCCGTCGTCCATGCGTTCTACGACCGCTCCCTTCAAGCGACCTTTCTCGACCCGGCGTGCGGGCGAGCTCATCCACAGCTGGCGCGAGATGGTGCACCCAAGCAGCCTGCCAGCCGATGCGGCCGCCGGCCTGAGCGTCGCGTGTGTGGCCCTTCCCCTCAACGTCGCGCTCGCCACCGCCGCGGGGCTCCCCGCGAGCGTGGGGCTCGTCTCCGGCGTGGTGGCCGGCATCGTGGGCGGGCTGCTCAGCGGCAGCCGCTACCAGGTCACCGGCCCGGAGGCGGCGCTGCTGCCCCTGGCCGCGGCCATCGTGGCGGCGCACGGAGCCGCGGGCCTCGTCATCGCCACGGTGCTCGCGGGTGCCATGCAGGTGGTGCTGGGGCTCGTGCGCGCCGGACGGTTCGCGCGGCTCATCCCCCGGCCGGTGGTGATGGGCTTCACGGTGGGCATCGGGCTCTTGCTGCTCAACACGCAGCTGCCTCGGCTGTTCGCGGTGGAGGACACGCACACGAACGCCGTGGCGCTGGTGACGGATCGCACCTGGGGCGGGCACGTGGGCTGGCTGGGCGTCGCCGCCGGTGCGCTCACGGCGCTGGCCATGGTGACCCTGCCCCGGCTGCACAAGCGCATCCCCGCGGTGCTCGTGGGGCTGACGCTGGGCACCGTGCTCATGATCACCCTGGGGGCGGGCTACGACGCGGTGGGCGCCCTGCCCCGCTCGCTGCCCATGCCGACGCTGCCTTCCTTCGAGAGCGTGAACTTCGCGGAGCTGCTGCCCTGGGCCGTGGGTCTCGCGCTGCTCGCGTCGCTCGGCTCGCTGCTCGCGACCAGCTCGCTGGACACGCTCACGGGGGCGCGCACCCACAGTGACCTGGACCAGGACCTGATCGCGCAGGGCCTGGCCAACATGGCGGCCGGCCTGATTGGCGGCTTCCCGGTGATGGGCGCCATCGTGCGCGCCAGCGCGTCCATCCAGGCCGGCGCGCGCACCCGCGCCGCCTCCGTCCTTCATGCCGTCTGGCTCTTCGTGGCCATGGCGCTTCTCGCGTCGCTGGTGGCGCGCATCCCTATCGCTGCACTCACCGCCATCCTGCTCGTCGTGGGAGTGCGGCTGCTCAACCTGGAGGGCCTTGTTGCCATGTGGAATCAGTCCAAGTCGACGTTGAGCGTGGTGCTCGTCACCGCGCTGGGCATTGCTGTGTTCAACGTGTTCGCTGGCATCGGGGCCGGTCTCGCGCTGGCGAGCCTCCTCTACGTGCGGCGCCATGGCGCCCTGCGGCTGGAGGTGCAGCGGGTGACGGATGCGTCGCAACTGCAGCGCGGTCTGCACGTGCAGGCCCCGGAGCTGCCCAACTCCCCGGAGGGGCTGGACCTGGTGGTCGCGCGGGTGGACGGGCCCATCCTGTTCATCAACCACATCAAGCTCTACGAACTCGCCGAAGGCCCGCCCTGGGCAAAGCTCGTGGTCGTGGACCTGTCTCGCGTGTCGCTGGTGGACGCCGCCGGTGTGGCGACGCTCCAGTACCTGGCGGAGTTCCTCGCCGTGCGCAGCGCGCACCTGGCCCTGGTGAAGGTGCCGCCCCACCTGGAGGCCGCGCTCGAGCCGATTTCGCAGCACCTGCTCGAAGGCCGGATGCACGGCTCGCTCGAGGGTGCGCTCCTGGGAGCGGGCCTCCTGCCCCCCGCGCCCCTGGAGGAGCCGGTCGTCCACCCCGCGCACGCTCCGGCGCCCGCGCCCGCGACGACCAGCGCCGCGCACGCGTAGCGCGCCGCGCACGGCAATCCGACGGTCGGGTTCAAAGGCAGCCCGACACGAATCCGACCGTCGCTGGCGGGCGAATCAGACGAAGATGCGCCCATGCTCCTTTCGAAGAACGACTTCCTCGCGCGCGCGGAGGCCACGCTCGCCCGGCTGGACGGTGCCGTCCGGGATGCCCTCTCCCATCAGGGCACGCCCCTGGTCACGACCCTGGCGAGGGCGTTCCCCAAGGACGCGCCCCTTGCGCCCGCCGCGCTCGCGAAGGCGCTGTGTCCCGGGCCCGTGTCGCACGTCGGCCTGGCCGCCTTGGTGATGCGTGAACTCCTCGAGCCCGTGGACGCCGTGCTGGAGGCGTCGCTGTCCAAGGCCACGGTCGTGACGGGCAACGCGAAGGCTCCCGGCTCGCTGCTCGTCACCTGTCCCCTCCTCGTGCTGGGCGACCTGGAGGTCGAGGGCTTCCTGGACGACTGCGGACCGGACTCGACCATCGTGGTCCTGGGCCGCTGTGTCGCTCACGGGCTGCGGACGTCGGGGAACTTCCTGGTCCTGGGCGACCTGGTGGTCCGGGACGTCATCCAGGGCGTCTACAACGACGAGAGCCTCATCGTGGCGGGCAACCTGGAGACGCGCTTCCTGGATGAGAACGATCACGATGTCGCGTGCTACGGAGAGCTCCGCACGGAGCATCGCTTCGAGAACGGCCGCTCCGGCGAGGAGGCCGCATCGAAAGCCTCCGCCTTCCTGGTGCCCGGCCTTTGCGACGTCGACCTCGGCGAGATCGACCACGACGAACTCTTCGAACGCATCCGGCGGAACGAACCAGTCTTCTCCGACTGATCCGGGAGTCCCAGTCGCAATGACTCCCAGTGAGTCCCGGACAGAGGGGGGATGTGGGGATTGACGCAAGGTCGGGGCTTGGGTGAGGTCGGCACCAATGCCCGACCCTCTCCCGCCTCACGAACTCCCCTCCTCCGACGAGCAGCTCCAGCGCGCGCTGCGGCGGCTGGAGGAGTACGAGCGCTCCGAGAAGGTGGTCGCCGCGGCGGGCATCGGCCGTTGGTCCCGGGACCTGTCGCAAGCCCACGTCGTCTGCGACGCCATCTGCCGCGTGCACTATGGCCTGCCTCCTGACGGCGCGGTGACTCCCGCCCTCCTCCGGGAGCGCATCCATCCGGAGGACCGCGAGCTGGTGTGGGACGCGGGGCGGCGCTCGCTGGAGGAGCGGGCGCCCTTCGAGCTGCGCTTCCGGGTCCAACCCGGCAGCGAGGCCGCCATCAAATGGCTGCACGTCACGGGCTCCGTCTTCCACGACGCGGCCGGGCAGGCCCGGCACTTCGAGGGCATCACGCGGGATATCACCGCCGAGCGGCAGCTCGAGGAGTCCCTGCGCCATACGCTCATCGAAAAGAACGACTCGCTCCAGAACCTGGAGATCATCAACAGCACCGGCCAGGCGCTGGGCGCGGAGCTTCAACTGGAGAAGCTGGTACAGGGCGTGACGGACGCCGCCACCCAGCTCTCCCGGGCCGCGTTCGGCGCGTTCTTCTACAACGTGCTGGATGAGCGGGGAGAGGCCTACATGCTCTACACGCTCAGCGGTGTGCCCCGGGAGGCCTTCGCGAAGTTCCCCATGCCGCGCTCGACCCGTGTCTTCGCGCCCACCTTCAAGGGCGAGGGCATCATCCGCAGCGACGACATCACGAAGGACCCGCGCTACGGCCACAACGCCCCCCGCAAAGGGATGCCCGAAGGCCACCTCCCGGTGCGCAGCTACCTGGCGGTGCCCGTGACCTCGCGCTCCGGAGAGGTGATTGGCGGGCTGTTCTTCGGCCACCCCACGCCCGGCGTCTTCACCGAGCGCGAGGAGCGGCTGGTGGCGGGGCTGGCCGCGCAGGCCGCCGTGGCCATGGACAACGCCCGGCTCTTCCAGCGGGTGCAGGAGGCCGTCACGTCGCGGGACACCTTCCTGTCCATCGCCTCGCACGAGCTGCGCACGCCCATCACGTCCATGAAGCTGCTGTCGCAGCACATGCGCAAGCGCATCCACGCCAACGACCCGGCGGCCTTCACCCCCGAGCGCGTCACCCGGATGGTGGAGCAGACGGAGCGCTCCATCGACCGGCTCGCCCGGCTGGTGGATGACATGCTGGACATCTCGCGCATCGCCGCGGGCCGGCTGCAATTGCACCTGGAGCCCGTGGACCTGAGCGACGTCGCGCGCGACCTGATGGAGCGCTTCGAGCAGCAGCTCATCGCGGCGGGCCACACGCTCACGCTGCGGATCGCGACCGGGGTGGTGGGACGGTGGGATCGGATCCGCCTGGAGCAGGTGCTCGCGAACCTGCTGACCAACGCCCTCAAGTACGCGCCCGGGACGCCGCTCACGGTGAGCCTCACGGCCCGGGACGGCCACGCCGTGCTGGAGGTGGAGGACCGCGGGCCCGGCATCGCGCCGGAGCACCAGCACCGCATCTTCGAGCGCTTCGAGCGGCTCGGCAGCGCGAGTGAAGTCAGCGGCCTGGGGCTGGGCCTCCATATCGCCCGCCACATCGTCGAGGCGCACGGGGGCCGCATCCACGTGCGGAGCGCCGTGGGTGACGGCGCCCGCTTCTTCGTCGAGCTGCCGCTCTCAGGCCCCCCGGACGTCAAGCCCGGGGCGCCGTAGACGCGGGCCAGGACGGCTCAGCGAACGCGGAACACGGGCTCCACCCAATAGTTGGAGCTCTCCCAGCTCAGCGTGGGGAAGGTGCCCTCGGGCCCGTAGGCGAAGACGCCACCGTCTGCTTCCACGTGCAGCGGCTGGGCGTAATACGGGATGACGAAGGCCTGCGAGGCCACGGTGTAGCCACCCGCCGGCGCGTAATACGACACGGTGTACGCCGTGTTCTCCTGCACGGCCACGTCCGGGTACAGGTCCACCGTCTGCCAGCCGCTGCCCGGCCCGCCCTCCCCCACGAAGATGCCCGTGGCCAGCAGGACGCCCTGCGCGTCCCACAGATGCACCACGCGCTCCTCCAGCGGCGCGGCCGGGTCCCGGTAGAAGCGCACGGCGTCGACGATGCCCGGAACGTCGCTCTTGAAGCGCACCCCCAGCTCCACGCCGGCCGTGTCGTCAGAGGCAAGGACACCGGAGGGCGCGGGCTTCTGCCACAGGCTGTAGGCGGTGGGCGCGGGCGTCACCGTGGCCCGGTAGGACGCGGCGCTGGTGCCGTACGTGTTGGACGCACGCACCTGGTAGAAATACGCGACGCCATTCGTGGCGGTGGTGTCCAGCCAGGCCGTCCGCGTGAGGCCCGATGCGACCGGCTGGTAGGGCCCGGCCTCCGAGGTGGCGCGCAGGACCGAATACGTCTGCGCCCCCGACGCGGCATCCCAGCGCACCGCGGCGGCGTTGTTGCCGGGATAGGCCCGCGTGAACAGCGGCGTCTCCGGAGGCGCCATCTTCACGAGGGGCTCCACCCAGTAGTTGGAGTGGTTCCACGTCTCCGTCGGGAAGGTGCCGCTCGGCCCGTACGCGTAGACTCCGCCGCCCGCGGGCACCGACAGCACCCCGGCACTGTAGCCGCTGGCGAAGAAGTCCTCGGTGACGGTGTAGCGCCCCTGGGGCGCGAAATAGGAGACGACGTACGTCGTGTCCGCCGTCAGGGGGATGTCTGGATAGAGGTCCAGCGTCACCCAACCCGCATGAGGCCCACCCTCGCCCACCCAGACACTGGAGGCGAGCAGTGCGCCGCTCTCGCTCCACACGTGCACCTCGCATCTGGGGAGGGGCACGAGCGGATCCCGGTAGAAGCGCACCTTGTCGAGGACACCGGGGGCCGAGGCTTGGAAGCGAACGCCCACCTCCACGGCCGTGGTGTCCGGATCCAGCTGCGCGGGAGACGGCGCCGTGGTGCCGTTCCACAGCGAGGCAGTGGTCTGCGCGAGCGCGAGCCCCGGCGCGCAGAGCAGGAGGACGCAGAGCAGCGAGGAGCTCATTCCAATCTGTTTCATCAGGGACCTCGGTGGCCTGGATGGCCAGGGGAAAGGAGAGGTCACCATAGCGATTGAGCTCCGCGAAGGTCGTCCCCCGCCCCCGGCCAAGGTCTTCGAGTCGAGAAGTTCCCTACGCTCCGCGCAGGTCCACGCTCCGGGCGAAGGTGGGCTTTTTCCGCGCATGCGAGGCCTGCTCGTAGGCGTAGGCGAGCTTGAGCAACACGGGCTCGCTCCAGGCGCGGCCAATGAATGACACACCCACCGGCAGCCCGTACACGTCGCCCGCGGGCACCGTGATGCTTGGATAGCCGGACACGGCGGCGGGCGTGGAGCTGCTGCCCAGCCAGTGGTCGCCCAGCACCAGGTCGATGGGGCCCGCCGGTGCCTGGGTCGGCGCCACGAGCACATCCAGCTTGTGCTTGTTCATCACCGCGTCCAGGCCCTCGGCGCGCGAGTACCGGCGGCACGCCGCGAGCGCCTTCTTGTAGGCTGCGTCGGTCAGCGGCCCCTTCTTCTGCGCCTGGAGCAGCAGCTCCTGGCCGAAGTACGGCATCTCGCGCTCGCGGTTCTTCTCGTTGAAGGCGATGAGGTCCGCCAGCGTCCGCACGGGAGCGCCCTCGCCAAGCTGTGCGAACCAGGCCTCCAGGCCCGCCTTGAACTCGTACAGCATCACCTCCAGCTCCGGCTCGTCGAGCTTCGCCATGTTGGGCAGCGTCACGGGGTCCACCAGCACGGCCCCTTGCGCCTTCATCAACTCCAGCGCTCGCTCCACGACCGCGTCCGTGGCCGGGTGGTAGCCGAAGAACCGCTCGCGTGGCACACCGATGCGCGCACCCTCGAGCCCCTTGAGGTCGAGGAACTTCGTGTAGTCCGCGTGGCCGCGGCCCTTGCTCGCGGCGGTGGCCGGGTCGCGTGGGTCCTCGCCCGCGAGCACGCTCAGCAGCGCCGCGGCGTCCGCCACGGTGCGCGTCATGGGGCCCGCGGTGTCCTGGCTCGCGGAGATGGGGATGATGCCCGCGCGACTGACGAGCCCCACCGTGGGCTTCAAGCCCACTAACGAACACGCGGACGAGGGCGAGACGATGGAGCCGTCCGTCTCCGTGCCCACCGACACGGCGCAGAGGTTGGCCGCGGTGGCCGCGCCCGAGCCGGAGCTGGAACCCGAAGGGGTCCGGTCCAGCGCGTAGGGATTGCGGCACAGGCCGCCGCGTGCGCTCCAGCCGCTCATCGAATGCGTGGAGCGGAAGTTGGCCCACTCGCTGAGGTTCGTCTTGCCCAGGAGGACGGCGCCGGCGGCGCGCAGCCGCTCCACGATGAACGCGTCCCGCGGAGGCACGGCGCCCACCAGCGCGAGCGAGCCCGCGGTGGACTGCATCTTGTCCGCCGTGCCGATGTTGTCCTTGATGAGCACGGGGATGCCGTGCAGCGGCCCGCGCGCACCCTTCGCCTTGCGCTCGGCGTCCAGCGCGTCGGCCAACGCGAGCGCGTCGGGGTTCACCTCGATGACCGAGCACAGCGGCAGGTCTCCGGCGCGGTCGAGCGCACGGATGCGCCCGAGGTAGGCCTCCGTCAGCCCGCGCGCGGTGTGCTTGCCGGACTCCAGGCCCGCGCGCAGCTCCGCGACCGTCGCCTCCTCCAGCGCGAAGGCCCCAGGCGCGGGCGCGGAGGCCGGCGTGGCGGCGCGTGCATCGCGAGCGGCCAGCGCCCCGGTCACCGCCGCCGCGGCCCCGAGCAGCGTGCGGCGGGAGAGACCCGTCGGATTCACATCGGAAGCAGCCGTCTTCTTCGTCATGGAACCAGTGGACCCGATTCCCCCCACCGGAAGGAAGCGCCACGGGGAAATGCAAGAGAATTCCCGCCGTCCCATCCCTTTACAGGGGCCGTCTCAAGGGGGAGCGCAGCACCATGGGGATCCGAAGCACCACCGCCGCAGTCAGCACCTACCGCGCCCCGACCCCGCTCCGTCCGGAGCCTGCGTCCGCCCGCGCGGCCACGCCGACTCCGGCGCCGCGCGCCTCGCTGGCCTCCGCGAACCAGGACCGCTTTGTCTCCGCCCCCGTGACGCGAGGCCCCAACCTCACCGGGCTGGATCGCGACACACCTTTGACCACCAGTCCCCTGACGCCCTCCACGGCGCTGCATGCCGTGAGCGGCGGTCGGGTCCAGAAGACAGGCGAGACGGAAGGCGCGTCCATCCCCTTCCGCATCCAGTTGAATGGCCTGAAGAAGGAATCCCTCACGTCCAAGACGCTGCTCATCCTGTTCGCCCAGCAGTACCACAAGGTGGATGCCGCTCGGGCCAAGGCCATGGT